>JARLGE010000199.1 GCA_031296215.1 Occallatibacter sp.
CCGGCCAGCATCAGCGTGCTAAGCGGGTAGTAGATCATCGGCTTGTTGTAGACCGGCAGCAGTTGCTTCGACACAACATGCGTCACCGGATAGAGACGCGTGCCCGACCCTCCGGCAAGAATGATCCCATTCATAACGCGACCCGTTCCGTGTAGTTGCTGTTGATCCATTCCAGATAAGCGCCGGTCCTCACCCGTTCCACCCATCCGGGGTGTTCCAGATACCAGGCGACCGTCTTGCGCAGCCCGCTCTCGAATCCCTCTGCGGGCTTCCATCCCAACTCGCGCGCAATCTTCGCCGCATCGATCGCGTAGCGCCGGTCGTGGCCCGGACGATCTTTCACATAGGTAATCAGATCCCTGCGCGAACCGCCTTCGGGCTGGGGGCGCATCTCGTCGACAATGTCGCAGATCGCTCGCACCACATCGATGTTCGCGCGCTCGCTCATGCCCCCGATGTTATAGGTCTCGCCTGCGCGGCCGCGCTCCAGCACCGCGCGAATGGCCGCGCAATGGTCCTCGACAAACAGCCAGTCGCGCACGTTCATGCCGTCGCCGTAGACCGGCAGCGGCTTCCACTCCAGCGCATTCAGAATCACCAGCGGAATCAGCTTTTCTGGAAACTGAAACGGCCCATAGTTGTTGGAGCAGTTGGTGGTCAAAACCGGCAGGCCGAAAGTGTGGTGATAGGCACGCGCCATATGGTCGCTAGCCGCCTTGGAAGCCGCATACGGGCTGTTGGGAGCGTAGGCCGTTGTCTCGGAAAAAGCAGCGTCCTGCGGCCCCAGTGAACCATACACCTCGTCCGTCGAAACATGAAGAAACCGGAACGCGCGTTGGTCAGGCTCGCTCAGCTCCGACCAGTAACGCCGCGCCTGCTCCAGCAGAACGAAGGTTCCATGCACATTCGTGCGCAAAAAAGCCTCGGGCGCGACGATGGACCGGTCCACGTGGCTCTCGGCGGCAAAGTGAACAATCGCCCTGGGCTGATGCGTACGCAGTAGCGAACCGACCAGCTCCGCGTCGCAGATATCGCCGCGGACGAGCTGATGCCGCGCGTTTCCATCCAGGAGGGAAAGATTTTCCGCATTGCCCGCGTAGGTCAGCAGGTCGAGATTGATCACCCGGGATGCACTCAGCCCCATCCAGCCCAAAACAAAATTCGAGCCGATGAATCCTGCCCCGCCGGTGACGAGTATGGAATCCTGCATGCACCATCTCCGAGCTATCAGTATAGGGCATGGCTGCGAGCCGATTCTCTCCAATAAGCGGCCCGCTATCTTATTCCGAATGCAGCAGTTTTCTCCTCGCTGAGCCGGCCCTCAGGATCGGCAACGCGCGTCTCGCGGCGCTTCCGGCCAATCCCTTGCTCAGACGCCGAAGCCGTTTTCGATGGCCCACCCGGCCCCCCTCCGGGATTGCCTCGCACGCAGCTTTTTGCAGGTGCGTTTTCCTCCCCACGCCGCCGGAATCTGCCGCCGGCGCCGTCTCAAGAACTGAAACCCGGCCCCGCTCCGCAAAGGAAGTTCAACAAGAAAGAGAAATTTTCGATACACTGAAGTGTTCAGCCACGTCCCACACAAGGTCGGGCCTGCACGGCGGGCCTACTCATTCATGGTAAGGCGGTTTCCATCGACGGAGATCGCAGCGGGCAAGTGTATCCCGGCTTCGCATTGCATTCCGAACCATAAAAGTTCATCGAGAAGGTAGCCATGCATTCATCGGATTCTTATCTCCGCACACCACCCCCGCAGGGCCTTTATCATCCACGCAATGAGCATGATGCTTGCGGCATGGGACTGGTCGCCAGCATCCGCGGCGACAAGAGCCACGAGATCATCCGCAAAGGGCTCGAGGTGCTCATCAACCTCACCCACCGCGGCGCGGCGGGCTGCGACCCGGAGACCGGCGATGGCGCCGGCATCCTCATCCAGATCCCCCATGTCTTCTTTGCCCGCGAGTGCGGCGAGCTGGGCATGCGGCTCCCCGAGCCCGGCGCCTATGGCGTGGCCATGGTTTTTCTGCCTGTTGAAAAGCACAGCCGCCTGCAGTGCGAGGGCGTCTTCGAGCGCATCGCGGCCGAAGAGGGCCTCACCGTGCTCGGCTGGCGCGACACCCCGGTTAACGGCGACGCCATCGGCCGCGAAGCCCGCGCCTCGCAACCCTACATCGAGCAACTCTTCGTCGGCTGCCCCAAGGGCCTGGACGAGGACGCCTTCGAGCGCCTGCTCTACCGTGTCCGCCGCCAGACGGAAAACGAGATCGCCGCCTCCGACATCGAAGACAAGGAGAGCTTTTACATTCCCTCGTTCTCCTGTCGCACCATCATTTACAAGGGCCTCATGCTGGCGCCGCAGATCGAGAAGTTCTACGTCGAACTGGCCAACCCGCTGGTCACCAGCGCTCTCTGTCTCGTCCACCAGCGCTTCTCCACCAACACCTTTCCGAGTTGGAAGCTGGCGCACCCCTACCGCTACGTGGCGCACAACGGCGAAATCAACACCATCCGCGGCAACATCAGTTGGATGAACGCCCGCCAGTCCGTTTTGCAGAGCTCGCTCTACGGCGGCAAGATTGACAAGCTCTACCCCGTCATCACGCCCGACGGCAGCGACTCCGGCTCGCTCGACAACGCGGTCGAATTCCTCTACCAGTCGGGCCGTTCGCTCCCCCACGTCATGGCCATGCTCATCCCCGAGGCCTGGTCCGGCAATCCCGACATGGACGAAGAGAAGCGCGCCTTCTACGAGTACCACGCCTCGCTGATGGAGCCCTGGGACGGCCCAGCCGCCATCGCCTTCACCGACGGCAAGGTCATCGGCGCCACGCTCGACCGCAACGGTCTCCGCCCCGGCCGCTACATCGTCACCAAGGACGACCTGGTGGTTCTCGCCTCCGAGGCCGGCGTCCTCGACGTGCCCGCCGAAGACATTCGCAAGAAGGGCCGCCTGCAGCCCGGCCGCATGTTCCTCGTGGATACCGTGCAGAAGCGCATTATCTCCGACGCCGAGATCAAGAAGCAGCTCGCTGGCCGCCAGCCCTATGCAGCCTGGCTCCAGGAGCAGCAGGTCCTGATCGATCAGCTCCCCGAACCCTCGCGCGTCATCGCCCACAATCCGGAAACCATCTTGCGCCGCCAGCGCGCCTACGGCTACAGCGAAGAAGATCTCAGAATCCTGCTCGGCCCCATGGGCGCAAAGGGCGAGGAGCCGGTCGGCTCCATGGGCACCGACGTTCCACTGGCCTGCCTCTCCGATCGCCCGCAGCCCCTGTTCAACTACTTCAAACAGCTCTTCGCCCAGGTGACCAATCCGCCCATCGATCCAATCCGCGAAGAACTGGTCATGTCGCTGATCAGCTACATCGGCACGGAGCGCAACATCCTGGACGAGGCGCCGGAGAACTGCCACACGCTCAAGCTGCCCCACCCGATCCTCACCAACCGCGATCTCGAAAAGCTGCGCCGCATCTCCTCCGGCGACCTGCTCGCCGCCACGCTGCCGGCGCTCTTCCGCGCCTCCGATGGCGAGGCCGGCCTGAAGCACGCGCTCGACGACCTCAGCGCCCGCGCCGCCCACGCCGTGCATTCCGGCTACACCCTGCTCATCATCTCCGACCGCGGCGTCGACGCCACCTACGCGCCCGTTCCCAGCCTGCTGGCCATGGCCGCCGTTCACAACCGCCTGGTGCGCGAGAAGACCCGCACCCAGGTCGCCCTGATCATCGAGAGCGGCGAGCCGCGCGAGGTCATGCACTTCGCCCTGCTCATCGGCTACGGCGCCAGCGCCATCAATCCGTATCTCGCCATCGAATCCCTCCACGACCTCAAGCGCCGCGGCCTGCTCCCCGACAGCGTCACCGCCGAGTACGCCGAGAAGAACTTCATCAAGGCCATCAACAAGGGCCTGCTCAAGACCTTCTCCAAGATGGGCATCAGCACCCTGCAAAGCTATCGCGGCGCGCAGGTCTTTGAGGCCGTCGGCCTCAACAAGGCCCTCATCGATGCTTACTTCTCTCGCACCGCCTCCCGCATCGAAGGCGTTGGCCTGGACGTGCTCGCCCGCGAGGCGCAGCTCAAGCACGCCTACGCCTTCCAGCCGCTCTCCGATTCGGAAACCGATCTTGTCGTCGGCGGCCATTATCAGTTCCGCACCGATGGCGAATACCACCTGCTCAACCCGCAAACCATCAGTAAACTTCAGCACTCCGTTCGCCAGAACAACCCGGCCACGTTCCAGGAGTACACCGACCTGATCGACGATCAGAGCCGCAACCTGTGTACCCTGCGCGGGCTGCTCAAGCTCAAGTACGCCGACGAGCCCATTCCGCTCGACGAAGTGGAGCCGGCCAAGGAGATCGTCAAGCGCTTCACGACCGGCGCCATGAGCTTCGGGTCAATCAGTAAAGAGGCGCACGAAACCCTGGCCATCGCCATGAACCGCCTGGGCGGCATGTCGAACACCGGTGAGGGCGGCGAGGACGAAGAGCGCTTCCACCCCGACGCCAACGGCGATTCGCGCCGCAGCGCCGTCAAGCAGGTGGCCAGTGGGCGCTTCGGCGTCACCACCCACTACCTCGTCAACGCGGACGAAATCCAGATCAAGATGGCGCAGGGCGCAAAGCCCGGCGAGGGCGGACAATTGCCTGGGCACAAAGTCGATGAGACGATCGCGAAGACGCGCCACTCCATCCCCGGCGTGGGCCTGATTTCGCCGCCGCCACACCACGACATTTACTCCATCGAAGATCTGGCGCAACTGATCTACGACCTGAAAAACGTGAACCCGCAGGCGCGCATCGCCGTCAAGCTGGTTTCTGAAGTTGGAGTCGGCACGGTTGCGGCGGGCGTCTCCAAGGCGCATGCCGATGTGGTGCTCATCTCCGGCGACAACGGCGGCACCGGCGCTTCGCCGCTCAGTTCCATCAAGCATGCCGGCCTGCCCTGGGAACTGGGCCTGGCCGAAACGCAGCAGGTGTTGCTGCTCAACGATCTGCGCAGCCGCATCAAGGTGCAGACCGACGGCAAGCTCCAGACCGGCCGCGACGTAGTCATCGCCGCGCTGCTGGGCGCGGAGGAGTTCGGCTTCTCGACCACGCCGCTGATTTCGATGGGCTGCATCATGATGCGCAAGTGCCACCTGAACACCTGCCCAGTGGGCGTGGCCACGCAGGA
>JARLGE010000200.1 GCA_031296215.1 Occallatibacter sp.
CTCGTGGATGCCGAGGTCCTTCTTGTTCAGCTGCAGCAGGGAAAAGCCTTTCTTGAGCTGTGCGGCAGGCGCCTTGGCGCTGCCGGGGAAGCCTTCGATGACGGCGGTGTAGGCTTTGACGGCATCCGCATAGTCTTCCTGGTGGTAGGCGATTTCGCCCAGGTAGAACTGCGCTGCTCCTGCCAGGTCGTCGGTTGGATAATAGTGCAGCACGTCCTGGAACTCGCTGGCGGCCACATCGTAGTGGGCTGCATTGTAGTCGCGCACGCCGCCCTGATAGGTGTCTTTGAGCGGAGGCGCCACGTTGGCCGCGGGAGCGCCCTGCGGCGCATTGGGATCGGCGGGCTGCCCGGCGGGCGCGGCCGTGGGCGGAGGCGTCTGCATGGCCTGCAGTTGCGCCTGCAGGTCCTGCACATTCTTGTCCAGCTTGGCAATGCGCGTTTTGAGCTCGTCGACGGAATCGTTCAGCGACTGCACCTGGCCGGAGACGGTATCGAGCTTGCCGTTGTTGGCTTCGCTCTGGGCGTTGATCTTCGCCTGCAGCGCGTTCACCGTTGTGCTCATCTGGCTGGTGGCGTCGTTGGTCTGCTCCACCATGTGCTGGATCACGCTGAGGCGCGTGTCGAGCGTAGACTGCAGGCGCTGCACCATGTCGAGCAGTTGCTGCACCTGGGTCTGCAGCTCGATCATTTCCTTGGAGGTGGCGTGTGCGGGCAGGGGCAGCACGGCGAGCATCAGGCCGAAGGCGGCTGCGGCAAGGAGGCGGCCGCGGAGGATAGGAATTCTCGACATTCTTCACCTTTGACGACCAGGGACTAGGGACTAGGGACTGGCCTGCATTGAGTTATCCCAGGTCTCAAAGTCGAGACCTGGGACACCCTGGGTTTGGTGGATGTCCGAGACCCGCCGAAGAAGCAGGCCAGACATCGGGTACTTCGAGTTCATTCTACCGGTCGAGGGTGAATCCGGCGCGGCGGTTCTGCTGCCAGCACTCTTCAGTGGACTCGGAGCAGAAGGGCTTCTCCTTGCCGTAGCTGACCACACGAATGCGATTTGCCGCCACGCCGGCGGTAACCAGCGCGTTCTTGGCGGCGTCGGCGCGGTTCTGCCCCAGGGCCAGGTTGTACTCGTTGGAGCCGCGCTCGTCGCAATAGCCGCCAATGACTACCTTGATATCCGGATGGCTGGCCAGGAAGGAGGCATCGGCTGCGAGAACGGTCTGGGCATCGCTGCGGATGTCGTAGGTGTCGTAGTCGAAGAAGGCGTCCCGCACGTGGGCTTTGAACTCGTCCTCAGCGCTCATGGTATTGGTGGGCACCACGACGGCGGGCGGCGAGTTGACGGTCACGCGGGCGGTTGCATCCGTCGTGCCGCCGGGGCCAGCGGCAACGAGATGATAGCTGGTGGAGCCGGCAGGAGTGACAGTCTTGACGCCCGAGGAGGGCACGTCGCCGATGCCGTCAATGGAGATGGTGGTGGCGTTCGACGTGCGCCAGGAGAGAACCACCTGGTCGCCGGCGGAAATGACCGTGGGCGTAGCGGTAAGCTGAGCCGTGGGCGCCTCGGTCATGGGAGCGGCGGCTGGGGCTGTCTCAGCCGCCGGCGGCGGCGCCTTCTTCGAGCAGCCTGCGATTGCGGCCAATGAAACAAGCAAGACAACTGCTGTCAAAATGCGAGAATGTGCGATCAATGGAGTGCTCCTTCCGTGAATTCAAATTGGTCTTTCCAGAGACAAGAACCATCCCGGTCCGGGAAATACGGTTCTGGCCTTTGCACACAGTAAACGTTACCGCAAGTGCCGCCTTGTTCGCTCAATTTGCGGCGAACAAGACTGTGCGGCATAAAGAAGTTTGCCCCTTCCGCGAGATCCGGAGGGAAATTTACTCGACGATAGAATCATAGTCCACGAAAGCGCGGAAGAAGCTCGAGTATTCCAATTGGTAACTTTCTGCCGTCTTGGGTTGGCTGTGAAAAAGACGCATCGGTCTCCTGGCGGCCTGTTCACTTCCAGCTCCAGTTGGGCATGGAGTTGTTGCCAGTATGGGTGAGTTGCTGCTGCTGAGTGCCGTCGGCCAGCATGCTCCAGATTTCGGTGTGGCTGCCGATGGTACGCTGAAAGACGATGTGGCGCCCGTCGGGAGCCCAGGAGGGGAAGTCGTTCGAGCCGGACTCGTGGGTGATCTGAAGATAATCCTTGCTGGCCAGGTCGATGACGTGGATGTCGTCGCCTCCGGGGTCGCCGGGGCCGTATTTGCGGTTCCAACTGAAGGCCAGCAGTTGCCCGTTGGGCGACCAGGAAGGGGAGACCGCGTAGCCGCCGTCGGTGATGCGCTGGACGTTGGAGCCATCGATGTCCATGGTGTAGATCTGCGGCAGGCCGGTGCGACCGCTGACCCAGGCGATCTGCGCGCCGGTGCGGGGGTTGAAGGTGGGCGCAACGTTTGGACCTTTGAAGGCGGTCAGCTTGTGCAAGTTACTGCCGCTCGCGTCAGAGAGCCAGATTTCGGGGTTGCCGCTGCGCGAGGAGGAGAAGGCCACTTTGGAGCCATCGGCCGACCAGGCAGGGGACTGGTTGCTGCCTCCCGCGGTTCCGGCGGGGAAGGCGACGTAGCGGTTGAGATCGAAGGAGTACATGCGAATATCCCAGCCATCGCGGTCCAGGGAGGCAAAGGCGAGGCGGGAGTTATCTGGTGAGATGCGCGGAGAGATGGAAATGGTGCCCAGGTGGGTGACGGCGTGCTGATTCTGCCCGTCGTAGTCCATCACCCAGACCTCCTTGGTGCCGGAGCGGCTGCTGATGAAGTAGATTCTGGTCTCGGCGATGCCGTTGATGCCGCCGCCCAAGCGGAGGATGATCTCGTCGGCGAAGCGGTGGGCAATGGTGCGGGCCGATTCCTCGCCGGCAGTGTCGTTGTACTGCTTGACGAGGACCTGGGGAGTGACGGTGTTGCGGGCGTCGAAGAGCCATCCGGAAACGAACATCCGGCCGTTGTCGGTGGAGAGAGATCCGAAGGCGACCATGGCCGCATTGGCCGGTGCGGCCGCCCACTGCGGCAGGTTGATCTCCTGGGGCGAGCCGGGCGTGACTTGCGGGGCCATGCTCTTCGAAACCAGGTCAAAGATACCGGCGCCACTCAGGTCGGCGTAGAGGGTGGCGTCGAAGACGGCTTTAAGGGCCGGGGTTTGGGGATCGGCGCTGAGCGGTTTGAAGTCGGCCGCGGCGATGCGGATGCGGTCGGCGCCGAGGTTGGTGCCGGTGTGGACCCAGTCCTGGGCGGAAAGCGGGAGTGCGGCGAAAGGGATCAGGAAAAGGGGGAAGACGCGGAAAAATGACTTCATGCGATGAATAGTCCTTCCTGGCCAGGCACATCTGGTTGAGCGCACGCTCGCGCGAGACTTGTACGGCAGGCCGCTAAATCGATGGAAACGTCAGTATTCACAGTAGTAAGAGACCTGCAGCGTGCTTGCATTATAAGCTGCGGGGAGTTGACCGAAGGTGTCCACCCGCTGCACGCCCCGTTGGCATGAACGGTCGAGTGAGCTGCTGCCGCTGGACCGATCGATTTGCACATTCCGTGGATTCCCGTCACGGACGATAGTGAAAATGAGATAAACACGGGCGCCTTTGGGAGTGCTCGGGTCCACTTCCCGCTTGTCCCAGGCAATCGCCATCTTGTGGTTGATGCCATCCACATACCAGCCAAAGCGGGTCCCGAAGTCTCCGTTGCTGACGCTGGCAGGTTGATCCGCCGGGGTTCCCTGCGCATAGGTGGAGCGGGAAAGCTTCGATCCGGCCTGCTCGCCGTACTGGATGCGGCTTTCCTCTTTTGGGGGCGTTTTCGGCGTCTTGATCTGCTTCTGTTTCTCCGGCTTCTTTTCCTTGCCCTGAATGGGGATTGCCGTTTCGTCGATGGCCTGTTTGGCCTTGGGCTGGGGCGGAGCCGGGGCTGGGCTGGGCTTTTCGGTGGGCAGGACGTTTTCGTTCTTGGGCTGGTCGGAGGGAAGGGGAATGGAGGATGAGTCCAGGCTCACCTGGATGGCGCTGCCGGGGCCGGGATTGCCCCAGAAGTTGTGGTGGATGAATCCGCTGATCAGGCCGTAAGCCAGGACGCCGCCGAAGAGCGCGGCGTGGAGGAGGAGCGAACCGGCGGCAGGCGCGCGGATGGGCTCGGGGGTCAGTTCCCGCTCCAGTTGCTCGATACCTTCCAGAATGCCGTCCATGGCGTTGCCTGAAGCTTCCTTAGGTCTCTGGCCGCATCATTTCGTGTGTTGAGGTTTGTGCTATCCCAGGTCTCAAAATCGAGACCTGGGGCACTCGTCGGAACCCCGGGTGCTTCGACTCCCTTCGCTGCGCTACGGTCGCTCAGGATGACAAGTTTGCTGGGCGACTGGCGTCTGACACTACTAGTTTCCCCTCGCCTTCGCGGCCTTGGCATCAAGCGGCTGAGTCACGATGGAGACGTTGGTAATGCCGGCTTGCTTCACGGCGTCCATCAGCGTGGCAAAGACGCCGAAGGGGACGGTTTCGTCGGCCCGCAGATAGATGACCTGGTGGGCCGGATCGCTGCCCTGCTGGTGGAGCTTCTTGGCGACGTCGTGAATGTTAATCTGCTGATCGCCCAGGTAGACGTTCTGCTCCTTGTTGATGGTGAGCACCAGTCGCTGCTCGGTGATTTCCTTCACTGTGCGGGTCTTGGGCACGGCGACCTCAATGCCCGATTGCAGCACGGGCGCGGTGATCATGAAGATGATGAGCAGGACCAGGACCACGTCCACCAGGGGTGTAATGTTGATCTCCGCCAGCGAGCTTCGTGTTTGTCCGTTGCTGGTTGTAAAAGCCAAGGTTTGCCGCCTATCGTATGGGTTCGGGGCCCGCAGAGCCACCGGCGCCGGTCGGTCGGGCTGCCGTCGAGGACGCGCGAACCGGAATCTCCTCGAGCGAGTTGAGCAATTCCCTGCAGAAGTCGTCGATGGCGGAGGCAAAGGTGCGGATGCGGGCGGTGAACTGGTTGTAGGCCACCACGGCGGGCACGGCGACAAACAAGCCGGCGGCGGTGGTGATGAGGGCCTCGGAGATGCCGGGAGCGACGGCGCGCAGCGTGGCAGCGCCGGCATTGCCCAACCCGTGGAAGGCGTCGATGATGCCCATGACCGTGCCGAAGAGGCCGACGAAGGGGCTGACGGAGGCGATGGTCGCCAACCAGGTCATGCGGCGCTCCATTGCGGTAACGGCTTCGCTGGCCGCAGTCAAGGCGCTGCGCTCAATGGAGGCGAGGTTGCGCGGCGGGCCGGAGCCGCCGGTCTGCCGCATGTAGGTTTCGTAGACATCCTCGAAGACCTGAGCGAGCGGGCTGGCTTTGCAGTCGGCGGCGAGGGTGGCGATTTCCTGCAGTCGTGTGGCCTTGCGGAAAGCGCGGATGAAGCGCCGGCTCTCCCTGGTGGCTTTGCGAAAGACAGAGGCCTTGCCCAGGATCACGGTCCACGAGTAGAGGCTGGCGAAGAGCAGCAGGACCAGCACGCCAATGGCGATGGCGCCGATGTTGCTCAGCATTTCCAAAAGCGCCGTGGGGCCTTGCGAGCCGGAGGGCGCAGCACCGCTGTCAGCCTGAAAGAGGACGAGGAAGGCAGCTGTAAGAATGGGCATTCACCTCAAAAGAGCGGTTCTCCAATTCACGTGCCCTTGCCAGCGTTGCGCAGTGCGGATTCTTCTTGAGGAAAATGCACTGGGCAGTCGCAGTTTCGGGTTGCGGCAATTGGAGAACCGCTGTATTCACGGTATCAGACGGGATGGCGGCTTCCAAGTTATCGATATGGTGCGGGGCAAGGCGCTGCGTCCCGCCTTACACACGCGTAATCATCACCGAGGTTGCCTTCATCAGCGCCGCCGCTGTCTGGCCCTTGCGCAGTTGCATCTCCCGCGCCGCGTCGGCGGTGATGATGGAGGTGATGCGCTGCTCGCCGATGGCCAGGACCACCTGCGCAAGGATGCCGCGAATCTTCACCTCGACGATGGTTCCAACTAGTTGGTTGCGCCCGCTGACAACACGGAACCGCTCCCGCGATTCGATGCGCCCCTTCTCGGGTTTGGTGTTCTGGCTGGCCGTCGATAGCGGGGCCAGCGCGCTCTCGGGAATGCGATGATGGCCGCCGGGCGTCAGGATTGTCTTCAGCTTCCCGGCCAGAATCCATTTCTTGATAGTCGCGTAGCTCACGCCAGTGGCGGCTGCCGCCTCGCGCGGCGTCAACAGGTGATCCGGCTTTGCCATGGGTTCTGCTTTCATCGCACCCAGAGTATAGGCGCGCGGGCAAAGGAGTGAATACTCTCCCGGGAACTTTTTGGCCCTTTCTTACCTTGGCGCACTCCGCCCATCGACCGAAATAAGCGTACAAAACCGGGAAAAACTATCGTCTAAAATCGATTCATGAGAATCTTCCCCCCTCCTCCGGCCCAAGAGGGCCTGCTTGCCGCACCTTTTCTGTTCTTTCCACGGCCCTTTTCGCGCAACAGGACGGCACCTTCATCGCCCGCTACCAGGCGCGCGTCACGGCCACGCAGAACGAACAGCCGCACTGGGTCACGCCGCTGGCCACATTGACCCGGCGGCTGGAACAAAGGTTCCGCACCGAGCTTTTGCAACCGAACAACCGTTAGGGCTACTACAACTGGAACCACGACAACGACAAGGCAGATGAATTGATTCCCAAGCGACACTTGGAGGAAATATGAAGAATGCGAAGTTGGGTCTTGCGGCAGCGGTTCTTTTCTTGTCATCGGCCCTGGTGTTTGGCCAGGCCACCGCAGTCGACACCAAGACGCAGCCGAAGACCCCCGACCCCTGCACGAGCGGCCACGAGTTCGCCACCACCGATTGCACACTGACCTGGCACGGCATCACGGTGTACGGTACGTATGACGTCGGCGTAGGCTATGTGAGCCACGGCCTACCTGAGAACGGCTATAACTACGAAGGCGAATCGCTGGTGAACAGGAATGGCTATCAACATCGATTTCTGTTCGCACCGAACAACCTGTCGCAGACGGGTCTGGGCATCCGAGGCAAGGCAGAGTTTGTGCATGACTGGTTCGTCGTGTTCAACGCTTCAACGGGCATCAATCCGCAGTCCGGCCTGCTCGCCAACGCGTCAGCCACCCAAACCATCAACAACGGCCTTCCCAGGGACAGCTATTCGATCGCCATTGACGGCGCGCGCGCAGGCCAACCCTTCAATGACGAATACTACGCCGGTATATCGTCCAAGTATGCCGGGACGCTGACCTTCGGCCGGCAGCGCGCTCTCGGCACCGATACGATGCTCCTTTACGATCCGGCCGGCGGCAGCTATGCCTTTTCGTACATCGGGTATAACGGCACGACGGCCGGCGGCGGCGACACCGAGGACAGCCGTTGGGACGACGCCCTGAAGTATCGCCTCGCCTTAGGCCCGGCCCATTTCGGCGCGATGTATAAGTTCGCCGATGGCAATGGCGGCTGCTATTCCGCGTCGTCAGGCTGGACTGCAGCAACCTGTACGCCGGAATCGGCGCATAACAACGCCTATGGATTCAATCTCGGCGGGAAGTTCGACAAGTTCTCCGGCGACCTCGTTTTCCAGCACTACAACCAGGCGATCAGCGTATTGAACCCCTTGCTGGGCCCTCAGAGTCTGGCGGCGCCGTATCAATCGACCACCAACAGCATCAATACAAACCAAATCACCGGGGCCAATCTGATCGGCACGACCAACACCGTTTATGGCATCGTGACCGACAACAACGCAATGATGGCCGCAGCCAAGTATTCGACGGAGGAGTTCAAAGTTTTTGCCGGGTACGAATACATCTGGCAAAATAACCCGGTGAACCCGTTGGGCGTGGGCGCATCAGACCAGGGCGGTTACATCATGAGCGGAGTGGAAGACAACAATCTTGATTCTGAAAAACTGGTGAATATCTGGTGGACGGGCGCGAAGTACACCTTCCGCAAGAAAACCGACGTGACCTTCGCCTGGTATCAACAGCGGCAGAACGACTTTCGCGTTCCGCCGACCTGCTCGACCAACCCCAGTATCGGTAATATGCGCGCTTCCTGCGCGGGCACCCTCAACGAGGGGTCGGTCTATTTGGATCATCACTTCACCAAGCGTTTCGACGCTTTTGCCGGAGCTGCTTATTCCTGGGTGAGCGGCGGTCTGGCCATCGCCATTCCTCATGGCCCCGGCGTTCCTTATAAGAGCGACAACAACCTTGCTCCGACAGTCGGTAGCCGTTTCACCTTCTGAAGCGTTTCCGCGGTGGGGCCACGTCTTTAAGAACCTGTCCAAAAACCGAGTTCCCCGACTGCCGGTAGAGGCTCACGGTCTCCCACCCATTCGCCAAAAACGCGAATGGATGGGGCACGGAGCATTTGCGGCGGGTTGACAGTGGGCAAATTCCAGTTCTTTGACAGGTTTTAAGAAGAAGAGCGCTACGATCAGGACTGGCTGCAGCAGGCCGACGGATACACGTGGAACGAGTTCGCCGGTGATCGAGCGGTACAGCGCCCGAATTGTCTTCGGCTGCGTTCCTCGCCTAGTATGGTCGCAGTTCTCGTTTGCTTGCCGTGAGGATTGCGAAAGATGCTTGTTGAGCTGCGCGCGGAAAACTATGCGGTCATCGACCACGCCATTGCGGTCTTCGGGCCGGGACTGAACCTGCTGACCGGCGAGACGGGCGCGGGGAAGTCCATCCTGGTTGACGCGCTGGCGCTGCTGATGGGCGGAAAAGCGTCGTCGGAGGTGGTGCGGCATGGCGCCGAGAAAGCTGTGGTGGCCTGCGTCTTCGAGGCCACGCCCGGCGCGGAGACGATTCTGGAAGAGAACGGCATCGACACGGAAGGCCACGAGATCATTCTGCGGCGGGAGATTCTGTCGACCGGCAAGGGGCGCGTGTTTGTGAATAACCAGCCTGCCACAGTGGCGGTGCTGAAGCAACTGGCGCCGGAACTGGCGCTGGTGCACGCGCAGACCGAGAGCCTGACCAGCTTCGACCAGGCCCAGCAGCGCATTCTGCTGGACCGCTTTGGCGGGATTTCGACCGAGGCGGTTGGCGAGGCCCATGCGAAGTGGCGCGCGGCCGAGGTAAAGCTGAACGAACTGGTAGAGGGCGAGCAGGACCGGCTGCGCATGGTGGACCTGTGGAGCTATCAGCGCAAAGAGATTGAGGCGGCGCACCTGGAGCCCGGCGAAGACGAGGCGCTGGAGACGGAGAAGCGCGTGCTGGCCAATGCGGAGAAGCTCTATGCGGCGGCCATGGGAGCGTTCGAGCAGCTCTACGAGGGCGGGGCTTCGGCGGAGGTTGCACTGAGGGCGGCGGTACGCAATGTGGAGGAGCTGCTGCGCTATGACGGGCGGTTTGCCGAGGCATTGCAGCAACTGGAGTCGGTGCGGGCGACGGTGGGCGATGTGAGCGGCAGCCTGCGCGACTATGCGGAGGGCATCAACGCGTCGCCCGAACGGCTGGCGGAGATCGAGGACCGGCTGGCCGCGCTCGACCGGCTCAAGCGCAAGTATGGCAAGACGGTGGCTGAGGTGATCGAGTTTGGCGAAGAGGTGGTGCGCAGGCTGGCCGAGGTGGAGGACAAGGACGAGATTCTGAAGGTTCTTCGTGCCGATCTCGATGAAGCCGCTGAGGTTTATCGGGCTGCGGCGGGCGCGGTTCATGCCGAGCGGAAGGCCGCGGCAGGCAAGCTGGCCAAACTGGCCGAGGGGCAGATCAACTCGCTGGCCATGAAGGTGAAGTTTGCTGTTGAGGTGCGGGCCGGTGAGCGCGATTCGGGCTGGACGGCGTCGGGGTGGGACACGGTGGATTACCGTATCGCGACGAATCCCGGCGAGCCGCTGAAGGCGCTGGATGAGATTGCCTCGGGCGGCGAGATGAGCCGCGTGATGCTGGCCTTGAAGGTGAGCGTGGAAGAGTCTGCGGCCCGGCCGAAGAAGAAATCGGCGACGCCGCGGACGCTGGTGTTTGACGAGATCGACATCGGCATCGGCGGGCGGGCGGCCGAGGCGGTGGGGCAGAAGCTGAAGACGCTGGCCAAGGGGCAGCAGGTGCTGTGCGTGACGCATCTGCCGCAGATTGCGGCCTTCGCGGACCAGCACTTCCTGGTCGACAAACGCGAGGCCGACGGGCGGACCAAGATGCAGGTGCGGCTGCTGGACGATCGGGCGAGGACGCATGAAGTGGCGCGCATGCTGAGCGGGGCGAAGGTGACGGAGACCAGCTTGCAACATGCGGGGCAGATGATTGCAGGGAGCCGGTAAGGAGTCACGGACTACTCGAGCCGTGGCTCGTTGCCGATTGACACAAATTGTAGTTGTAGATACAATACTGTATATACGGAGGTTCGGGTTGCGCTGGACATGGGACCCCGAAAAGGCGCGGAAGAACCTTGAGAGGCACAAAGTCAGCTTCCAACTCGCCGAACGCGCCCTCGGCGATCCTCTGTGCATATCGGTCCCTGACCCCTACCCGAACGAGGAACGTTGGAGAACTCTGGGTTCGCCCAGCACGGATGGAATTGTGGTGCTCTATGTCGTCCATACCTGGCCCGAGGACGAATCAGGAGCCGGAAGAATTATCAGCGCACGAAAGGCGGAAACCCATGAGAGACGAGACTATGAAGAGAGGTAATCTGGAGCAGTTGACTCCGGAGTTGCAGGCCGAGTTGGATGCTTTGGCCGCCATGCCGGAGAGCGAGATCGACACCACCGAAATGCCGGCCATCACCGATTGGAGCCATGCGGTACGCGGGCCGTTCTACCGTCCCATAAAGCGCCCCATGTCGCTGCGTGTGGACGCCGACATCATCGACTGGTTCCAACGGCAGGGACAGGGCTATCAAACCCGGATGAACTCAGCCCTGCGCGAGTACGTCGAGCGCCACCGCAAAGCATCCGCGTAGGCGATTATCAGGACTATCACTGAGAGGAGAGAGAGCCATGCGTATGCACAACCCTCCGCATCCCGGCGAAGTGATTCGGGAATATCTCGGCGAGATGACGGTCTCGGCGGCGGCCAGGCATCTGGGCGTGGGGTGGGTGACTTTTTCTCGGGTGCTCAACGGCAAAGCCGCCGTCTCGCCGGAGATGGCCGTGCGTCTGGCCGCTGCCTTCGGCACCTCTTCGCCTGAGGTCTGGCTGCGCATGCAGGCGAAGTTCGACCTTTGGCAGGTTCAAAAGCGGAACAGAATCCGTGTCGGGCTTCTAGCTCAGCCGCAGCGATCCTGATTGAGCGGCCAGCCCATGGCGCGTTCTTTGCTGTCTTTCCCATCAGCCGGTTGGTATACTCGAAGATGTGACCACAACCCTGCTTGACGCCATCTCGAACGGAAACCACGCCGAGACTTCCCCCAGCCAGAAAAGGGTGTTGTTGCTGAAGCCGCGAGGCTTTTGCGCCGGTGTGGTGCGCGCGATCGACATTGTGAAGATCGCTCTGGAAACCTTTGGCGCGCCCATTTACGTGCGCCGGGAGATTGTGCATAACCGCTATGTTGTAAATGAATTGGCGGAAAAAGGCGCAATCTTTGTGCATGAAATCGACGATGTGCCGGACGGGCAGCGGGTGATTTATTCGGCGCATGGGGTTTCGCCGGCGGTGCGCGAGCGCAGCAAGGGCCGCGGCCTGAGGGTCATTGACGCGACCTGTCCGCTGGTGACCAAGGTGCACATCGAGGCGGTCAAGTTTGCCAAGCAGGGCTACTCGCTGGTGCTGATCGGGCACCGGGACCACGACGAGATCGAGGGCACGCTGGGTGAGGCGCCGGATGTGACGCAAGTGGTTTCGAATGTGGCCGAGGTGGCCGAACTGGTGGTTCCGGACCCCAACCGGGTGGCCTACCTGACGCAAACTACACTGAGCCTGGATGAGGCGCGCGACATCATACACGCCCTCAAGGAAAAGTATCCCAACATTGCCGGCCCCCACTCGCAGGACATCTGCTACGCGACGGAAAACCGCCAGGTCGCGGTCAGGAACGTGGCCCACGATGCGGGGCTGGTGCTGGTAGTGGGCTCGACCAACAGTTCGAATTCCAACCGCCTGGTTGAGGTTTCGCGCAACCTGGGCACGGTGGGTTACCTCATTGATAACTCCCGGGCCATCGACCCCAAGTGGCTCGAAGGCGTGAATACGGTTGCGGTGACGGCCGGGGCCTCGGCGCCCGAGATTCTGGTGGAAGACGTGGTCAATTATTTGCAACAGAACGGATTTGACAGCGTCGAAGAGGTTGAGGTGATGCCGGAGAATGTGCGCTTCGGGCTGCCGCCGGAGATTATTCAGGCCATTGGCAGTGCGGGCGGGGCGGAAGCGCTGCCGGTGAAGTAACGAAAAACCAGGGACTAAGGGACTTAAGAAGCGGCTGGCAGCTAGAGGTTTGCGGCTTAAGGGTTCTGAGGCGTTTTATTCGAATGAGCGATCAGCAGGGAAAGAAACAAACCGCAGTGGCTGAGAGTTTGGCAGTTCCGACGCGAACGGCCACTACCGCGGCGCCGCGCTTCGGGCGGCTGGATGCGGACCTCGCGGATGTGCAGTTGGCCATCGTCGGGGCGCGGGAGTTTCTGCTCTCCGAGCAGCATCCGGATGGCTACTGGTGCGGAGAACTGGAAGCGGACTCGATGCTGGAGGCCGACTACATCTATCTGCATACGCAACTGGAAAGCGGCGATCCGGGGCGGCTGAAGCGGGCGCTGGCGGAGATGCTGCGTTACCAGAACGAGGACGGAAGCTGGAGTATTTATCCAGGCGGTCCGGGGAATATCTCGCTTTCAGTGAAGTGTTATCTGTCCGCCAAGCTGATGGGGATAGGCGGCGACGACCCGCGGCTCAGCAAGTGCAGGGAGTGGGTTCTGGCGCACGGGGGGGTGGTGGCGTGCAACACCTTCACCAAGATGTATCTCTGCGGACTCGGTCAATACGACTACGATGCGGTTCCGGCGATTCCGCCGGAGATTGTTCTGTTTCCCAACTGGTTTTACTTCAACATCTACGAGATCTCTTCGTGGTCGCGGTCGATTCTGGTTCCGCTGGCAATCATCTATGCCAAGAAGCCCTTCAAAAAGATTTCGAAGGAGCAGGGTATCGATGAGTTGTATGTGGGCGGGCGGGCGAGCGCGACGCTGCGGCTCCGGATGGACCGGAAGAAGATTGTCTCGTGGCGGAACTTCTTTCTGATCGTGGACCGGATTCTGCATTTCATGGAGGCGGTGCATCTGCGGCCGCTGCGAAAACTGGCGCTGAAACGGGCCGAGAAATGGATGCTGGAACGGCTGGAGATGACGGATGGACTGGGCGCCATCTATCCGGCCATGCTGAACGCGATTATTGCGCTGCGCTGCCTGGGCTACTCAGAAGACGACCCCCAGGTGATTCGCGCGCGCGACGAGTTCGAGAAGCTAGGCATCGAGGAACCTGCCAACGAAGTAATGCCGGAGCCGACCTTCCGCATGACGCCGTGCGCCTCGCCGGTGTGGGACACGGCGCAGGCGGTCTATGCGCTGGGCGAAGCGGGTGTTCCGGCCGACGATCCGCGCATGATCAAGGCCGCCGACTGGATGCTGGCCAAGGAAGTGCGGCACAAGGGCGACTGGGCGGTGAAGGTGAAGAACACCGAGCCGGGCGGCTGGTACTTCGAGTACAACAACGAGTTTTATCCGGATACGGACGATACGGCGCAGGTGTTGCTGGCCTTGAGCAAGGTGGACAATCCGCGCGAGGCCTATCAGCACAAGGTGGCGCAGCGGGCCATCGAGTGGGAGTTTGCCATGCAGTGCCGCAACGGCGGCTGGGGCAGCTTCGACAAAGACAACACCAAAATGATCTTCCAGTACATTCCCTTTGCCGATCACAACGCGATGCTCGATCCGCCGACGGTGGACATTACGGGAAGAATCCTGGAGATGCTGGCCTGCTACGGCTTTACGCGCGAAGACAAGCGCGTGGAGAAAGCCATCAAGTTCATCCTCAGCGCACAGGAGCCGGATGGTAGCTGGTTTGGGCGCTGGGGCGTGAATTACATCTATGGAACGTTTCTGGTGCTGCGCGGGCTTGAGGCCATCGGGATGGATCACCTGGAGCCGCAGATTCAGCAGGCGGCGGAGTGGATCAGGATGGTGCAGAATCCGGACGGCGGCTGGGGCGAAACCTGCGGCAGCTACGACGACGAGACCACGCGCGGGGTTGGCCCGAGCACGCCGTCGCAGACCGCCTGGGCGCTGCTGGGGCTGCTGGCGGCTGGAGACGACCGGTCCGACTCGGTGGCCAAAGGAGTGCGCTGGCTGCTGACGCGGCAGCGAGCGGATGGCAGTTGGGACGAATCGATGGGTGAAGGCAAGACGAAGCAGAGTATCATTACCGGAACAGGCTTCCCCAGAGTCTTCTATCTCGCTTACGTGATGTACAGGCAATATTTCCCGCTGATGGCTTTGACCAGCTACAAGCGGGCCATGGAACGCGCCGGCTAACAAGGCCGCGCGGTGGAGGGTTTTCAAACAATGGCTGTTCCTATCTCTCAGATGTGGACGGTTGCCACTTATGTGCTGAAGAAGAAGCTGGCCGGCAACAAGCGGTATCCGCTGGTGCTGATGCTGGAGCCTCTGTTCCGCTGCAACCTGGCCTGCGCCGGCTGCGGCAAGGTGCAGTATCCGCCGCACATTCTAAGGAAGCAGCTCTCGCCCGAGGAGTGTTTTGCCGCGGTGGAAGAGTGCGGCGCGCCCATGGTTTCGCTGCCCGGCGGCGAGCCGCTGCTGCATCCGCAAATCGTCGAGATCGTTAACGGACTCATAGCCCGCAAGAAGTACATCTACCTGTGCACCAATGCGCTCGAGTTGAAGCGGCGGCTTCCGGAGTTTACGCCGTCGAAGTATCTTACGTTCTCCGTTCATCTGGACGGGCAGCGCGAGCATCATGACTTCTCCGTTTGCCGCGAGGGCGGCTACGACATCGCGATCGAGGGCATCAAGGAGGCGGTCAAGCGCGGCTTCCGCGTCACCACCAACGCAACCTTCTTCGACGGCACGGAGCCTGGCAGTGTACGCGCGTTCTTCGACGAAGTGATGAACATGGGCGTGGAAGGGATTGTGCTTTCTCCGGGCTACAGCTACGAGAAAGCGCCGGACCAGAGCCACTTCATGGGTAGGGCGCGGGTAAGGAAGTTGTTCCGGGCGGTTCTTTCGAATCGAAAGCCGACCTGGAAGTTCAATATGTCGCCCTTGTTTCTTGAGTTCCTGATGGGCGACCGCAAGTATGAATGCACGCCGTGGGGATCGCCGGCTTATAACATCTTCGGCTGGCAGAGACCATGTTACCTGTTGCAGGATGGTTATACGGAGACTTACCAGGAACTAATCGAAACCACGAAGTGGGAAGAGTACGGCGCAGCCAGCGGCAACCCCAAGTGCGCTAACTGCATGGTAAGTTGCGGCTATGAACCGACGGCTGTGATGGATGGGTTTGGGTCGCTGAGCGGATTCTGGGCCATGGTGAAGGGAAACTTCAGCATGTACAAGGATGAATTTGCGCTGAAGCAACTGAATGATTGGGGGTCTCGTGGACATGTGCCGCTGGTGCAGATCGAGAAGCCGGTGCACTCGCTTGAGGAGACCAACGCATGACCGCCGAAGTGCTGAAATACACGCTGGAACAGGTTGAGGCGCTGGAAGTTGCGCCGGGCTTTGAGCATCAGAATCTGGAAGGCTGGATTCCCGAACTAGCGGGCGAAGACGATTTGCGCCAGGCTCTGGAAAAAGCCTTTGACTACCGCGGCGATGTAACGCTGACGCTGAAGAGCGGCGAGCGGATCGAGGCTTTCATCTTCAACCGGCAGACCGGCGCAACGCTGGCCGATTCCTATCTGCAATACTTCACGCCCACGGCGCCCGAGAAGCGGAAGGTGAGTTATGCGGAGATTGCGCGGCTTGAGTTCAGCGGCAAGGATCGCGCTGCCGGCAAGCACTGGGAAGACTGGGTCAAAAAGTACAACGAGAAGAAGGCGGCCGGCGAGCATGGCATTGCGCTGCACCCGGATGCGTTGGACTAGCAAGGACGGTTCTCAGTTGTCAGTGATCAGTTATCAGTTGCGACTGCCAGCCGCGCGTTTGTGTCTCTCGTGAGCTATTCTTAGTGCTTGGACTTCCAAGGCTGCCGCCGCCCGGGAACTGACGACTGAAAACTGATCACTGACAACTGATTTATGAAAGTCTTCCTGACAGGCGCTACCGGATTTGTGGGCCACCATGTGGCGCAGGCGCTCAACGCCCAGGGCGCGAAGCTGCGGCTGCTGGTGCGCAAGACCAGTAACCTTAAAAATCTGGAAGGCATTCGCGGCGAGACGCATGAGGGCGATCTTCTGGAGCCTGGCTCGCTGCGGGCGGGACTCGCCGGATGCGATGCCGTCATGCACGTGGCCGCCGACTACCGGCTTTGGATTCGCGACCCCGAGACCATGTATCGTGCCAATGTGGATGGCACGCGGGAGCTGCTGCGCATGGCGCGCGAGGCGGGCGTCAAGCGCGTGGTCTATACGTCGAGCGTTGCCACTATGCACTTCCGCAACGACGGGCTGGTGATCAACGAGGACACGCCGGTTTCGATCAAAGACATGGTGGGCCATTACAAGCGGTCGAAGTTTCTGGCTGAGCAGGAAGCGATCAAGGCGGCGCAGGGCAGGCAGCAGGTGATGATTCTGAATCCCACCACGCCGATCGGACCCAACGACGCCAAGCCCACGCCCACGGGCCGCATCTTTGTCGACTTTCTCAACGGCAAGTTTCCCGCCTACGTGGAGACTGGGTTGAACCTCGTCGACGTGGCCGAAGTGGCGCGGACGCATGTGGCCGCCCTGACTGTCGGCAAACCTGGAAGACGCTACATTCTCGGCGGCGAGAACCTGACGCTGAAGCAGATCCTCGACAAGATGGCTGCGATTACCGGGATTCCTTCGCCGACGGTGAAGATCCCGTTTGCCGTGGCGGCGATGTATGCGTTCTTCGAGGAGTGGATTACGGGGCGGGTTCGCGGCAGGGAGCCGCGGGCGACGCTGGAGGAAGTACGCATGGGGCGCAAGAAGATGTACGCCTCCAGCGCCCACGCGCAGCAGGAGCTGGACTTCAGGATTGTGCCTGTGTATCCGGCGATGCGTGCGGCGATCGAGTGGTTCCGCGCCAATGGGTATGCGCC
>JARLGE010000201.1 GCA_031296215.1 Occallatibacter sp.
CGGTCCGGGACAAAAGGAGAGACCATGGTCGTTGTACCTCTCACTCAACCGGAAAAGGAAGCAAAGATGCAGCGTTGCGTCGACGGAGTCGCGGGAACGAACTGGGTGCGGATTGCCGCCGGGGCAGGCCTGCTGGCCGGGGGACTGCTGCTGCTGACGGGCAGGCGCAAGGCCGGACTGGTGACAGCGGCCGGGGGCACGGCGCTGGCTCTCCTGGACCAGCAGGAGATGGTCAAGGCGTGGTGGGACGCTATGCCAGGCTACATCGACAGGGTGCAGGGCGTGCTCGGCAAGGTGGAGGACACGGTGGCGGAGCTGGAACATCAGCGGGCGCGGCTGGACGATGTGCTGAGCCGGTAGCGGTTGCGCAGCGCGTCCGGGCACACCTTCGGGGGCTGAAGGCGCACCCTTTCAAGACAAGCTGCTCTTGGTTTTGCGGTTTCCCACCCTTGCCACAAGAACAAAGACGCGGCAAGGATGGGGCACCCAGCGGTGTTTCTCTCTCTGGCTTCTTTCTCAGATTCCTAATTGTTTTCGACCGGCTGGGCTGATCTTGTGCGGGGTCCATTTGGGCTCCCAGACCAGATCGACTTCCACTTTGCCGATATCGGGGATGCCGGCGAGGCGGTTGTTGACCTGCTCGAAGATGAGGCCGCTGGCGGGGCATTGCGGCGTGGTCAGGGTCATGGTCACCTTGACCCACTGGCGCGGCCAGGCTTTGGTGGAGTCGGGGTCGGGGCCGGTTTTTATTCCGTAGATCAGGCCTAAATCGACGAGGTTCAGCTTCACTTCCGGGTCGTAGCAGTCGCGGAGGGCGGTGAGGATCTGGGCTTCGGTTAGCATAACTGCGGTTGCGCCTCGGGATGGGGTTGAGGTTTCCCACCCATCAATCAGAGAACGATTGATGGATGGGGCACCCAGATCGTGCCTGGCGAACCATCCGCTAGTTTTTGCGCTCGACCAGGTAGCGGGCTACGGCTTTCAGGTTGTCGGCGCGGCCGCCGTAAGGCGCGAGGGCGGCGAAGGCTTCTTCAATCAGACGGGCAGCGTCGCGGCGGCTTTGCTCGATGCCGAAGACAGCGGGCCAGGTGACTTTTTCGGTGGCCTGGTCCTTGCCGGCGGTCTTGCCCAGGGCTGAGGAGTCTTCGGTCATGTCGAGCACGTCGTCGGCGATCTGAAACGCCAATCCGGCCTTGCGGCCGAAGAGATCGAGGCGGGCCACGTCTTGCGCGGTGGCTCCGGCGTAGACGCCGCCGGCTACGACGCTGACGCGAATGAGAGCGCCGGTCTTGGCGCGATGAATGGCGTTGACGAGCTCGGCGGTGGGCTTGGCGTGCTCGTTCTCGATGTCCAGGACCTGGCCGCCGATCATGCCTTCGACGGTGCCGACGGCGTTGGCCACCAGGCCGACGATCTGGACGGTGGCGGCGGGCGGGGTGTCGAGGCCGGCCAGGACTTCAAAGGCGCGGGTCTGGAGGGCGTCGCCGGCCAGGATGGCGATGGCCTCGCCGAAGACCACGTGGCAGGTGGGCTTGCCGCGGCGCAGATCGTCGTTGTCGAGGGCAGGCAGGTCGTCGTGGATGAGCGAGTAGGTGTGGAGCATTTCGATGGCCGCGCCAAGCCTCTCGATGCCCGCGGGGAGCGCTCCGGAGATAGTGACGGCGGCCTGGTAAGCGAGCAGGGGGCGCAGGCGCTTGCCGCCGGCAAAGGTGGAGTGGCGCATGGCTCCGTGGATCGACGAGGGGACGGTCTCCACGCTGGGAATCAGCTCTTCCAGCGCGCGGTCGGTGAGCTCCGCGGCCGCTTTCGTCAGCGATTTCACGTCGACAGCCATTGCTCTCATGATAGACGAGATGGGCTGGCGCTTCGGATCTGGCGCTCCCGCAACCATAGAGCTGTGACAAGCACGAGGGCGAGAACGGTGAGCCAGCGGCCGGCGCGCACGTCGGGGGTGGTGGTCCAGTCGGCGGTGAGGTTGATGGGGCCCTGAGGCACGGGGACGACGGTCAGGCCGTCTTCGCGCGTGGCGGCTTGGCTGGCGGGTTGGCCGTTAAGCGTGATGCGCCAGGCGGGATAGGTGCGCAGGCGGAGGATGAGGAAGCCCGCGTGGGGCAGATCGGCGCGGATGTGGAGATGTTCGGGGTTGGCTTGCGCGAAGGCCGGTGTCGCGGAATAGGTGGCGTCGCAACTGCGCTGTTCGACCCACCAGTCGGGATTGGCGCCGGGGGTGTCCAGAATGCCGAGCGGGACGCGGGGATTGGCAACCAGGCAGGCGTCGGGCAGGCCAGTGGCCACCATGCCGTTGTCGGCGCCGATGGCGGAGTACTCGTAGACGCCCTCGAAGCCTGAGCCGCTCTTGTAGGTGCTGACCATGGGGGCGACGGCGTCCTCGTCGTCGCAGGGTTGGAAGAAGTAGACCGCGGCGATGGCTGTGGAGGCGAGAAAGAGCGCGGCGCAAGCGGCGGAGACGGCGATGCGCACCGAGCGGCGGGCGTCCGGGCGCGGCCATGCGGCGGCGGCGAAAAAGATCGCCATGGGCGCTTCCAGCACTACCAGCCAGCGCCAGGGGAACTGGAGGAAGCGCAGCTTGGGCAGCAGATTCCAGACCGGCAGCGAGAGAGGGAGCTGGAGAAAGAAAACGGTGAGCGGGATCAGCGCGAGGGGAATCAGCCAGCGGCGGGCCGAAGGCGAAGCGGCGGGGAGGGTTTTACGGCGCAGGGCCACGAACAGGCCGCCCAGTGCGACGGCGACCATGACGAGGACAATGAGGGAGATGCGGGTGAGCTCGAGGTTGTGCAGATTGAGTTGCGGATCGGCGGGATGAGCGAAGAGGAAGCTGTTCTCGATTTTGAGTCCGGGGTCGTCGATGGCCTGGCGAATGTCGACCCACGGCTGCTCCCATGCGGCGGGAAGGAGATAGAAGGCTGAGAGACCCATTCCGAGGGCCGCGGCCGTGGCGGCGCGCAGGAGGTACGCCCAGGAGCGGTGAAGGACGGCGAGGGTGACGGCGACCGCGGCGAGCAGGTAGCAGGCCATGACGCCGAGCGGGGCGTTCGAGAGCCAGGCGCCGGCTACGACCAGAGCCAGGGGAGCGGCGGAGCCGTCGAAGGCGCGGCGGAGCAGCGGGCCGGAGGGATTGCTTTCGCGG
Organism: Occallatibacter sp.; assembly: GCA_031296215.1. Lineage (GTDB taxonomy): Bacteria > Acidobacteriota > Terriglobia > Terriglobales > Acidobacteriaceae > Telmatobacter. Next base: position 3,149 of record JARLGE010000201.1, read on the forward strand.
AGGCCGAGGTCCCCGCAGACGGGTCCTTGTCTGCGGGGTGACAGGATGAACAAGAGGAGGAGCGGAATCCAGAAGGCGGCCATCTCACCGAAGGCGGAACGCTCGTAGGCGGTGAACAGGGCGTAGCCGGAGAAGATGGCCGCGCAGCCGGCGAGCGTAGCGGGCGCGTTGGCGAGCGCGCGCAAGGCCAGCGCGCGGGTGGCCAAGCCGGTGGCTGCCAGCAGCAGGAAGGTAAGGACGATGGGGACCAGTTGCCAGGGCAGGACGAGGCCGAGCGCCGCGCCCAGCATCCAGGTGAGGGGCGGGTAAAAGACGAAGCGCGGTTCGCCTGCGCCGTAGTTGGCGCTGGGCGTCCAATGCGGATAGGCGATGCCGTGCCGCCAACTGGAGAGGCAGTCGAGCCAGGAGACGAGGTGAATGTCGAAGTCGTGGCCGCAACTGTTGCCGCGGAGGAGCTGGGGTGCGGTGGCCACGGCGGCGGCGAGCAGGATGACGGCGGGGCCGGCGAAGCGGCGGACCTGGAGGTTGCGAGCCGGGTTGGGTTGGGCGCTGGAAGGAGCCATCATTTTGTTCTCTATGAATATTGCACGCCGGGCGCGGTGAGCCGATTCCAATCATGCGACAGGCCGGGCCCGTTTGCGTTCGAAGAAGGCCAGTGCGATGAGAGCCACGAGTGCCAGGCCGCTGACCCAGCGGCCGGCGATGACGTCGGGGGTGGGGTGCCAGTCGACGGCGAGGTCGACGGGGCCTTGGCGGACGGGGACGGCGATGAGGCCGTCGTCGCGCACCGGCAGGCTGTTGACGAGTTGGCCGTTGACGGTGATGCGCCAGGCCGGATAACTGCGCAGGCGCAGAACCAGAAATCCGGCGCGAGGGGCGACGGTTGAGAGGCGCCAATGCTCCGCGCGGCGCAGGCTCGCGGTCGCGGTGGAGATACAGCTTTGCTGCTCCGGCCGCCAGATGGGGACGTCCTGGGGCGTGGGGGGAACGCCCAGTTCGTCGTTGAAGTCATCGGTCAAGCAGGCGTCGGGCAGGCCAGTGGCAACGAGCGAGTTTTCCGCGCCGGGGGGCTGGTATTCGTCGCTGCCCACGAAGCCGGCGCCGGCGTTGTAAGCGGACACCAGATCGGCCAGGTCGGAGTCTTCGGGCGGATCGCGAAAGAAGTTCTTTGCCGCAAAGATTGTGGATGCGAGAAACAAAAGCGCGCAGAGCGCGGCGACGGCTGGGCGCTGCCAGGGCCTCGACGATTTGCCGGGCCAGACCGCGGCGGCGAAGAATACGGCCATCGGTGCTTCGACAGCCAGCACCCAGCGCCAGGGGAACTGCAGGAAGCGGAGCTTGGGGAGGAGATTCCAGACGGGCAGCGAGAGGGGGAGCTGGAGAAAGAGAACGGCGGCGGGGATGAGGGCGAGGGGAATCCACCAGGCGCGGGTGCTTCCCGGCGGAAGCTTGCGGCGCGCCCAAAGCGCGACAAGGCTCAACGCGGCGACGGCGATCATGGAGACGGCGATGGGCGAGACCAAGTGCAGCGTCAGGTCGCGCATGTGGAGGACGGGATCGGCGTGGTGCGGGAAGAGCCAGTTGTTTTCGATGCGCAGGCCCTGGTCGCCACGGACGCCGGCGGCCTGGAGAATGTCGACCCAGCGCTGCTGCCAGGCGGCGGGGATGAGATAGAGGGCGGAGAGCGCGATGCCCAGCGGGGCGGCGACGGACGCGCGCAAGAGCGGCGCCCAGGAGCGGGCCAACAGTGCCGCGGCCAGGGCGACGGCGGCGAGCAAGTAGCTGGCCATGACGCCCAGCGGGGCGTCGGAGAGCCAGCAGGCGGCGAGCACCAGCGCCAGCGGAACGGCGGAGCCGTCGAGGGCGCGACGGCCGGCGGGGGCGGAGGGATTGCGGTCGCGGAGAAGGAAAAGCAGCAGCAGGGGAATCCAGAAGCCGCCGGCCAGCTCGCCAAATGCGGTGCGGTTGTAGGCGGTGAAGAGGGCGTAGCCGGAGGAGAGAGCCACGCAGCCGGCCAGGGTGGCGGGTGCGTCCGGCAGCATTTGGCGCGCCAGGGCGCGGGTGGCCAGGCCAGTGGAGGCCAGCAGCAGAAAGGTGATGGCGACCGGGACCAGCGTCCAGGGAAGAACCAGGCCGAGAGCCGCGCCCAGCATCCAGGTGAGGGGCGGATAGAAGACAAAGCGCGGCTCGCCGGCGCCGAAGTTGGCGCTGGGGCCCCAGTGCGGGTAAGGGATTGCCTGCCGCCAACTGTGCTGGGCGTCGAGCCAGGAGACGAAATGGAACTCGAAGTCGTCGCCGCCGGCTGGGCCGTGCAGCCAGATGGGGGCCGATGCGATCGCTGCCGCTAACAGAATAAGGGCGGGGCCGACGAAATGGGTCCAGCGAGGGGGCTTCCCAGGTCTCAAAATCGAGACCTGGGGCACCCTCGAAGCGCGGGGTTTATCCGCCGCTTCCGCCGCGCCAGGCGAAACCTCGTGCGCCCCGCTCGATTTGAAGAACGAGCCAAGAAAACCCATGCGCCCCTTTGTTCTGCGGCAGCGAATGCAGACGGAGAGAAATCCACCTCATCATAACCGGGGCGAGGAGTGCTTTCGTTCCAGCAGTCCCAGGCCCACGAGGAGCACCAACGTCAGGCCGCTGAGCCAGCGTCCTGCAACCGCGTCGGAGGTGGTGGTCCAGTCCACCCGCAGGTCGACGGGACCCTGGGGAACCGGGACCGCAATCAGGCCGTCGTCGCGCGCGGGGAGCGGGGCGGCGGGCTGGCCGTTGACGGTGATGCGCCAGGCCGGGTAACTGAGCAGGCGCAGAATGAGGAAGCCGGGATGGGCCGCGACCGTGGCGATGCGCAGGTGCTCCGGCTGGCGGAGCTGGGCGATCACAGTTGCCTCGCAACTGCGCTGATCGGGCTGCCAGTTGGGAATCGAATCGCCCTCGCCTACAATGCCCAAGGTCGTGTCGGCATCGGCGGTCAGGCAGGCATCGGGCAGACCGGTGGCAATCTTCCAGTGATCGGTCCCCGGGGGCTCGTACTCATCGGTTCCCTCCAGTCCGCCGCCGCCGCGCACCATGGCCAGCAGGTCGGCAATCGTGTCTCCCTCCTGGCAGACGCGCAGGAAGGTGGTTGCGGCCCAGGCCGTGGCGGCAAGAAAGAACAGCCCGCAGACGGAGGCGACCGTTGCACGCTGCCAGCGCCGGGCTGAGCGAGACGGCCAGACGGCGGCGGCGAAGAAGATGGCCATGGGCGCCTCCAGCACCAGCACCCAGCGCCAGGGATATTGCAGGAAGCGCAGCTTGGGGAGCAGGTTCCAGATCGGCAGCGAAACGGGGAACTGGAGAAACAATACGGCTGCGGGAATCAGGGCGAGGGGAATCCACCATCTGCGGGCGAGGGGCGTTTTTTCCTCGAGTTGTTCCGGGCTCCGCGGCGCAGGGCCGTTCTGGAGCGAGAATTTGCGCCGCAAATAAAGGACCAGCAGGCCCAGCGCCGCCACGGTGGTCATGGAGACGGCCAGCGTGGAGGTGCGGTAGACCATCATGCCGAAGGGGGCAAGGACGGTGTCGGTGTGGCGGGCAAAGAGCCAGTTGTTCTCGATGCGGAAGACGGGATAGTCGATGGCCGCGCGCAGGTCCACCCAGCGCTGCTCCCAGGCGGCGGGGATTATGTAGAAGGCGGCGAGCGCGATACCCAGGGCGGCGGCGATGGAGGCGCGCAGCAGGTGCGCCCAACTGCGTGAGAGCAGCGACGCGGCCAAGGCCACCGCGGCCAGCATGTAGCAGGCCATGACGCCAACCGGGCCGTCGGAGAGCCAGCAGCCGGCCACCAGCAGTGCGAGGGGGAGCGTGGAACCGTCCAGGGCGCGGCGCAAGAGCGGAGCAGCGGAGTTGCGGTTGCGAAGGGCAAAGAGCAGGATCAACGGGATCCAGAA
>JARLGE010000202.1 GCA_031296215.1 Occallatibacter sp.
CGGGGCGAAGCTTCCATGCGAACTGACCACGTAGGGTATGCCAAGTTTATAGAGGGCAGATCCGATCGCTGCCATGTGCATGTTCCAAACGCCGTGCAGATGAGCAATATCGATCTTCAGTGATCCAAGCTGGATGTCGGAGAGCAATTGCTTCTCGACAAACATTCCTCCCAGAATCGAATATGGATACTCCCGAATCTCAAAAGCCGCCTGGGTTGCATTTTCGTAATCGCGCTTCACCGGGCACACCACAACCGAAACGTGATGCCCTGCTTTGGCCTGCGCGTCGGCAAGCCAGTAGATCACGTTGACAAGCCCAACCTTGGCAGCAGCTGGATTCACTCTTCCCGTCGTGAAGTGCACGATGTTCATCAGGTTTTCCCGCATCTCCTGCCCTGTTGGATGGAACTGCTCATAGATCCTTCCACCATCAATCGTGAATCATGGCTGGCCGGTTCTCGCCCGCATCATCGAGAACAAAGCGAAGCAGAAGCTGCCTCCACACCAGCCGGAGTTGCTCGAATCCGCTGGCTTTCGCACTCCCACTCCTGCGCATATACCAGGTAAGAACGTCCGCGCAGTAGAGTGCTAGGAAACACGAAACCAGCCCGGCGTCGATGCCTGCCCGGAAGAAATGATCGCTGACTAACCTATGGACTTCGCCCGGCTGCACAATCTCCTGCCACAAGGCCCGGGGCGCTGTCTTCTTCACCAGCACGGCATCCTGGACAATGAAATGGAACATGTCGGCCCCGAAAGGCGCAAGGTCTTCGGCATACTCCCAGTCAAAGATGAACAATTCGCCTTTTCTCTCAACAATGTTCCAAGGAGTAAAGTCACCGTGTTTCATTCCCATGGGCACCTTTGTCTCTCCCAACCTTACGGCACATTCCTCCAGTGCCCATCTGGCCAGGTCGGCATCATAGGCTGCACCCAACTCATCCAATGCTTTGATCCGCTCCTGAACCACCCTCCACCAGTCGCTCTCCTGCAAAGGCGCCTGCACATAGTTGATTCCGTTGAGCTCGCCCAGAAACTGCAGTTGGTGGACCGACAGATCCCGCGACGGCGTCCATCCCTCACCGGGCGGGCCTGACTGGAGAAGAAGAAAGTAGCCGTTCCAGCGCTCGGCAATCAGTGCACGCGGCACACTTGCGTTGGTGAAGTTGCTTCCGGAGAGCTTCACCAGGGCTTGCGCCTCGTTCTCTACAATCCTGATTGTATCTTCGTTCCAACCGATCTTCGCGTAGGCCAGGGCGCGCCCCTCTCGGTCCATCACCTGAACAAGCGGCTTCTGATGGGGACTCGGAGTGCCCAAGGCCACGCCGAGAAATATCTCGCGCCTACCCAGGGCGTGCGCAAGGTGCTTCTCCAACGACACGGTGCGTGGCGGAAGGCCAAGCCCGGCGCAGGCCTCCCGAATCACAACCCGCTGGCGTAACAACGGTTGCGCAAGTCCGATCCTCAGGCCGTTCACCAGCAGCCATTTCAATGCTCTCGCCAGCGGCTTGTGCGCGCTGTATGTCGTAAGTGACTTGGCCGCCGTCTTCCGGGAGCCCAGCGGAATAAGAAAGCGCGGGGCGGACAGACTTGGAATCACTGCAAATACGGTCTTTTGAACTCTTGCTGGGGCTGACTGCCTGGTTGGTTTGGCTTCACTCCACTTTGAGTTGCCGCCCAGCATCTGCAACATGGACGCCAGCATTTGCCTGCGCGCAGCCGGCCCGGGAGGAGCAGATCCATCTTCCCCGGCCATCCCATTCACGTAACTTGTAATGCGCCGCGCAATTTCAGCGGGGCGGGAGTTTACCCGCACCACTGCGTCTGCCCTCCCCTCTGCCAGCAGCTTGATCCAGACCGCGAACTGCCTCTCTAACTCGGTGCGACTAAGTTCCGCCTTTCTAGCCAGGATCCTCTCCGGCGAGTCATAAAGCAAGACAATTGCATCCGGCCGGGGAACGACCCTGAGGAGCAACCCCGTGCCTCGATTTGACCCTAACCCGTAGCGCACGGGATCCACCTGCATATCAAGGGCGCACCTATCGTATAAGACGACCCTGTTTTCTTTCTTATCAATGTTGTCTTTGAAGTAGTGCCCGGCAATAAAGTCCAGGCTATAGTATGCAAGACGCAGGAGTTGAAATCGCCCCGGATTTCTGCGCGGAGGCCCGCCCGACTGGACTTCCGCACGCTCTTTCCCTCCGAGGCGGCCCAATGCGGGGAAAAGACCTGGCCGCCAATGACGCGTGATCCTGCTTACGGCAACCCCTGCTTGTGCAAGTTGCTCTCGAACCTCATTGATGGTGGTTGACTTGCCTGTTCCATCGGGGCCAACGAAAGCGACAAGAACGCCGCGGCGCAATGGCGGATGCTTTACCAGATCGTTCGAGCCACCCTGTTTGCCGGGAGGATCTATCATGAAATCCCTTCGATCCGTTCTCATGCAGTAGTTGTTTTCCTGGCGCCGCCTCTTGAGGCACATAGTGATTCGATAGCGGCTACAGGCATGACACCTTCGACTTTCATATCCTGCCGGGGCTCAGTCACGGACCGTTCTTCTTCAGCGCGCCGTCCGGGCAACTCCCTGCGCCTCTTCATACACCCGAAGCAGTATTTGCCGATTTGCCTCGATGGTGTATTTCTGTTCATAACTTTCCCGGGCATTCTCGCGCATGGCCCCTTCAAGCTGAGGCGACGAAATAAAGCGGCGTACTGCCGCGACAAGGGCATCGGAACTGCCTGGCTCTACAAGGAGCCCATTCTCGCCAGAACAGATCAACTCTGCCATCGCCCCAAGGCGGCTCGCCACCACCGGCAATCCAGATGCAAGAGCTTCGGCAATCACCATGCCGAAGGTTTCATACCACAAAGAGGGAAACAGAAGCAGCGTTGCGTGCTTCATCAAGCGTCTAACTTCTTCCTGCGATTGATTACCGCGATACTCAATCCTTCCACTTCTGGCGGCGCGTTCCACTTCGTCTTGCAACGGCCCGCCGCCCACTATTGTGAGCGGCAAGGGAAAGCCTTCTCCGTGCAGCGCTGCCTGGAGAAGAACCTTGATGCCCTTTTCCGGAGAAAGGCGCCCTACATACAGGAGATACCTTCCATCGCCCGCACCAATACCTGAATCGGGAACGGCATTCGGCTTGACCACGATCTTTTCAGCAGGCACTACTCCCGACTCCGCAAATAACTCCCGTGCAAACTGAGTTAGAACGATATAGCGGTCAACTTGATTCCTCCAGGTCCCGCGCATGCGATGCCAGGATGTCACGCCTCCGACGATTGCGCTCCCCATGGCGCTTTCACGATAACAGCGGTGAATAATCCCCGGCCATCCGTAGGCGCGGCCCACGCAATCCTGGCAAGGCCTGCCGTTCCGCAGGAGCACTGCGTTTGCACAAAGAAACCGATAGTTGTGCAGGGTTTGCACGACCGCGCAACCCTGCCCTCTCCCAGCATCGTAGACAGAGGGTGTGAGGCGCGGCATGAAATTGTGGACATGCATGACATTGGGGCGAAACTGCTTCACTAACTCGGACACTTCAGCCCGCATTCGATAAGAGTAGAACGCACCGATCGCCGCGCCAATCTCTTGCCGCATGCCAATAATTGAGTCGTTGTCGACCTGATGAAGGCATACCTCCACGCCGGAGGCGCGAAGCATTTCAGTCTCTTGCCGAACGACAACGTCTTCTCCGCCGGAGAACTGATAGCGGTTGTGGAGTACGAGAACTCGCATCATGTACCTACAGGCCGGAAAAGCAGGCGGGAGCGCCGGCCAGCCCGGATTTCAAGGGGAACCGGGCCCGGCGAGGGCGCCTTCTACGCATACAAGGACCTCAAGAAGTAAGCCGGACTGCGGCCGGCATACGTCATCAATACCTGTAAATCGTCGCTGTGGCCGCGGCATTCAGTTCAGATTGAATCAGGCTTACCGTCGCTTTGACTCCGCTTGTCGGCACGAATACGATGTCTTCCGGATGGAGTACCAGAGGAGCAACTTCGCCCTTGGTTACCTTGTCATACAAGCTTGAAATCTCCAATAACGTTCCATCCGGTCCCTTGCGGATGATCCGGGTCTTGTTCGTCGAAGCTTGCGGCGTGGTGCCCATTGCGAGCGCCAAAGCCTCGGCCAAGTTCAGTTCGCCATGTTCCTGCATTACGTAACCGCCGGGCCGGTTGACAGCTCCCAGCACGTAGACAATTCCAGCCTTCTTGACCAGAACACTATCGCCTGGATTGATGTCAACATCCATTGCGATTGGATCGCTCAAACCACCATTGTCATGAATTGCCTCTGTAACGCCGGTCGGCTGATTCGCCCGATGAAGGACGATCTCATTCCCGGCAATTGCGGTCAGACCACCGGACATCGCAAGAATGTCCTTGAGTTTATGCGCGGTCAGTATCGGGTATCGCCCGGGCGTAGCGACTTCTCCGATGACAACAACGTTCTCCGCGTTGTACTCGTCGATATTCACTACAACGTGCGCGGTCTTGAGGACTTCCTCGGCCACAAGCTTGGCGCCGATGGCAGCTTCAGCCTCCGGCAAGGTGAGCGATGCAAGAGGAATCCTTCCACCCAGGGGCATTGTAATTTCACCGGCGCTGTCCAAGCGGTAGCTGCCATCGATGTCCGGCTCTTCAAAGACATGAACGTCGACCATGCTCCCCGGCGAAAGCTTGAGGTTGGCAATCCCTTCCGGAGCAATGGTCGCTTCTGAACCGGCGCCAGGGTGTGCGCCGGTTGCCGCTGCGCCGCGCTGGCCCTGCTGCACCGATTGTTGCAGTTGCTGAGCCGCGCCACCTGCCTGCCGCGCAGACAGGAACGCAGGCTTGCCTAAGAGGAGAAGAAGACAAAAGAGGAGCCTGTGGATTTGCATCGCACGCCTTGAATGAAACTTAGGACTTCTTTTGTTCATTGGACTCCTCCCCGTAGTACTTTCCGCCGTAATATCCATACGCATAATAGTACTCAGACGACTTGGTGTTCACCATATTGAGCACCACGCCCAATACTTTGGCATGGTGCCGGCGCAGGTTCCGAAGCGTGCGCTGCAAAGCCGTGCGTGTGGACTTTCCCGCACAGGCCACAATGACTACGCCATCCACCGATCCCGAGATAATGCTCGAGTCGGAAACCATCAAGGCGGGCGGACTGTCGATGATCACCAAGTCAAACTGCTCTGAAGCATCCTCTATCACCTTTGCGAAGGGCGGGGCCGTGAGCAGTTCCGCAGGATTGGGGGGAAGCGGCCCTGCACCGAGAAAGAAGAGATTCTCCACACCTGGAACCGGGAGGACAATACTGGCGAGGTCAATGGACGACGTGAGCAGGCTGCTGAGACCCTTAGCGGGCAGAACTCCCGTTCGCTTATGCAGGGACGGTTTTCGCATGTCGGCATCCAGCAGCAACACTCGCTTATTGAGGAGAGCAAAGCCGGCTGCCAGGTTGTAACAGGTTGTGCTCTTGCCATCGCCGGGCAATGGGCTTGTGACCAGCAGCCGGCGCGGCGGCGAACCGGCCTGCGAAAGCTGAATGGTGGTGCGCAATTCCCGATACGCCTCCCCAGCTTCGGAGTTCCGCTGGCCCATGACTCCAACTTGCTGCGGAGCCGCCTCACCGGCCACCGGCTCAGGCTTTACGTTCTTCGTGCTCGGCGCCGGTTGAAACTTCGGAATAATGCCAATGACAGCGGCATGGGTAAGGTTCTCGATTTCGAGACTGGTGGAGATGGTCTCGTCAAGACTTTCCCTGAGGAAGGCAAACATTGCTCCCAGAACCAATCCGACGAGAATGCCGCCTGCGATATTCATGCCCCACTTGGGAAATACCGGCGTCGCCGGGCACAACGCTTCACTGATGACCAAAACGTTCGACGACTGAGTCTCCTCCGCCAGCCGGGATTCCTCCAACTTGGTGTAGAGATCCTCGTAGAGCGAGCGGGAAGAATCTGCCTCCTGCTGCAGAATTGCAAGGCGAACCCCCGAGTCGTTGATCCCATCCGCCTGGTGTTCCAGATCGTCAACTTCCTTTTTCGCTCCCGCTTCTGTCTGCTGCGCGATTTGAAGAGAGGTTTTGACAGATGCAAGAGCCCTGGCAGTCTCAGCCTTTGTCTCGGTATCGAGATAGTCGATCTGGTTGTGCAAATCGATGACGCGGGGATTCTTTGCCCCGTAGGTTTGATAGTCTGCGGCAAGTTGCTGCTTAAGAAGCAACTGCTGCTGATGCAGGGCCACCAAGCCAGACAGTGCATTCGCCTGCTGAGCGCTCCCCGAGCCAACGGAACCTGACGAGGCTGAACCGCCTCCGGGGGCCGCGCCAGATGTCGCGCCCCCTGAAAGAGCCGTTGCAGCGAATGCATCGATTGCCGCCGGATCGCCAGTCTGGAGAACCCGATAGGTGGCTTCCTGGGCAATCCTCGCTCCCTGGGCCTGCACATAGGCAAGATTAAGAGCAATCAACCGGTCAAGAAGGGTGCTATGAAGTTGAGGGCCGGCGCTAACCCCTCCACCACTACCGCCGCCGCTCCCCCCGGCAGATGGAACGACGATGAATCCGCTTCGCTTCTGGAAGTCAACAAGCTTCATCTGCGCAGCTTCAACCTGCTGTCTGAGGGCATCGAGCTGGCTGGCCATCCACTCGGTCGACTCCGCGGTCGAAGCATTCCTGCGTTTTAGCGTGTCTTTGATATATTGGTCGACTGCTGCATTGGCAACATCCGCTGCGAATCCTGCATCTTTATCTTTGAACGTGACCTGCAGAAGCCGTGTGCCCGCGATTTCCTCTACATCAAGATGAGCCTCGAACTGCGCCAGCAGGCCCTCCCTCGCCTTTGGATCGTCCCGCAGCGAGGTTCCTGGAGCTTTATCCTGCGCATGAGCACGCATGAATGACGAGTCCGATGGGGCCTTCAGAACACCGGAGCGCATGCGCTCCAGCACTTCCAGGCCGAGCGCCTGGTCTTGGAAGATAGACTTGGCAGTCTTCAAATCGACCTTAAGGTCATCCGTTCCGGTCAAGGAACTTGCGACCTCGCCAAGTTGACCGCCGAGTTCGTTCTGCACCTGCTTGAGTTCGATCGTCGACGATGCTTTGTACTTAACAGGAAGGATGGTGGAAGCCAGCACAGCCAACAGCACGCACGCGGATGCAACCGCAAGAATAAACCGATAGCGAGAGCGGAGGACCCTGATGGCCTGGCGAAGAGACAGGTCCTGACTCTCAAGACCGTCATCGAAAGAAGGATGCTCCGGTTCCAATGAAGAGGGCATATGTGATTTAGACGTGGACATTGCGGCTGAGCTGACTCCTGTCTGGAAACTAAATCTGTTGGGGAGAAAAGAATCAAGTACACAATATTCTCAATATGCGCGCCTGGATTCTAAGGTACCACACGCCGGCCTCTCCCCAAACGGCCGTTGATTCATCCGCAGTCGCAGCGCGGACTTCGCTTAGCCTCGCGCACGATAACTCCCTCCGGCCGACCTAAAGCGGGTTCGCAAGGCAGCAATGTTCTGCCCGGCTCCCGCCATAACTGTTCCGCGTGTAGCGGGACCTTCCAAAACAAGGTGTTCGGTGAAACCTCGCGGGACAACATCGAGAGTCCTCCCTGTCGTCTTTGCCTGGAACCGCGCAAGGAAGCCAACCCGGCACGGGCCTGCGGCAACTCCATGATCGAATTACCGCTGTGCCGTCCAGAATCGGCGACTAACTTGGATGGCATAAGTCCGAGCGCGTCCTAAGTCGATCAACGTGGATGCATGGCGCCGCACGTTGCAACGCCTGGCGAAGAGATAATTGCGATCGATTGCGCGGCTGCCACGCCCGACGCGCTGCAAGGAAGCAACACAAAGCGCAGATCGGGGTTTAGGAGACTGCCCGGGTCGCGGGGAGAATCGCTGCCGGGAACGATGCCCACGATCGGGTAGCGCTCAAGCAGATCCGCTGGCAGCCAGGGAGCGCGATCGATTTCCTCCCGTGGCGTGGAGTCGATCACGATGGCCTCCAGAGTTTGCTGTTCGACCGCCTGACGGATTTCGTTCAACAATGGGACGTTCACGGCAGGCATACCGGGGCCCAGCGCGTCCCTGATGGCGAATTCGTCGGGGTGGGCAGGTTTCCCCGCCATGACGGACTCATACGGATGGGCCACGACCAGGACATCGCCGTGAACGGATTGCAGCCAATCCTCAAACTGCTGTTGCGAAGCGCGCATGGCCGGCGATGGGATGAGGTACATGCTCGGACGAGCCTGGCAGGCAAACTGGGCGCAGGCGGCCAGCAACAAAAGGGTGAGTCCCGCCTGCGACCATGTGACAGGCAGGCCATGAAGCCAATGTGTGAGGCGCGCCAATGCGATGCCGAAAGCAACGGCCAGCAACGCGTATAAGGGCATCGCGACGTTTGCGACAGATCCTGCGTGAAAGCCGAGAAACCAAACAAGCAAGACAAGAGTCGCGCCCGTCCCAAGATAAAAGCGCGCGGTTCGATCGCTCCAATGCACGCCGGTCAGCAATAGCGCTGCGGCTACTACCGTCAGTGCCACGCTGAAAGGCGCAAGCCGGACCAGAATGTTGGCGGCATAGTGCAGGCGCAAGTTGCTATTGGCGCCAGGCACGGTGAAAACGTAATAGCGGAACCAGCCATTCGTGACGTGGTCCAGCCACGCGGTGCTGCCGAAACTGGCAAGAGCAAATGTTCCCAAGCCGGCCAAAACGCGCCGAGGGCGCCTCCAATCCAGGCATAATGCCGCGACCGCGACGGGAATGACGGACTGCTTGGCCAGAAAGGCCAACGTCCAGGCCAACGCGGCACTGACGGGATTCAGCCATCGAGTCGCCACCAGGGCCAGCAGCACCAGAAAGACATACAGGGAATCCACGCGGCCTAGATCGAAGAAGTAGAGACTGGCGGGATAGGCGGACGCATAGAGTCCTGCGCCGACAAGGGCGGCAAGACGATTTCCAGTTTCAGCAAAGACCTGCAGGGCGATGAGCGCAAAGGAGCCGATTGTGCTGAGAATGGAGACTAGCCGCAAAGGGACAAGACCGGGGCCGAGGAGTTTGGCGGCCCATCCGGAAACCCAGAAATAGGCTGGAGAATACATGTAGGGGATGAAATGGAAGTCCGGCCGCGGATAGAGCGGGAGTCCATTGACGACGCGTGCGACACCGAGCGCCATGGAGCCTTCAATTGAATCCAGTGGAAAGGGATATGTAAGGCGTCGAAGACTGGCTAGAGCAAAGAACGCAATCATTGCCGAAGCGAGCAGAGCGAGAAGAACCGCAAGCGCCTGCGCGATCCGCTGCATGCCTAGCCCGCGGCCGCTATGGCCTGGAGCAGCTTTCATTGGGGCTTATCCTCCGCGTGCCTTCGGGAATCCCAGTTTGAGCCGGGTTTTCATATTGCTGGCGCATCCCTGAACAGGTCTTGTCAGTGAAAGCGAGACCGTAATGATGATCAAAGAGGTTCGGATGGCCGATGACTTGTTTGGCCTGGGAGTTAGAGGCAACGCCTAACCAGAGCGGCCAGCGGGCGTTCAGGGAGCGATAGAGCAGGCGTTTTCCCGGGACGTAAATCGCGCTCGAAGCAACAGACTTCCCTGTCGGCCTGGCAATAGCGATCGATGTTACACGCCTTTTATGGCGAATGCCAGGGTGTGAAGCAGGATGGCGAGATCCATAAAGAACCCTCGATTCCTGATGTAGTAGAGATCGTACTGCGGATTCTCATGAATGAGGAAGGCGCGGTCCGCACTTAGCTGCCATAGTCCGGTGATCCCCGGCAGAACAGACAGCCGCAGCCGTTCGCGCGGCCCGTACATCTTAACGATGAACGGCATCTCGGGCCTTGGGCCCACAAGAGACATGTCGCCCTTGATGACATTCAGAATCTGCGGTAACTCATCCAGACTGATCTTTCTGAGAATCCGCCCCATGCGAGTAATTCTCCAGTCGCCGACTGTGGTTGGCGAGAATTGATAGGTGGGGGCATCGATCCGCATGGTCCGGAACTTGTAAATCTCGAACAGGCGCCCGTTCTTGCCCACTCTCTGCTGTTTGAAAATAATGGGCCCATCCGAGTCTATGCGGACTGCCAGCGCGAGCAGGGCAAAAAGTGGGGAAAGGAAGATGAGGGCTGTTACACTCACGAGGAGGTCGAGGGTGCGCTTGGCAAGTTCGTAAACGTGCATCGTCTCCGGCGGACTCACTGTGGCAAGCATGATGCCGTCAATGTCAACGTAATTTACCCAGGCATCTTCGTAAATCGTCTGGCTGGGAACAAAGGCCAGCATAACTCCTACCTTCTTCGCCTCCGCGGCAATGGCGTAAAGCTTGTCCTGTCCGAGCGAAGGAATAGCCACCACGATCATGTCGGCGTCGCATCTCTTGATCAACTCCGCCGTAACCGGCCCATGAATGACCTCCGCGCTTTCTTCGCGATGATAGCTGAGAGCGTAGATCGATTTCCCTACCTGCTTCTCATCGTCGTCCACGAATACCTTGGGATTGATCCCCAGCTTCCTGGAGCGCAACAGGGCGGAGAGCACGCGCTTGCCGGTGAAGCCTGCCCCGTAAATGATTGCCTTGCGCACGCCACGCCCGCGCGTGTGCAGGCGGCGCACAATGGAGAACAGAAACTGCTTCTCACAGACAACAGCGATTGGCACAAGAAGCACGCCCAGGAAAAGCACCCAGCGGGAAATAAGGTGGGCGGAAAAGATGGCCACGGGGAGGAGGATCAGGAAAGCCTGAACCGACACCCGCAAGGTCCGCTCCGTCTCGCTGACCCGCAGCATCCCCGATCCCTTGCGGTACACACCTTCCCGATCGAGCAGTATCACGAACAGCAGCGCGAAGACCAGCACCGCCTCGAGAATGGTTTGGCGTGGATAGACAACGTCCCTGCCCAGGCCAAACAGGTGATAGAGACGGTAAGCGCCGATCAGGGCAACGGAGGCAGCAAGAAAATCGCCCAGGACCTCCGCGGCGGTAGCCAGATGCTCGAACGAGAGTAGAAACAAGAGCCTGTCCGCAGGCGCAGTATCGGTCGAAGTCTTCAGGTTTTCAAATTCCGCGAAGTACGGTTTGTCAGTGTTTGTACTCATGGAGATTCTCCCTGGATGGCTTGGTTGACTGGTCGCCGTCGAATAAGTCAGATATGGACCGGGGAATTTCAATCATCTGGAGAGTAAGAAACTTGGGGCCAGAATGAACTGCCGCGGGTTGGGCCGGATGGAGCCTCGCACGGTGGTATGATGGCGAGGATGCTTGCCGGCCAAATCACATTGCCGGTGACAGCCAGCAGAGAGTATTCCACCCTTCGCGCGGCTGCCGCAAGTGCAATTCGCCAGGCGCCGGCGATGTTCTTCAGAGCAGCGTCAGGCACATGGCCTTCCATCGCCGGGAAACACCCTCTTCCAACCGCTTGATCGGACGCTTCATCCCCGATTTGATGGCTCGGCCTGTTAGTCGACATAACTTATCCAGATAGGTTGCGGCGCGGCAATCAGCCGAATCAGCCGGCGCTTAATCCGCGCAATGCATCGCCGCCCGACCGGCGGGCAACAGCCGTCGCCGCCGGTTCGCCGGGGTCAATGAATGCAAAGCTTGCGTAGGCCTCAAACATCCGTTCCGGACCCAGTTCCTTGCCCAGAAACACTCGCTGCAGCGAATTGTGACTAATGACAATCCCGACCAGGGTAAGAATGACCGTCTTGGCGTTGGTGCAGCGCAATTCACCATTCTTGATCCACGGCTCAAGGTAGCGGGCAACCACCTCGATCAATTCCCCGAGGTGCCTGCGCACCAGAGGATCGAAGTCTTCGTTCAGTTCCAGAGCGCTGTACTGCAACAGGCGCAGGATCTCAGGCTTGTGCATCAGCGTCTTGGTCAGCAGCTCGAAGGCGCGCACCAGCGCCATGCGCCCATCGGAGGCTTCCGCGATTTTGGCCAGCAGATCTCCGCGGAAGCGCAACTGCTGCAACTCCGCCTCCAGAACCGCAAGGTACAGGTCATACTTGCGCGAATAATGCCGATACACCGTGACCTCATTGACCTGGGCCCCGGATGCAACATCCCTGGTGCTGACTCCGTTATAACCGAAGCGGGCAAACAGTTCGGTCGCGGTGGCGAGGATCCGTTCCCCCGCGCCACGGCCCTTGGGACTCTGCGCTCCCGCGGCATGCGCATCCCCAGGTTGACTGGCTTGACTTTGGCTTGATGACTTCGACATAGGTGAAGACTCTGGATTTCCGAGGTTCCCGTTGCGTCGCGCCCGTAGGCACGACCGTGGATAGAGCGGGGCTTCGAGAGCATTTTCGGAATACTCGTAGACTTTTTCAGAGAGGTGAAGGGTGGCTCTTTCTTGAAAAAAGCCACTTGAGCGTGTGCTTTCGGTCTACACCACTTCCGAAAATGCTGTATTCGCGATTGCGGCCACTGGCCGGGTGGGGAACGACCTTGACCCCGCCAGGATGTGCACTTTGAGGCCAGCCCGCTTCCGGCGGATGGAATTTGCGTGCCTGGAAAATAGCCGATCTGACGTTTTCCGAGAAAGGGGGAAGACCTGCAGCCCCGGTGCAGCACGGCTCCCGGTTCAGCCGGCGGACGGGGAATGCAGACACCTGCTTGCAGAGAACCTGTTTATGCGGATTTGCGCAAGGCTTCGCCATCCTCACTTGGGTGAGCTTCTCATTCCTGAAATTCCAGTTGGACCGGTGGTTTACGGGGCCGGCCCAGGATGCCGCCTAGGAATTGAGAATGACGCTTAGTGCCCTGTTTTGTGGGTTTGCCGGGAGACGCCTCCAGACCCAGGCGCGCGCAGCAACATTCCTGTAACATACCACAGCGCACCCCGTGCAGAACCATATTCCGAGAAAAAACTCCCTCGAGCGGGTGCGCGGGTGCGGTGCAAGCTGGCGCTTGCACACTGCGCATCAGGTTCCCATCAAGATCCCCGGTCTTTCTTCCCGAACCATCGCCCGCGGCCCTTCGGCCCAAGCTAGACCCACGCGGTCACCAGCATGCCCAGCCCCGGCTCGGAGAGCTTCAACCCGTCGCTGCGCCCGTTGAAGTAAAGCGCGTTCACCTGGCCGCTATCGCACTGTTCCAGGCGCTTGAATCCAGCCTGGCGCAGCTCCCGCTCCAGTTCCCCTGGCGTGAAAAGCAGCTTGAACGGTTCTCCGGCCGATGCCACGCGCTCGGAAAGCGCCTGCAGAGCCAGGCGGCGCAGAGGCCCAAGCGCTTGGGCAGACAATCCGTAGTCGAAGCTCACCCCGCTGCCTTGAGCCATGCGCGCAAGGTCGGCGACGGTGGAGCGAAATGCCTCAAGCGTCAGGTAAGGGACCACCCCCAACCAACTGAAAAACGCTGCCCGCCCGGCATCGAATCCTGCTTCGGCCAGCCCCGCGGCCAGAGCCTGGTGCTCAAAATCCAGCGCGACAAACGTGAGCCCTGGCGGAAGAGCCAGGCCGGCTTCCTTGAGCATCCCGCGCTTCCATTCCTGGGTAGCTGGAAAATCGACCTCGAAGACCCGCAGCCCGGCGAAGGGATTGCGCCAGGCGAATGTATCAAGGCCCGCGCCCAGGACTACGTATTGCGTGACGCCCCGCGCTACCGCCATCGCCAACTGGTCTTCGGCAAAGCGGCTGCGGGCCGCCATGTAGGCGCGAAAGTCGCGCGCCACCTTGTGCTGGGCGCGCTCCATGTCGCGGGCAAAGCCCTCACCAACCAGCCGCACCGCGATCGGATCGTTCAGAACCGGGGGTTGGTCCATCAACTGGTGCGCGGCGCGGCGAATGGCCACGCGCAGGGCGGTTTTGCTGGCTCGGCCTGTCTCCATTCCTTGCAGTGTAAACGACAGGGAATGCACCGCAGGCCCGGCAACCGCCGCGTACCATGTGCTTATGAGCTGGATCGGATGGGCACTGCTTTCCGCGGCCTTTGCCGCCGCCACCGCCCTGCTGGCCAAGGTGGGCGTGGCGCATGTGGATTCAAACTTGGGGCTGGCCCTGCGCACCAGCGTGGTAGTGGTCTTCGCCTGGGGCATCGCTCTGGCGCTGTCCCGGCCCGGTGCCGGCCTCGCGGCCGAAATCCGCGGGCTCGACCGCCGCACCGTGCTCTTTCTCACCCTCTCCGGCCTGGCCACGGGACTTTCTTGGCTGTGCTACTTCCGCGCCCTGCAACTCGGCCCCGCCTCGCGCGTGGCCCCGCTCGACAAACTCAGCGTCCCGCTGGTCATGCTGCTGGCCTGGCTCTTTCTGGGAGAGAAACTCAACGCTCCGGCGGTTGCCGGCGGCCTGCTCATCACCGCCGGGGCCGTCATCCTGGCGCTCCGATGAGCATGCCGTAAGGCAGATGCAAACTCCAGGCGTTGCACGAGTGAACCGGTGTAACAGCCAACCTTCGAGCCAGGAAGCATACCCCCGCACGATCCCATGCAATCACCAACTCCTGAGGCATTTTCGCCCATGGTATTCTCTCCCTTGCGCACTTCTATCCATGCAGGAGAATCCGCATGACGGCGTCGTCCGGCGACTCAGTTTTCCGCCTCTCCCGATTGCGGTTTGCCGCAGTGGCGTCGTTCGCCGTGCTGAATCTCGCTGTTTTTTCCCTGCGCTTGCTCAGTGTGTGGAAATATGGCTCGTTGTTCAGCACCCAGAGCGGCGAATTCCTGATGATTTACTCCATCTGGAAGGGCATGCGCCACCTGCCTGTTTACGAGTGGCCGTTCGCGTTCCCCTTTTCTCTCTCGCTCTACAACTACCTGTTTTACGAGTTCTACGCCGCTGTTTTGCGCATGATCGGGGCGTGGGATGCGGGGATCGAGACCTGGGGACGCCTGCTCACGTCGCTGTTTGCCTTCGTTGGCGCATTTGCTCAATGGAGGCTCATCGGGAATCGGCTCAACCTGCGCGGCGCGCGCAGTCTGCTGTCGTTTCTTTTTGCGCTCGGCCTGTGGCTCTCGACTTCGATCGTCCGCTACTGGGCGCTTACCATTCGGCCTGACCTGCCCGCCGCGGCGCTGGTGATGGCCGCCTTCTGGATGGTGCTGCGCCCGTCCCGATTCAATTTCGCGCTGGCCGGCGTGTTTTTCTATCTTGCCTGGTCGTTCAAGCAGTCCGCGGTGCTGACGCTGGCCGCCGTCTGCCTGTTCCTCCTCTTCCACAAGCGCTGGCGCGATCTGTCCGTACTGGCAGGAGTCTTTGCGGTGCTGAGCGGCGCAACCATCCTGCTCGGTACGCCAGAATATCGATTCAGCGTCCTGGTTGCTCCGCGGCTTATCCACAGTGCGTTCTGGTTCCCTGTGCTGTGGCGAGCCCTGGCGCACCCGCTGATTACGAACTTCTATTGGATGGTTGCTCCGCTCGCGCTGCTGCTTGCCGCGGGCGCGCGACGCGCGGATCGCACCGTCCAATTGACCGCGACCGTTTTCGCGATCGCATTGCTTGGCGGGTTGGCGGGAATGGGAACCATCGGCGCCTCGGACAGCTATCTGCTTGAAGCCTTCGTGGCGGGCTCCACGCTCTTCCAGATCGCCGTTTTTACCGCGCCGGCGGGGCTGGTCGAGGCTCTGCTTCTGATCGGCTGTCTGCAACCGGCACTGCAACTCACGATGATCCCCAGCGGGCGGAGCACATTCGGCACGGTGCAGCTCGCCAGCCCGGCCGAATTCGCAAATGCCGTGGAGGTGCGCGATCGGCTGGCACAGATGAAGAGGCCGATCTTCACTACCGATCAGAGCTTTTCGCTGCCCTGGATCTCGACCGACGATCGTGCCCCCGCCTTGATCATCGATCACTTCTTTTCCGATGCAACGCCAGGGCGTGCGCAGAATGGAGGCTTCAGAGGCATGTTGCAAAGGGGCGAAGTGCCGACAGTCATCCTCAATACCGGCAGCCCCTATGAAAAGGACTTGAGCCCCAATTACTTGAAGACCGGTTCCTTTCTTCACCAGGGCGTGCCCTACAATCAGGGCGTACACTACGACATTTACACCATCGGGACACCAACACCGGCCGCCGATCCTCCAGCAAAGTAACTGCCGCAAAGCTTCCATAACTTCAGGCATAGTGACCGGATAAGTCGCGCATGTTGGAGGTTACCGGCCCATCGATAGCCATTTTCAAGGCAAGATTCTTCATGCGCATCGGCCTGTAACTTATATTGGTAAGCAGACTGGCGAAGCAATGTCTCCCATGGTCTCCAACTCCCAAGCCCACTCCGGCTCGCCCGGCCGCCCAGCCGCCAGGCCGCGGCGCATCGTCTTGACCGGCTTCATGGGCTCGGGCAAAACCACTGTCGGCCCGCTGCTTGCGGCCCGCGCGGGCTGGCGCTTCCTCGACGCCGACGATGTGATCGAAGCCGAAGCCGGCGCCTCCATCGCCGAACTCTTTGCCCGCAACGGCGAGGCCGCGTTCCGCGATCGCGAACACAGAACCATCGCCCGCCTGGCCGCCGAGGACGCTCTTGTCCTGGCCCTGGGGGGTGGCGCCATCGAGCGGGCCGAAACCCGCGACCTGCTGCTCACCACCCCCGGCACGCTGCTCATTCATCTCGAAGTCGAACTGGCCACTACCCTGGCCCGCTGCGCCGGCACCGAGCAGACCCGCCCCGTCCTTGCCGACCGGGCCAACCTGGCGAACCGCTACGCCCGCCGGCTTCCCCTCTACCGCTTCGCCCATGTCTCCATCCCCGTCGACGCCCTCACGCCGGAACAGGTCGTTGACGCAATTGTCCGAGCCGCCGCGCTGGGCTGAACGCGCATTGGAAGGCTCTCCCGGTTGTTTTTACGTGCAAAACGTGCTACACGTATTACACGTGACTCAGAGGTATTTCGACATGCCGGCGGTTGACGAAAAGCAGAACATCACCCTTCGCTTGAGCAAGCAGACGATCCAGAAGGCCCGGGTCCTCGCAGCCCGGCGTTCCACCTCCATCAGCGGCCTGCTCACAAGCCAAATCGAAGATCTCGCAAGCTCAGAGGATGACTACCAGCGCGCCATGGACAGAGCGATGGCCCGGATGAAAAAAGGATTCCCCATGGGGGAGATCCCGAAGCTAGAGCGGGATGCCCTTCATGAGCGCTAAGATCTTTGTGGACACGAACATCCTGGTTTATGCCCATGACAATAGAGAGGGGCAAAAGCAGCAGGTGGCAAGACACATCCTGGCCGGCCTCGCCCAAGACCGCTCTGGCGCCTTGAGCATGCAAGTCTTGCAGGAGTTCTACAACACAGTAACCCGCAAGCTGGAACCGCCGCTTCCAAGGAAACAAGCTCGGGAGATTATCGAAGATTTTGCATTCTGGTGCGTTGAAACCACCCCGCAAGAGATCAAACATGCTTTTTGGATCGAAGATGAGGCGAGGATCGGCTTCTGGGATGCGCTGATTGTTGCCGCAGCGCTCAGGAGTGGCGCAACGCGGATCCTCTCCGAGGACCTGAGCCCCGGCCAGATCATCGCCGGAATTAGGATTGAGAATCCCTTCGCCACTCCTTGAAACGCGGCATTCCGGCAGCCGCGAAGCGCTCCATCCGCGTGGCAGCAACCTCCCCGCTTGCTATCATCGATAGAGGCGCCCATGCGCCGCGCACTCCGGAATCTCTCTTGAGGTCTTCTCACTTTTTGATGACACCCGCCTCCCAGGCCGCAGTTCCCTCAGAACTCGCCGCTCAGCCCGCCGACGGCCCTCCTCTCGGACACGCGCACCTGCACGCGCCCAGCCCCGGCGCCACGGCCACGCTGATTCATGACCTGCGCGAGTTGTTCAAGGTGAAGGTGGTGGGCATGGTGCTGGTCACGGGTTGGGGAGGGTTCTATCTCGGCTCCATGCAGTCGGGCATCTCCAGCGTTCAGCCCGGCCTGCTCGACGCGCTCTTCGGCATCGGACTTGTCTCCGCCGGAGCGGGAGCATTGAACGAGGCCCTGGAGCGCAAGACCGACGCGCGCATGATCCGCACCGCCCAGCGTCCGCTGGCGTGCGGACGGTTCTCTCTGGCCGAAGGAATCCTGGCCGGTCTGAGCGCGCTGACCCTGGGCGCCGTCTGGCTGCTGATGCGCACCAACCTCCTCACCGTTGCGCTGGCCCTGCTCACGGCTTTCTGTTACGTGGCCATCTACACGCCGCTCAAGCGCTTCACCACCCTGGCCACATTTATCGGCGCGTTTCCCGGCGCCATGGGCCCGCTGCTGGGCTGGACCGCCGCGCGGCCCCACATCGAGTGGCCGGCCGTGGCCCTGTTCGCCATCCTCTTTGTCTGGCAGTTCCCCCACTTCATGGCCATCTCCTGGCTCTACCGCGACGACTACGCCCGGGCCGGCATCCGCATGCTGCCCGTGGTCCAGCCCGACGGATGGTCCACCGTCGCCGAGGCGCTGTTCTTCGCCGTTGCCATGATTCCCGTCAGCCTCGCTCCCTGGTTCCTGGGCATGACCATCACCGTCTACGCCGTGCTGGCCGTGCTGCTCGGCCTGGTTTACCTGGCCTACACCATCCGCTTCGCCGGCATCCTGCGCGCCAAGGATGAAACCGAAAGCCGCATGCTGGCGCGCGACCTGCTCAAGGTCAGCGTCCTCTACCTGCCCCTGCTGTTCACCACGCTCATGCTCTGCGCCACACAGAAGCACTAAGGATTCCGCACGCCATGCCCACCGCCGTCCAACCGCAATCCAGCACCCGAGGCGCTATCGCCGCGATTCTTGTCATCAGCGCCGGGGCCACGGTGTTCCTATTCTGGCTTATTTATGTTCATCCCGCCGCGGCCTCGAGCTCCCAATACGCCTTTTTGCCCGCCCTCAACGCCATCCTCAACGGCCTCAGCGCCACTGCGCTGCTCATCGGCTACACCTTTATCCGCGGCCGGCGCATTCAGGCTCACCGGGCGGCCATGCTCACCGCTTTTGCCTTCTCCACGCTGTTTCTGATCAGTTACATCGCCCACCACGCCCTGCATGGCGACGTCCGCTACCCGCTCCACGCAGCCCTGCGCTTGGTCTACCTGCCGCTGCTGGCCAGCCACATCGTCCTGGCCATTGTCGCGCTCCCCCTGGTGCTGGTCACCTTCTTCTTCTCGCTCACCGGACGCATCCCGCAGCACCGCAAGGTGGCCCGCTGGACCTTTCCGTTGTGGCTCTACGTCTCCGTCACCGGCGTTATCACCTACGCGATGCTGCGCCTGGCGCAAGGTTAAGAACACTGGACGCACCACAAAAGCCGGGTGCCCCAGGTCTCGATTTTGAGACCTGGGAAACCTCAACCTTCCACCAGCCCCTTCTCAAGGAATCACGATGCCTTCTCCCAGTCCAGCTCACCCCGACGACGGCACACGCCAGTTGTTGCAGTGGGGCGGGTCGATTCTGGCTTCGGGCGTGGTGGCCGGCATTCTGCTGGTGACGGTGCTGGGGGGATTTACGGCCACCGGCGCCAGCACCAACACCGGCTGGTTCGCTCTCATCGTCACACTCATGTGCATTCCCTTCGGCGGCCTGCTGCTCGCCCTTGGCGTGGCCAAGTGGTTTCGCAACCGGCGGCTGGCGCGAAGACCCTGATCCTCTGCTATTCTTTTCAGTTACTGGAGCAAACCGACATGGCAAGAAGCGTGAACAAAGTGACCCTTTTGGGCAACGTAGGCAAAGACCCCGAGATTCGTTCCACCGCCGGCGGGACCATGGTGGCGAACCTGACCCTGGCCACCAGCGACAACCAGAAGGACGCGCAGGGCAACTGGCAGGAGCGCACCGAGTGGCACAACCTGGTGGCATTCAAGCGCACCGCGGAGATCGTCCGCGATTATGTGAAGAAGGGCTCCAAGCTCTACATCGAGGGCAAGATCACGACCCGCAGCTGGGACGACAAGGAGAGCGGCCAGAAGCGCTACAAGACCGAGATTCTGGTCAATGAGCTGGTGCTGCTCAGCAGCCGCGAAGAGGGCTCCGGCGGCGGCCAGGGCGGTTACACGCGGGCAGCCGGTTCCGCCAGCTCGGCGGCCGGCTTCGACCAGCGTCCCGCGGCGGCAGCAGCCGGAGGGGACGACTACGCCCAGTCGGCCGAAATCTCCGACGACGATATTCCCTTCTGATTCCTACGGTGATGGATTCTCTTGCGTTTTGCGCGGAGCTCTGCCTTGCGGCAAGACCCCGGCAAATCGCTGCTGAAAGACAGCCGCGTCGCAGCCTGCGAGGCCCACGCCCTCTGCAACCGCTGCTGGTGCGGAGGTCCTCTTATTACGAATGCCCGAACCTCGGTCATCCTCGTGCGCGACGGTTTTCCGCCGATGCATTCCCTGCGGCCGGAATGCGGCGCGGAGGGGAATCGTGGCCTTAATCACCTGGAGCGACGAGTATTCAGTCAACCTGAAAGCCGTGGACGATCAGCACAAGTATTTGATCGGCATCCTGAACGAACTGCACGAAGCCATGATGAAGGGGCGCGCGCAGAGCACAACCGGCGACCTGCTGCATCAACTGGCAGATTACAAGCAGACTCACTTTGTCATGGAAGAAAGGTTCATGGAACGCGCCGGCTTTCCGGGGCTGGCGGCTCACCGCACCTGTCACGAAGAACTGAGCCTGCAGATCGATGAGTATATGCAGCGCTTTCAGCGCGGAGAAGTCGCGCTGGACCTCGAGTCGTTGCATTTCCTGCGCGACTGGGTTGGCAACCACATGGTGAACGAAGACCGGGAATTCAGTCAATGGCTCCATGAGCACGGCGTGCATTAGAGCGGGCAGGCCGGCCGGACCCCGACGCCGATCGGCGCAACGGCGCGCAAGCGCCGTCTGCCCCACCGCAGGGGTTCAGGCTTCCTTCATCAGCGTTGCGATCAACTCATCGCGGCGTTCGTTGGCCATGGCGTCTACGTTCGACAGGACCCGCGCCCAGACCAGAAATGCGCCTACAGCCAGCAGCACAAAGATGGGCGGCGCAATCCATAAATCGTGCAGCGACCAGGCCAGCGCGAAGACCGCCGCGCTCACCGTCAGGAAGCCCAACTGCACCAGCAGGCTGAGCAGGGCGCTGGCCTGCGATCCGCGCTGGCGCGCGATGCGGCCGGGATTGACGCGGTAGGGCATCTTGAGGGAAAAGATGTTGCCCACAGCCAAGTTGCATGGCAGCGAAAACACCAGCCAGGCCGCCGTCGCGGCAATCACCGCACCGTCGGGAACACCCAGCCGCAGGCTGGCCAGAATCCCGGCCACCACCGCCGCCAGCATGAACAGCAGGGAGTGCAACATGTTCTTGGCCAAGAGCACCGTGCGGATGGGCGTGGGCGAAAGGAAGTAGATCTGGATGCCCGCGCCCTCGACGCCCAGGTTGTTGTAGAAGATCTGCGTGAAACCCAACTGCGCATAGACCATGCAGACTGGCAACGCCAGCGGAAAGACCGGAGCCTGGACACCGCCGGTCTTGAAAAAGATGGTGGAGAAGACCAGCACCAGCAGCAGCGGCGCGCCGATGGCGTAGAGCAAGGGCAGGGTGCGCAGAAGCGCCCGCACCTCCTTCTCGATGACCGCGGCGATGGGGCCGGACCCGCCCCTCATGCGCGCGCCTCCCCGGTCGAGAGGCACGACGCCGCCCAGGCCCCCACGCAGCGCCGCCTGGCTTCGGCCCGCGGAGAGCTTCACGCGCGCCGGAGCCGCGCCAAGATTTTCGCCGCGATACTCGCCCCGGAGCCGCAGTGCAAGCACCGACCCGGTGAGGCACGCATACAGACCCAGCACCGCGAGCCATCCCAAGCTCAGCGCCGGATGCAGTTCGACCGCCCCTCGCAGCGACTGGGCCGCCAGCCCCGGCGGCAGCCACTTCTGCACCGCGTTCATCTGCTTGAGCAGCGGCTCATAACGGACCTGCGCCGCGCGCAACTGCTCGGCCTCGGCCTCGTGCCGGCCGCCCCTGGCGTGGCCCTTCTGGTAGAGAGCCGGGTTCATCAACTGCAGGCTCAGCAGGCCGGCCATGAACAGCGCGCCCAGAATCTCGCGCGTCCTGCGCTGCCGCAGCCAGCGCTCGATCCAGGCGAAGATGGCGCGCACCAGCAGCATGTTGAAGGCAGCAAACACCGCCAGCACCAAGGTGGTCCAACCCAGCAGTTGCGGACGCGCCGCCGCGACCCCGATCCACAACCCCAGACAGCAGACCCCGCCCAGGATGGTCGAAACATCCAGCAGCCCAAAGACCACGTAGAGCAGGTAATAGGAGCTGAAGCGCACCGGGAAGCGGAGCAGAATCCCCAGGTCGAACTGCTCCTGGTAGGAGGCCAGCATCACCGGAATGGCCTGCCAGAGGAAGCACAGCACCCAGAACAGGATGGGGAGCATGCGCCACTCGCCGCCGGAGACCAGAAAGTAGGCGGCGATGCCCATGCCCGAGCCAAGCAGGATGCCGAGGAAGGAATAGATCATCCAGGCGATGCCGGTCGCTCCCAGATCGAGGATGCCGTGAATGGAGCGCAGACCGCTGCGGAACATCTCCCAGCGCAGCCTCATCATGGCCGCGTACTGGGCGCGCGCCAGGGGGCCGAAGGCGCGGTCGGACCCGATCAGCCCCTGCTCGTCCAATGCGCCGGGGCCGGCGCCGTCGATTCGAGGCGAGCCTAAGCCAGCCATTTGAGCTCCTGAGGCGGTTCCTGCTCCCCGCCCGCGCCCACGATCGAGAGGAATATCTCTTCCAGCGTCAGCCGCTGCTCCCCTTCGGCGCCGGGCAGCGTGGAAGCCACGCCGGCGCGCAGCGCCTCGATCGATCCGTTGGCCACCAGACGCCCCTCGCTGATGATGGCCACATGGCTGCAAAGGCGCTCCACAATCTCCAGCACGTGGGTGGTCAAGAAGATGGTTGCCCCACGGTTGATCATCCCGGTCAGCATGGTCTTCAGCATCCCCGCCGCCACCGCGTCCACGCCCTCGAACGGCTCGTCCAGGAACAGCACTTTGGGCCCGTGAATCACCGCCGCGGCCAGGGCCAGCTTCTTCTGCATGCCGTGGGAGAAGTCGGTCACCAGCTTCTTGGTCTCGTCGGACAGCTTCATGAACTCCAGCAGCTCCTGGGTGCGCCGGTCGGTGGTCTCGCGGTCCAGGCCATACATGCGGCCGACAAAGTGCAGATACTCGGGCGCCGTCAGCCGCCCCAGCAGCGCCATCCCCTCCGGCACCACGCCGATCTGCCGCTTCAGATCCAGCGCCCCGGCCCCGAACGGCCGGCCCAGAATTTCCACCTTCCCCGCCGTCGGCTCCAGCAGGCCGGTCAGCATCTTGATGGTGGTAGACTTGCCCGCCCCATTCGGCCCCAGAAACCCGAAGAATTGCCCCGGAGCCACGCTGAAGCTCACGTCGTCAACCGCCGTCAGCGCACCGAAGCGCCGGGTCAGGCCGTGGGTTTGAATCGCCGCAGTATCCATGTGGGGCAAGCATAACAA
>JARLGE010000203.1 GCA_031296215.1 Occallatibacter sp.
CGGATTCTGGGGCTGGGGCAGGCTCTCTAGGGCCTTGTTGAAGGACCTTATTCCCGTGTCAGGGCACAACTTCAGTCGCGCCGTGAATGCGGCAAAATCAGCGCGGGCTTTAGCCCCTGAGGGAAGCCTCTTCGACGAACTCATCCCAATCGCCGGGTGAGGGGAGACTATTTCCGCCGCCCTGAGGGGGTGCCCCAGGTCCCTCGCCTTTGGGGACCTGGGAAACCTCTGACCTTAAACAGCCTTTTCCAACTACCGGCGGGTGCCCCAGGTCCCTCGCCTTTGGGGACCTGGGAATGCATGGGTCCAGGGCTGCGTGCTCCATCCTTGAATCGCTCTTCGATTCAAGGGTGGGAAACCACGAATCTCCTGCCGCGTCAGCGGTCCGCCGCGGCGGACCACACCGCAGGGGTTTTGCCGATTATTCCCATCCCCCGGCGCACAATAGGTTTGAACAGGAAAGGAGGGGCAGACCATGGCGCACCACACCGCGAAAATCAAAGGTGAAACTCGCGTGCCCAAAGGCATTTTTCCGGGCTGTACCCCCACCCCCCTCCCGTTTCGTTGATAACAAGGAACTTAGCCAAATATCACCCCAAGGGCCTAAGAAAACAAAGCACTTACATTTCGCTTAACTTGCGAAATTCTACATTTTGGCCCCAATTTTCTCTCAAATAGCAGCCGCGGCCTTACGAAACAGCCTCGAAATTCTTCCTGGATGGACCACCTTTGAATTCCCCACCAGAATGCGGGGACCTCTTCCTTGCGACAAAGGCAAGAGAATCGCAAGGAAGGGGTAGCCAAGTTAAAGGATGGGTTAGATTGAAATGCCGGCGGAGCGGTAGATTTCGGTAATGTACTGCATGTCGCGCAGGCCTTCTTCGCCCGCGGACTTGGGCTGCAAGTTGTTCTGGATGCAATGGGAAAAATGCTCGGCCTCGGCCACGAAGTGCGAAGGGTCGCGGGCGGGGTTGGGCTCGTCGATGTCGGCGCCGTTGACAAAGCCGCGAAGATGCAGGCCCTCGTAGACAAAGGCGTTGTCCACCTGCAGCCAGCCTTTGGAGCCGTGGACGTGGTAGTAGCCGGGCATGTTGGCGCCATAGGTTGTGCTGCAAGTGGCTAGGATTCCGGAAGGGAACTTCATGGTCCACGCGACGTTTTCCTCGACCTCGGCGAAGCGGGCGTCGTGGTCGATGGTCGAGGCGTAGGCGGAGATGGCCGCGGGCTCTTCGCCGGTGAGATAGCGGCAGGCATTGAGCGAATAGATGCCGACGTCGAACAGAGGGCCGCCCCCGGCCAGCTTCTTGTTGGTGCGCCATTCGTTGGGGCCCATGTTGAAGCCGAAGCTGCTTTCGATGGCCTGCACCTGCCCGAGCGCGCCGTCGCGGATCAAGCGGATGGCCCTGAGGTTGGTGGGCTCGTAGTGGCAGCGGTAGGCGATCATGAGTTTGACGTTGGCCGCCTTGCAGGCGGCGATCATCGATTCCGCTTCGGCCACCTTGGTGGACATGGGCTTCTCGCACAGCACGTGCTTGCCGGCCCGGGCGGCGCGGATGGTGTATTCGGCGTGCATGGAGTTGGGCAAGGCTACGTAGACCGCATCGACGTTGGGATTGTGCGCGATCTCGTCGAAGTTCTCGTAGTTGTAGATGGAGCCGGAGGGGACGGCATACTGGGCCGCGATGCGGTCGGCCTTGTCGCGGTGTCCGCTGACCAGAGCGGTGATCTTGGAGTTGGAGGTCAGGCCGGCGCCGGGAAGAAAGTGGTCTGCAATGCGGCCCAGTCCGATGACCGCATAGCCGATCTTCTTCTTCGGGGCGGCTTGCGCGTTGAGGACGGGGGCGAAGCGGGCGGCCAGGCTCAGGGTTCCGAGCTTGGCAAAGTCTCTGCGGGTTAGCTCCATGACGGGACCTCCTTTTACCTCGGAAGTAAGCATAGTCGATTGGCGAAGCCATGGCGGCGCGGAAGCGTCTGTACCGGGCGTGGGGTGCGCGCCTAATATCGGGAACATGGAGACTCTGTTCTTGGATGGGCAGGCCCTGACGCTTGCCGAGATGGAAGCGGTCGCCCTTGGCGGCCGGCCGGTGGGCATCGCGGCGGCGGCGTTGGCGCGGGTGGCTGCCAGCCGTGCGCTGATCGAGAGAATTCTGGCCGAAGGCCAGACCGTCTACGGGGTCAATACCGGCTTCGGGAAGCTGTCCGACGTGCGCATTCCCTCCGGCAGCCTGGCGCAGTTGCAGACCAACCTGGTGCGCAGCCACGCGGGCGGGGTGGGACAGCCCTTGTCGGAGGGCGAGTCGCGCGCCATGGTTCTGCTGCGGGCCAACGTGCTGGCCAAGGGCTTCAGCGGCTGCCGGAGGGAGCTGGTGGAGCTGCTGGTTGCGCTGCTGAACGCTGGCGTCAACCCGGTCATTCCGGAAAAGGGTTCGGTGGGCGCAAGCGGAGACCTGGCGCCGCTGGCTCACCTGGCGCTTGTGGCCATCGGCGAGGGCGAGGCTTTCTATTGCGGCCAGCGCATGGCCGGCGGCGAGGCGCTGCGGCGCGCTGGATTGCGACCGCTGGCGCTGGCCGCCAAGGAGGGGCTGGCGCTGCTGAATGGAACCCAGGCCATGACCGCCGTGGGCGCCCTGGCCGTGGCGCGCGGGCTGCGTGTGGCAAGGCTGGCGGATGTGGCCGGAGCCATGTCTCTGGAGGCGCTGATGGGCACCCCGGCGGCCTTCGACGCGCGCATTCACGAAGCGCGCCCGCATGCCGGGCAGATCGCCGCGGCCCAGCACCTGATGCGGCTGCTGGAGGGCTCGGAGATTCGCGAGGCGCACCGGGAGAACGACTCCCGGGTGCAGGACGCCTATTGCCTGCGCTGCATGCCGCAGGTTCACGGAGCCGTGCGCGGTGTGTTGGGCCATGTGCGCGGCGTGCTGGAGATTGAAGCGGGCTCGGCGACAGACAACCCGCTCGTGTTTCCAGAAAACTCAACCAAAACGCCCAACCGCGGAGCGGTGCTCTCCGGCGGAAACTTTCATGGTGCGCCGCTGGCGTATGCCTTCGACTACGCGGCCATCGGGCTGACGGACCTGGCGAGCATTGCGGAGCGGCGGATTGACCGGCTACTGAACCCGGACATCAACGAGGGGCTGCCGGCGTTTCTCTCGCCCGATCCGGGGCTCTCGTCGGGTTTCATGATCGCGCAGATCGTCGCGGCGGCCTTGATCAACGAGTGCCAGGTACTGTCGCATCCCTCGTCGACGGGGAGCATTCCCACCGATGGCGGCAAGGAAGACCACGTCTCCATGGGCATGACCGGGGCGCTGAAGCTGCGCCAGATTGTGGAGCACGCGGAGCGCATTGTGGGCATCGAACTGATGTGTGCGGCGCAAGGGCTGGAGTTTCGCCGGCCGCTCAAGGCCGGCGGCCAGGTGGAACAGGCCTACCAGGCGGTGCGGGCCGTGGTCGAGCGCCTGGAGCAGGACCGGGTACTGGCGACAGACATCGAGGCCATGGCCGCGGCGGTGCGGGCCGGGGCGTTCGACGGGTGGTGCGCGTAAGGTCCTTTGAAGCGGCTCCCGTGAATGGACCGGAGCCGGTTATCCCAACTTAAGGCTTGGCCGCAAGTTCCGCTGCCGGCATGGTGACCGAGCCCATGCGGCCGGAGTTCTCATCCAGCACCACGATGCGCACGGAGCCCACGCCTGGCGCGGTCTCGACGGCCTGGTTGAACGGAACGCCCTCGCGCAGATACTGCTGGTAGGTGCCGGGCTTCAGGTGGAGTCCCATCGTCTGGCCGGTCACGCGGGCCTTGGTTCCGGAAACCTCCCTTTGCACCAGGAAGATGTCCAGCTTGTCGGTCCAGAAGGCGTCCTTCTGGGCGATGGCGAGGTCGGTGGCGGCGATGCCCAGCTTGACCATATGGCCATTGGACCCCGCCACGGGATCGGCAGTGAGCGCGATGTCGGTCGCGTCTTCCGGCTCCAGGACAGCCTCGCGGAAGCGGTCTTTGATGGCGGTGGCCTCTTCGCGGTAGAGGAACCCGGTGCGGTAGCGAAGGTTGACGTCTTTGCGGCCGGCCAGTTTGACGGTGATGAGGTGATATTTGCCATCGGCTGCCTGGGCCGGGGTAAAGCTCAGCAGATAGGTTGCGCGGCCGTCGGCAGCCACGCTATTGAACTCGGAGGTGATGTCGCTCGCGCGGCGGAAGACGCGGCCGCCGGTGGCGTCGGCCAGTTCGCGATAGGCGCCCTGGATGGGATGCAGGTCCTGCTGCATCTGGGCTATGGCGCGACCGGGACTCAACTCGTGGCCCTGATAGATGTTCAGATCGGGACCGGCAGCCGCCTCGGGTCCTTCCATGGCTGCTTCGACCCCCGGGGGCCGCTGGAAGGTCGGAGTCAACTCGACATTGTGGCGGCCAATGCTGGCATCGATGCCGCCGGCTTCGAGGCGGGAGGCATCGAGGGGGTAGACGCTGACGTGGGCGTTGTTCATGGCCTCCTGGGTGCGGAGCGATGCGGCATTGATGTACCTGTCGCCTTTGTCGATGTTGAGCGCGGAGTTGTTCCAGTCGGCCAGGACGTTGTCGCTGGCGATCCAAACCAGGCTCTTGTGGCCAGGAACTGCAGCCAGGTGGCGGGCTACGTCGACGAGACCGGCGAGCGCATTCTGGCCTGGATGGTCACCAAGTTCGCGGAGCTGGGGATCGGGCGCTTCGGTGTCGATTCCCGAGTCGGATTGATGGAGACCGTTCACATTGAGAAGATCTTCCGGGCTGTGAACGGTTTCCATCGTCTGGCGGTTACGCGCTTCCTGTTCCTGGCCCTGCGAGATGGACTGGGCGCTTGGCGTCCACTTGGCCAGGGTGGCGACGAGTTGTGCGTGATCGGTGGTGGTCTCATGGAGCACCTGGAAGGTTCCGACCTTCATCACCAGGAGGCCAACGCGTTCGTCGCCGTGCAGGCCCTTGAGGAACTCGATCATCTGCTCGCGGGTATTGGTCAGGTCGTCGAAGGAGAGATTGCTGTCGATCAGCAGAACAATCGTGCTGGGTCCGGTCGAGGAAGTCTTGACGGAATCGACGCGGCGATTGGAGAACGCGGGCTGGCTCTCCGCCGCAGGGGAAGTCACCGAGGAGGAAGGCGCTGCGACCGGCGTGGTTGGCGCGGCCAGCTCTCCGCCGGCCTGGGCGAACGAGCGGAGATTGACTCGTGCTCCGTTGTCGTAGATTTCCAGGTCTTCCGGCTTGATGTTGGTCACCGGGCGGCCTTTCTTGTCGACCGCTACCAACGGAAGGTCGACCAGACGGGCGTTGAGCCGCAGAGTGACGGCGGAGTCGGTTCCGGCCTGCACCAGAGCGGGAGCATCGGGCAGGCCGGTGGCCCCGGCCACGGTGATCTCGGGAATCACAGGTTCGGGCGGAGGGCCGGCCGGTGGAGCGGAGAGAGCCAACGCAGTGGGCTGCGGGGCAAGCGTGCCACTGTCGACTGCATTTCCTTCGGCGGGCTGTGCGGTCTCAGAGGAAGGGGCAGTTTCCGAGGCGGAGGCCGATGCAGCGAGCGGCGAAGCGAGCGAATGGCTGGCCGCTTCGGCCTCATTCGCCGGAACAACCTTGGCGTCGCCGCGGAAGAGGTGAAACTCGCGGAAGGCCACATCGTTGAGCAGCGTTTGCCGGGGTTCCTGGGCGAGCGAGGAGAGGCTGGCCTTTTGCAGGGTGGGGAGGTTGCTGGCGCTTCCCGCGGAAGTGGGCGGAGCGAGCGCGCTGCGCACCGCCTTCAGGTCCGGCGAACGGGCCAGGGCGATGCCGCGGATGGGGCAGAAGTAGGTTCGGCCGCCGATCACTACGGGGCCGTATTCAACCGCGATGTCGGCCTGCCCGATGGGGTTGCCCGGTTCGATGTCCGCCAGCACAGTCAGGCGGAGAATGGTTCCAGAGTCCGGGTCGACGGTGATTTCGCCATGATACCCGACCCGCTGGGTCAGAACGCTCACCTCAAATCCGTAGGCCTCCGCCACGCAGCAGAAGCGAACATCGTAGTGGGATTTCTCTTTGGGAACGGAGTAGTGGAAGACCGCCTCGGGACCGGCGGCGTCCAGTTCCCAGTGGCTCCAGGCAAGGCGGCTGCGGGCGGCGTCAATGAGTACCGTACCCAGGATGGGTCCGAACTCGCCCCAGGTGGTGAGCCCCTTGTCGGGCGCCTCCGCCTTCTTGTCCCTGTCCGCGCCGGCGTCGACGAACTCGCGGCCATCACGATAGAGCACAGTAACCCGCGCCTTGCTGGCTACATGCAACGGATTGTCGCCCTCGGCGGTCTCGAACTGCGACGGGCGGGTCTCAAAGCGCAGGGTGTCGCGCGCAGCAAACAGATTGGGCAGCAAAGGCAGCGTTTTGCCCAGGTAATCGACTGCCAGGGCCATCATCCGGCGCTGCGCGGCAGGGTCCGGCCTGGCCGTGCCGGGAATGTCGGTGTTCGGTGGGTCCAGGAAGGCCGAAGGGTCGGCCAAACCGATCAGCGCTTGCTGGGACTTTTCGCAGGGCAGGCTGGTCCTCAGCTGGTCGAGCCGGGCGGAACTGAGACGCTCGGTCAGCTCCAGGCCGCCGAGCAGTCTAGCCAGTTCGGCATCCGGCTTGGATTTGGCTACCGCAAGCAACTGCTCCAACTGCTCCACCGAGACACGGCCCGAAGGCGTCACGCTGTTGGCGGCAAATGCCGGCATCGCAATGCCCGCCAGCAACAACCAGATTACCCATCTCCGCATGGCGAAATCCTCGAACAACCGGTGCGAAACTGCGCAGCGGCCTGCTGGATGAAAAGAATGCCGGGCCCTCAAATGAGAACGATCGAAACCTCGCCGCCCTGTTCGCAACTCTATATTAGACCCCGGGGCGCCCGCGCAGTTAGGGAGCTATTTCACGCTGATGTCGCCGTCCACGTCGACCACCAGGGCGTCGTCCTCGATCTGGACGGAGTGGATCTTCAGCCGGTCCAGGGCTACCTTGTAGCCGGAGGAGGCGGTTGATCCCTCCAGCGCCTTGCGCAGCAGGTCGGCGGCGTTGACCTTCATGCCGGAGGGGACCTGGTGGCTGAGAAAGGGCGTGAGCACGAAGTTGAGCTCGGAGCGGTCGCTTACCTTGTCGATGCGGGCGTCGCGGAAGCCGACCGTTTCGCCCTCGCCGTCGGGGGCCAGGGAGACCTCGGCCGGGAGGTTGAGGGCGATGCCCAGGCATGCGCCGCCCACCGCCTTGCCCAGCCGCGCGTGAGTCTTCATGTGGACGACGATGCGGTCGCCGGCAAAGTGGAGTTGCGGGTCCTCGGCATAGACGTAACAGGCCGACTTGGCGTTCCCCTTCAGGTAGTAGCGGCCGTCGGGGCCGCCAAAGAGCTGCTGCTTCAGGGTGCGCTCCAGGGCGTCGCGGCTGACCTTCAGCTCGACGGCGCCGGCGGGCGCGAGAGCAGCGGCCAGCAGCGCGGCGAGGGCTGGAATGCGACCGGATATTGTCACACTAGTATCCTGCCACCGAAGGCATGGGTATGACCAGTTTTGCACCAAGAGTGGGCAGCACGGAACCAGGAAGCCGGTGATGATTACCTGGGTAATGTATTTATAAACAGGAATTTAGAGCAATATAGGACAGAAAAGCGAGGATGGCGACTATGGATAGATAGTCTCCATTTTGTTGTTGATTTTTGAAGAGAAAATACGTAAAATAGGAAGCTGTAGTACCCTCCAGTGCGACCGGGGCCCCCCAAGCCTGTTGCCGGAGAGACAACCGCAACTGATACCCTTTAAGGACAACAAATCGATGGCAAAGCGTCGTGGAAATCCGAATTGGGGCAAGCCGGAGCCCATCGGCCCGGTTGTGCCCACAGTGACCTCCTTCGAGCAGATTGTGAAGGAGTTCAAACTGAGCCCGGACCAGTACATCCGGTCAACCCGGCTGCGGGAGTGGGCGCGGCGGAACAAGAACTCCAAGTACATCCCCGAGGCGCTGCTGGAGGCCTGGGGTTTTGAGATCGAATCGACGTTGTAGGCCGTTCCGCTGAAGTTGGTTCTAGCTGAAGCGCCGCCCGAGGGCGGCGCTTTTGCTGTCTGTGGGGGTGTAAAGGAGCCTTCCGCTTTCAGATTTTCCACGGCGCACGAGACCGGGGCACAGGGAACCGGGGGAAGATTTGCGCCGTTTTGCACCGGAAAAGGGGCATCCTGCAAAACTGACCGTCCATAACTCCTTTTTTTTCTTGAGCCATTAGTGGGCCGAACAGTCAAGTGCTTTGTTTTCAACATAGGAAGGGGGGGGGTGGGGTCAAGGCTGTGTTTTTGACCGCGGGGCAACGATGGATTACTTCGGTCATAGGGGCTGCTCCGGGTGAGGAGGTTTTGCCTGTCACACTTCAATTGTGCGCGGGAAGGGCGAAATTATATGCAAAGGGGCAGCTTCTGGCTGCTAGCTTTTAGCTTCTACTTTCCCCGGGTTTTCGGCTGCGGCGGGCGAGACCCCCTTCGGCTCCGCTCAGGGCAGGCTTTCGACAGGCTCAGGGCGGGCTCTGATGCGTCCACGTGGGGGAATTGGGGACACACGCCGACTTACCGGTATCAAAACAAGAACAGGTGTGCGCTTTAGTGTGGGCACGGCGCTGCCACACACTAAAGTAATTCTCGCGCCGTGTAGAAATCGGCGAGGCCCGTTCGGACGAAGCCGTGGCGTGGGGCTAGAAAGCTGGCGTTGACTGCCGCGCGCCAGTCGAGGTCCGTGCGTTCCTTGAGGTGCCGTTCGAGTAACGGCAAGAAAATCTTCGCGAGCTTGTAGAAATCCGTCTCCGCCGTTCGTCGCAATAATGAAGGCGGATCGAAGTTCCCCGCCCAATCCAGTTCAGGAGAAAAATGATGCCGCATTTTGTAATCGCTGGTTACCTCCCCACGAACTTTGACCCCTCCACCATGGACGAAGGCTTGGTAGAAGGAATCCACGCTCTCAACCGAGAAATGGATGCCGCGGGCATCACCAAGTTTTCCGGCGGCCTGGGCGCAAGCCACACCGTGCGCACGCAACCCAGCGGCGACGTGGTCGTTACCGATGGCCCTTACCTCGAAGCTAAGGAATTCGTCGGCGGCATGATGATCATCGAAGTCGCCGATCTCGAAGAAGCGCTCTCGTGGGCACGCAAGAGTGCGAAATGCACGCGCATGCCGTCCGAGGTACGCGAGATCTTCTTCGTACCTGATCCCTCCCAAGCCTAACCGCGCCGCGAGCAACACACCCCAACAAGTCCGAACCAACAGGCGTGCGGTGGCCACGAGCTACCGCGCGCGAGGGAACCCGTATGCACACAAGAACAGTTCGCAACACCTTCCTCCTTGCCTGCTCGATGCTACTTGCCGGACCATGCGCGTATCTCACGCCAGCGCAAATTCCAGCGAGTCCTTACCCCAAGATATCGCCCATCGAACAGTACCTGATGAACCGCGACGCAGAAGTTGCGCTGGCACGCAGCGCGGCTCCGGATGCCATTTCGCACGATGCCTCCGTGCTGGTCCTGACGCGCCACGGCTACGAGTCCGCCGTAGAAGGTAAGAATGGATGGACCTGCTTTGTTGACCGGGGCTGGGGCGGGATGTTGGACAACCCCGATTTCTGGAACCCGAAAATCCGCGCTGCCGGTTGCCTCAATCCGTCAGCGGCTCGTTCGTTCCTTCCCTATGACCTGAAGCGCACAGATCTCGTACTTGCGGGCCACTCCAAGGAAGAGATCATCGCAGCGACTCAAACCGCGATTGCTAAGAAGGAACTGCCGATGCTTGAGCCGGGAGCGATGTGCTACATGATGTCCAAATCTTCCTATTTATTTGATCAGGGCCACCACACAATGTCGCACGTGATGTTCTACACGGCAGACGACGGCGCACCCTGGGGGGCTAACGTCGCCAACTCTCCCATCTTCGGCGTTAGCTACTGGTCCGCTTCACCTGACACCTACCCGCAACTGAGGACCTTTCCGCGGATCTTTGTCTCGCTCATCGCCGCCGACAAATGGTCTGACGGCACACCTGCCATGCACATGTAGTTTCGCGATTCATGACATGGCGGTGCACGCGGGAATGCCGTACCCTAAGGGGTATGAGCGATGTGTCCCAAGCGAGCGATGTCTTGCTGGCGATCGAGGGCGTGTGGAAGAATGAGTCCGCACGCCTCATCGCGGGCATCGCCCGCGTCACGCGCGACATCGGCATCGCCGAAGAGATCGCGCAGGAAGCGCTCGTCTCCGCGCTCGAGCAGTGGCCCGATCGAGGTATCCCCGAAAATCCCGGCGCATGGCTGATGAAGTTCGCCAAGTGGCGCGCCTTGGACTCACTTCGGCGTGAGCAAAACCTCGTCCCCAAACACGAAGAAATCACGCGCGAACTCGAAGCGCAACAACAGCGTCTGGGAGAAGAAATGGAACAGTCAGTCGATCAGATAATCGACGACGACATTCTGCGTCTTCTCTTCACTGCGTGCCATCCAGTACTGCCCATCGAAAGCCGCATCGCACTCACATTGCGCATTCTCGGCGGTCTGTCAACAACTGAGATCGCCCGAGCGTTTCTGGTGCCTGAAAAGACGATGGGCCAACGCATCACCCGGGCGAAGAAAGCCCTCACAGACGCGAACGTGCCATTCGAAACGCCGCGGGGGAATGAACTTCACCAACGCATCGAGTCCGTCTTGCTCGTAATCTACCTCATCTTCAACGAGGGTTACACCGCAACCTCAGGTGAAGAGTGGTCACGCGCCGCGCTCGTGGAAGAAGCGCTTCGCCTCGCACGCACGCTGGTGAAGCTGATCGCTGAAGAGCCGGAAACCCACGCGCTCCTCGCCCTCATCGAACTCAATGCCTCGCGCACCGCCGCGCGTCGAGGAGTCAACGGCGAGGCAGTTCTTCTTCCCGACCAAGACCGTACCCTTTGGGATCGCACCCAAATCCAGCGAGGACTTTCCGCTCTTAATCAAGCGCAAAGACTCGGCGGCAGTGCCGAGCCCTACGCGCTCCAGGCCGCCATAACCGCCTGCCACGCACGCGCACTGAAAGTCGAAGATACGGACTGGCAAAGGATTGTCGCCCTCTATGACGTACTCCTGAGAATTAAGCCCTCACCCATCGTCGCTCTCAACCGTGCCGTCGCCGTCGGCATGGCCGATGGCCCCGCAGCGGGACTTGCTGCGGTCGACACAATCGACGGTCTCTCCAACTACCATCTGCGCCCCAGTGTTCGCGGTGACCTGCTGCTGAAACTCGGTCGCAGCGCGGAAGCGCGGGAAGA
>JARLGE010000028.1 GCA_031296215.1 Occallatibacter sp.
GCC
Organism: Occallatibacter sp.; assembly: GCA_031296215.1. Taxonomy (GTDB): domain Bacteria; phylum Acidobacteriota; class Terriglobia; order Terriglobales; family Acidobacteriaceae; genus Telmatobacter. The sequence goes on from JARLGE010000028.1 coordinate 4, forward strand.
ACAACAGGCCCGCGACGACGGCTTATCCCGTGGTGAGCGACAGCGCTGAGTCCCAGCCGATGCGGCCGGCGAGCCAGGGAGTGAGCGCGGGCGAGACCATGCCGCCCAAGTTGCTGCCGAAGTTCATGACGCCGCCGGCGGCCAGCTTGCGGCGATCAGGCAAAAAAGCTGATGGGGCGCAGCGGGCCGGCTTCGCCGGGCAAGACGGCAGGCTCGCTTCCGGTCTCGTCGTCCAATAGCTGTCCGTCGTTCTCCGAAGCGTCATCCTCGGAGCCGCGGGCGCTTGCTCCGCTGCCGCTGGGAGAGTAGGTCTCGTCGCCGGTGCGGGCGGTGTTCTCGACGCGTTGCATGGGCAGCGGATCAAGATCCGGCCCGATGATGCGGGCCAGAGGCAGCGATGTGAGGTTGGTGATTGGAGTGATTCCCATCTTCCCTCCAGCCTGCGAAGCTTCCCTTGCTCGGGATATCGGCTGCGCGAAGAAGAACTTTAGCCTTCAGGCAAAACTGTCTGCAATCTGGGCAGCCGGCGCAGTTTGGGGAGAGTTTTCCAAGCAACGATCCGGCTGCGCGCAGGGTCGAGGCTCGCTGCCGGGAGCGCGTCAAACTCACGATGGAAATGTAGGTTAAGAAAGGTTCCTGAGGGAACGGCGCCCAGAGGACGCCAGGCCGCGCCCTCTCAAGACAGCGACCTATTCAGAGCTGCCTTGCAAGAGTTATCTGGAGTTATGGGCCGGAGTCATCGCTTATAACTCGGCCCATAATTCCCTTGACGGTCTTCACGGCTGGTATTGGAACGACTTGTCGGGATAGGGGGGATGCGGCGGCACCGGGCGCGGGTCGTCCTTGATCTCGCGCTTGAGCAGATCCATGGCGGCCTGCAACTGGGCGTCCGATCCGGCGAAGGTGGCGTGCGGCAGGTTGTCGACCACGATGTCGGGCTCGACGCCGTGGCCTTCAATCAGCCAGATGCCGTCGGGGCCGTAGACGCCGGTCTCGGCGGCCGTGGCGACGCCGTTGTCGGCCTGGACGTTGCTGCCGGAGAGCCAGATTTCGCCGCCCCAGGTGCGGGTGCCGATGACCTTGCCCATCTGCATGCGCTTGAACCCTTCGCTGAAGGCTTCGCCGTCGGAGGCGGTCTCTTGATCGCAAAGAACCACGATGTGTCCGCGGAAGGCGTATTGCATGTTCCACTGCGGATTGCCGATGCGCGGCTGCCAGTAGAACCACGCCTTGCGCAGCAGGTCGGCGAGCAGCCAGGAGTCGATGTTGCCGCCGTGGTTGTGGCGCATGTCGACGATGAGGCCCTGGCGGTCGAAGACGGGGTAGTATTCGCGGGCCCACTGATTGATGTCGTTGGAACCCATGGCCCGCAGATGCACGTAACCGATCTGGCCGTTGGAGCCGGCGTCGACCTCGGTGCGGCGCGTGTATTCCCACTCCGCATAGCGCATCCTGGCGTCGTCCTGTTCGCTGATCGGCTTCACCAGCACGTCGCGAGCTTCGCCGGTGGCGGGCTTTATGCGCAGCAGGACTTGCTGGCCGGCCTTGCCGCGCAACAGCGAGCGCTCGTCCGCGGCGCTGAGCAGGTTCTGGCCGTCAATGCTGACGATGACTTCGCCCTCCTTGGCAAGCGATTCGGGACGGGCCAGCGGCGACGCCTGGTCGGGCAGGTCGGGGTCGTGCGCGTAGATGTGCTGAATGACGTAACCGCCCGCTTTCTGGTCACGGCGCAGCACCGCGCCGAGCGTGGCGATATCGATTTTGTCGGCCGGCTTGCGGGCATCGCCGCCGAAGACAAACGTGTGCAGCGCCGATAACTCGCTGACCATCTGCGCGATCACGTTGTTCAACTCGTCGCGGTCAGCCACGCGATCGACCAGCGGCAGATAGCGGTCGCGCATGGCCGTCCAATCCACGCCGTGCATTTTCTTATCGTAGAAGTAGTCGCGCTCCAGCCGCCACGCGTCCAGGAAGATGCCGCGGAACTCCTCGCGCGGATTGGTGGAGAGGTTCCAGTGCGAGAGGTCGATGGCGGCCTTGGGCAGCGCTTTCGGATCGGTGAGGCCCGCACCCTTCACGTCCGCGTCGAGAATGTAGAAACTGTCGCCTTTGTTGACCAGGACCTTTTTGCGGTCGAGGGAGATTTCATAGCCCTTGACTTCGGCGAGGACCGTGTCCACTTCGTCGCCCTTGTTGGCGATGTCCAGGCATTGCAGCGCCAGATGTTCCCCTTCATCGTCGCTGGCGTTGAGCCAGCACAGGCGCTTCTCGGCAGCCTGCAGGCTGTTGTAGTTGCCGGCCGGCGCGGGAACCTCATCGAGACGGGCGGCCAGATCGGTGAAGTCGATCTTCACTTCCGCGGGCTTTTTCTTGTCCTTGTCTTCTTCCTTCTTGCCCTCGTCTTTCTTGTCGTCCTTCTTATCCGCGGGTGCCTTGTCGGCGTCGGCGGGCTTCTTGTCGCCGGGCGCGGCCTTTGTGTCCTTGTCTTTGTCCTTATCCTTGTTGTCTGCCTTCTTCTCGTCGTCCTTCTTTTCCGGCGTGTCGGGATGCAGTTCGTCCGGCGGCAGGAAGGGCGAGCGCAGGCCAGAGGTCAGCGCCAACTCGTAGATCTTCACCGAGCGATCGAAGTGCGGCTCGGGCTGGCGCGGTCCCCAGGGCCCGCCGATGGTCGACTTCAGATTGCGGTCGGAGAGAAAGTAAAGCCACTTGCCGTCGGAGCTCCACACCGGATTGATGCTGTTGTAGCGGTCGGAGGTGATGGTCTGCGTGACGCCTGTTTCGATATTGAGAAGCTCGATCTGCGCGAACATGTTGTCTGCCGACTGGACATAAGCGAGCCAGCGGCTGTCGCCGGACCAGCTCAGATCGGAGTAGTCGCCGTTCATGGATTGGGCGATGCGCTTGCCGGTTTTTGCTTTAATGTCGTAGATCCACAGTTGTTGATCCTTGTCGCGGTGCGCCAGCCAATGACCGTCCGGCGAAGGAATGCCTTCCCAGCGCAGCACTTTGGCGTCGCTGGTCCACTGCTCCGGCGCGCCCTCGCCGTTGGCGGCAAACTTCCAGAACTCCGTTTCTCCGCTTGCGGTGGACAGGGCCACGACGCTCTTGCCGTCGGGCAGAAAGCGCGCCTCGCGATAGCGCACGGAAGAGTCGCCGGCAACCTTGACGACGCGGCCGGTCTTGGCGGGGAGCGTGAACAGCTCTCCGCGCGCGGTGAACACGGCGCTCGAGCCGTCGGGCGCCAGATGCACGGCGGTCAGATAGTCGGTTGGCTTCTTCACCCAGTGTTCGCGCATCTGGTCGAAGTCGGAGACCAGCGTGACGGGAATGACTTCCTCCTGGCCCGTGGTCAGGTCGAGCAGCCAGAGATCGGAGCCCGAGGCATAGGCGATCCGCCCGCTGTCGAGCGATGCCGATTGAACGTCGAAGATGTGCTGATGGCTCTGTTGCTTGACATCGTGGCCCAGCGGGTCCATGGAGTAAACGTTCATGACGCCGTCGCGGTCGGAGAGGAAGTAGACGCGGCCCTTCCAGAACATCGGATTGGTTGAGGCGCCGGCGAAGTCCGCGGTGAGCGGCGCGGCCTCGTGCGTGCCGTCGAAGCTCCAGATGTTCTCCGCCCATCCGCCCTTGTAGCGCTTGGTCTCGCTGAATTGCCGGAACCAGCGGGTGAAGAAGAGCGTGTGGCCGTCGTCGGAGTAGGCGCCCTGGGCGGCTTGGGCGAGGGGAACGACTTCGCGGCCGCCTTGATTGTCGACGAGGACAAGCTGTGCGCCGGGAAGCGTGGCGTAGCGCCCGGTGGCGATCATGAGCCGCCCGTCGGGCGCCCAGCCGGCCGGCAAGGAGTCGCCGTCCCAGGTGCGGCGCTGCGGCAGACCGCCCTCGATGGGGATGGTGTAGACCTCGGAGGGTCCCTCGTAGTCGGCTCTGAAGGCCACCGTCTTGCCGTCCGGCGAGACGACGGCCTTTTGCTCCGTGCCCGCGCCGGAGGTAAGGCGGTGGGCCTGTCCGCCGTGAATGCCCACCGTCCACAGATCGCCCTCGGAGGTGAAGACGATGGCGTCGCCGTGCAGCGCGGGATCGGTGTAGTAGCCGCGGTGCAGCGCCGGCGCATCGGCGGCGAAGAGCGAGGACGCGGAGGCAGCGGTGGTGAGGGTGAAGGCAATGACGTGAACCAGGCGGCGCAGGGCTTTTGTAGCAGGCATGCGGAGGGACTCCATTTCGATTGCTCGAAGCAATGAGGTCGGTGGAGAGGCCCGCGGGTCGAGCCCGCAAGGCCGGAGGGCGAGCAAAGAATGCGCGCTCTTCCGATGAGGAATGATACAACCCGAGCCGCGAAACGCAAGGGCGCCGCAGACAGCAAACCCCCAACCTGGGTTGGGGGTTCAATGTCTGCGTGTTGAAAAGGCCTATGCCACGCGCTCGATGGTGACCGACTCGAGCACCACCGGGTTGTGCGGCTTGTCCTGGGCGCCGCGCGGGACGAGGGAGATCTTGGTCACGATCTCCTGGCCCTCCACAACTTCGCCAAAGATGGTGTGTTTGCCGGTGAGCCAATCGGTATTGGCAACCGTGATGAAGAACTGGCAGCCGTTGGAGTTTGGCCCGGAGTTGGCCATGGCCAGCTTGCCGGGCTTGTCGAACTTGTGCGGGGAGCCCGTGGTCTCGTCCTGGAAGCGGTAGCCGGGTCCGCCCATGCCGGTTCCGGCGGGGTCGCCCCCCTGGATCATGAAGTCGGGAATGACGCGGTGGAAGATGGTGCCGTCGAACAGCTTGTCGGTCGACTTGGCGCGGGTGGTGGGGTGCGTCCACTCCTTTTGGCCTTCGGCCAGCTCGATGAAGTTCTTGACGGTGATGGGCGCGTCGGCCTCGAAGAGGCGAACGGTGATCTTGCCTTCGGTGGTCGAGAAGACTGCGTAGGTGGCTGCTGCTTGGGACATGCGAACTCCTGTAGTTGAAAGATTTGTTGGCTGAGAATCCGAAGGCGAGGCCGCGGAAGATCTGGCAGGCGAAGATGTGTTTCGCATGTTCTTCTCAATTGCATTGAGTCCAAAAAGAATTCCTATACATACTACGATTGCACTCCCCCCACCAATTCGGAACCAATTGTCTACTACGGGGTTCTTTGGCTGAACAATAGTTAGTACAATCGTGATGACGCCAAGGAACGCTAGATAAGATGCAATCTTGCGGATGATCGCAATGGCTTTCATACAGGACTCGATTCCTGAGGTCGTTCCGGACCTCTCTACTAGTGAGAACTCAGTGTGAAGACGACATTGATCTGGGTTGTGACTTCCACTGGCTGGTTGTTGAGCAGATAAGGCCGGTAGCTCCACGTTTTCACAGTGTCGACCGCGGCTTGCTGCAGCGCCTGCGGCCCGCTCACGATGTGGAGTTCATTCACAGCACCATCAGTGCCGATGATCGCGCCCATTACCTCAACACCGGAGAGATGCCAGCCTGTATGGCATCATGCGGGTACACAGGCGCGGAGCGCGATTCGAGCAGCCCCACTGCGACGCGTGCCGAGATTGGGACAATCCAATGTTGGTCCGCTTGCGGGGCAGTTGTGCCAGGAGGCGGCGGCAGCGGCTGTCCCTCGTGGACAATGGTCACCTTGTTGAGCACCACCGGCGTCAGCGGCTTGTCGTTGGCGTCGCGAGCGACGCGGGCGATGGTCTGAACCACAAGAACGCTGGAGGCATCGCACTGGCCGAACAGCGTGTAGTGCTGGTTGAGCGAGTCGTAGGCCTGCTCGGTGATGAAGAACTGGCTGCCGTTGGTGTTGGGGCCGGAGTTGGCCATGGCCATGCGGCCCGGCTTGTCGAAGTTCAAGTCAGGGTTGAACTCGTCGTCGAAGCTGTAGCCGGGGTCGCCGGTGCCGGTGCCCGTCGGGTCGCCGCCCTGGATCATGAATTCGGGAATGACGCGATGGAAGGTGGTGTTGTCGAAGAACGGCTTGTGGTGCTGCTTCTTCTTGGTGGCCGGGTCGGTCCAGTCGATGGTTCCCTCGGCAAGGCCGATGAAGTTGGCCACCGCCTTGGGCGCCTGCTGCTGAAAGAACTGGCAGGTGATGCGGCCCATGGAGGTATCCATCACCACCGTCGGCCCGTTGGGACGGATCATGGCGGCGGCGGTGGCCTGGGGCGCGTCCGGCAGGTCTTGCGGGGCGGGCTTGTCCGGCGCCGCGGGGGCGGACTGCTGTGCGGCCGCGACGACGGAGAGCGCCACGGTCAGGGCGGAAAAGAAAAGCATTTGCGTAAGTTTCATACCACTGTCGAGGTTAAATCATGGGGCAGGGGGACTGCCAGCCCAGTCCTTGAGGGCGTATCGTATCGTCGCGACGCTTTCCCAGATTCATCGTGCTCGCCGGATGGAGGGCGGTCCTTTTCGTTGGCTGGAAAAAAAGTGACCGAACGCAATGGAATTTCCATTGACTCTCTACCCATAGATAAACTATATATACGCTAATGGCCAGGAAACCGGACCTCTTGCCCGGAACTCTCGACATGCTGATCCTCAGGACGCTGCAACGCGCGCCGCTGCACGGGTATGGGATTGCGCTGCAAATCAAGCGACTCTCCGACGATGTGCTGACCGTGGAAGAAGGCTCGCTCTATCCCGCGCTACAGCGCCTGCTGCTGCAGGGCTGGGTCAAGGCGGAGTGGAAGATGACGGAAACCAACCGCCGCGCGCGCTTTTACACCCTCACCGCCGCGGGCCGCAAGCAGTTGGGTGTTGAACTGACGCAGTTTGAGCAGATGATCGAAGCGATCGGCCGCGTATTGCGGGATGTGCAGGAGGCGTAGATGAATTCCATCTCCCGCTTTTTGAAGAAGCTCGCGCTTTTGTTCCGGCGCCGCCGCTTTCGCGCCGAACTCGAAGATGAGATGGCCTTCCATCGCGAGCAGGCGGAGCGCGAGTTCATTGCCGGCGGAATGAAGCCTGAGGCCGCGCGCTACGCGGCCATGCGCCAGTTCGGCAACGCGGCGCGCGTGAAAGAGAAGAGCTACGAGGTGATGGGATTCCGCCTGGAGACCGTGGCGCAGGATTTGCGCTTTGCGCTTCGCCAACTCAGGAAGAATTCCGGGTTTGCGCTCACCGCCATTGTGATTCTGGCGCTGGGCATGGGCGCCAGCGTGGCGATCTTTGCATTCGTGGACGCGGCGCTGCTTGAGCCGCTCCCGTATTTTGCGCCCGACCGCTTGATGGACGTGGCTGAGAACAGCGCGATGTTTCCGCGATCGAATCTTTCTCGCGAGGACTACGACGATTGGAAGCGGCTGAATCGCTCGTTCGGTTCGCTGCAGGTTTATGGGGGCACCGGTTATCTGTTGCGCACGCCCTCCGGCCCGGTGCCTGTGCCGGCGGGCCGCGTCAGCGACGGGTTCTTCAGCACGCTGGGCGTGAAGCCCATGCTGGGCCGCGGCTTTCTGCCCGGCGAAGACCGGCCCGGCCAGCCCAAGATTCTGATCCTCTCCTACGGCACATGGCTCACGCGCTACGGCGGGCGCCGCGACATCGTGGGCCAGGCAGTCAACCTGAACGAAGATTCCTACACGGTGGTTGGCGTGCTGCCGCGCGAGTTTTCCTTTGCGCCGCGCGGCAATGCGGAGTTCTGGGTTCCGCTGCTCGACAAGAATGGCTGCGAGGTACGCCGCAGTTGCCATAATCTGTTCGGCGTGGGCAGGCTGCGCGATGGCGTTACGCCCGCTGCCGCCTTTCAAGAGATGAAGGGGATTGCCGCGCAATTGGCGGTCGAATACCCGGGATCGAACCAGGGCCAGGGCGCCAGCGTGACGCCATTGTCTGAACTGATCGTGGGACAGGTGCGGCCGATTCTCTTTACCCTGTTGTCTGCCGCGGGACTGTTGCTGCTGATTGCCTGTGTGAATGTTGCCAGCCTGCTGTTGGTTCGCTCCGAGGTGCGCCGCCGCGAGATCGCGGTGCGCGGCGCACTGGGCGCAACGCGCGTGCGCCTGGCCAGGCAGTTCGCGACCGAGGGGCTGCTGCTCGCGGCCGTGGGCAGCAGCGCAGGGATTCTTGTTGCCGCATGGATGATGACCACGCTCCGACGCCTGGTTCCCAAGTCGATGGCCGATGGAATGCCGTTTCTGAACGATGTTGGCCTCAACGCCCACACGGCGGTATTTGCGGGCGCGATCGCACTGCTAGCCGCGCTGCTGATGGCCGCGACCCCCGTTCTTCGCTTGTCTTTCCAGGACATTCGCGACGGGCTTGGCGATGGTGGACGTGTTGCAGCGGGCAGATTCTGGCGCCGCGTGGGAGCCAACCTGGTGGTCGTGGAACTTTCAGTGGCCGTGGTGCTGCTGGTGGGCGCGGGCTTGCTGGGGAAGAGCTTCTACCGCCTGCTGCACGTCGAGAACGGATTCGACACCACCCATCTCGCCACCGTGCAGATGGCCGCGCCCGGCAGCGGTTATTCCACAAAGGAGAAGAAGGTGGCCCTCTTTCGCGCCATCGATCGCCGCTTGTCGAATCTGCCCGGCGTGCAGTCGGTGGGTATCACCAGCGATTTGCCGATGCAATGCAACTGCGACACAGATTGGATTCGCATTGTCGGCAAGCCTTTCCATGGCGAGCACAATGAAGTGAACTCCCGCGACGTAAGCCCGGGCTATCTGCCCACGCTCAAGGCACACCTGTTGCGCGGCCGCATGTTGACTGAGGACGACGATGCGTCGAAATCGCAGAAGATCGTCATCAACCAGGCCTTCGCGGAAAAGTACTTTGCAGGCGAAGACCCGATTGGACAGAAAGTTGGCAACGGAAACCTCGACGACCGGTCGATTCGCGAAATTGTCGGCGTGGTCGGGAATGTGCGCGAGGGCGGCCTCGACTCGGAAATTTGGCCGGCGGAGTACCAGGCGATGTATTACGATCCGGATTCATTCGTCGCAGTGGCCGTGCGCACCACGCAGGACGAGAAGGCAGTGCTGCCGGCGCTGGTGAAGGCGCTGCATGAGGTCGATGCGAACCTGGGCACCTATGGCGAGATCACGATGACCGACCAGATTGAAACGACGCAAACGGCATTGTTGCACCGCCTATCCACGTGGCTGGTGGCGTGTTTTGCCGCGCTGGCGCTCATCCTTGGCGTGGTGGGACTCTACGGTGTGATTGCCTACTCAGTGAGCCAGCGAACCCGCGAAATTGGCGTGCGTATGGCGCTGGGGGCGCAGCGGAGTTCGGTTTACCAACTGGTGCTTGGCGAGGCGGGACGGCTGATTGCGGTGGGCGTGGTGGTGGGATTGGCGGCGGCCGTGGGCGCGGCGACGCTGATGCGCAAGCTGCTGTTCGGTGTGCAGGCCTGGGACGCGGGAACACTGTTGGGCGTGGCGGTGGTACTGGGAGCTTCCGCGCTGCTGGCCAGTTACATTCCCGCGCGACGCGCAGCTTCGGTGAATCCGACCGAGGCGCTGCGGGCTGAGTGAGGGCCGGTGGTTTCCCGCTCTGGTCCTGTTTTGTTGCTGAAGACCGGTCTGCACTCATCGATCAGACGCAGACTTCTCTCTGACGCTTGAACCCGGCGGACGCCGGGAAGTTGTTGTCAAAAGATGAAACAGCGCGCGGAGAGCCGGTTGCCGGCCCCAAAAAACAATAGGGTAGCGGGTTTTCCGCGATTACGCCGAATGGGGATCGGTGCGTTATTCTTGGGTCGAAGAAAACTCCGCCCCGCTTCAGCGCGTCTTCCGCCGCCCAGGGCCGAGGCCCATCGAATCCGCAACCCTCAAAAAGGAGTTCCCTCATGCGAAATCCATCCGCCGCTATCCTGCTTTCCGCGCTTGCCCTCGCCGTCCCCTTCGCTTCGGCGGCGGCTGCCGCGCAGGCCGCCAAAGCACCGTCCTCAACCCATGCGCCGGAGATTCGCTATGAGCGGCTGAAGCTGGCCAACGGCCTGGAGGTGCTGCTGCACGAGGATCACAAGCTGCCCATCGTCTCGGTCGACATCTGGTACCACGTGGGCCCGATGAAGGAGCGCGCCGGGCGCACCGGGTTTGCGCATCTGTTCGAGCACATGATGTTCGAGGGCTCCAAGCACGTGGGGGAGAAGGCGCACATCAAGTACCTGGAGCAGGCTGGCGCCACCGACGTCAACGGCACCACCGACTTCGACCGCACCAATTATTTTGAGACCGTGCCTGCCAACCAACTGGAGACGGCGCTGTGGCTGGAGAGCGATCGGATGGGATTCCTGCTGGACACGCTGGACCGCGCCAAGCTCGCCAACCAGCGCGACGTGGTGCGCAACGAGAAGCGCCAGGGCGAGGGCACTCCCTATGGCATCGTCGATGAAGAGGTCGTTCATCAGCTCTTTCCCAAGACGCATCCGTACTATGCCGACGTGATCGGTTCTCATGCCGATGTGGAGGCCGCGCGCCTGAACGATGTGCGCGAATTCTTCACGCAGTACTACGCGCCCAACAACGCCACCCTGGCCATCGCCGGCGACTACGATCCGGCCACCATCAAGGCGCTCATCGAGAAGTTCTTCGGGCCCATCCCCACCGGTCCCAGCGTGGAAGTGACGCCCGTGGCAACCCCTGCCATCACCGCCGAGCGGCGCACAGTGGTTACCGACACCGTGCAACTGCCCAAGGTGATTCTGGCCTGGCTGGCGCCGCCGGCCTTTGCTGCCGGCGATGCCGATGCCGACATTGCCGCCCACGTGCTGGGCTCGGGCAAGTCCAGCCGCATGTACCGGGAGCTGGTCTACAAGCAGCAGATTGCGCAATCGGCCAACTGCTACGACAACTCGCTGGCGCTGGCTTCGCCCTTCCAGTGCGAGCTGATTGCCAAGCCCGGCGTGACGCCGGAGAAGCTGGAAGCCGAAGCGGAGAAGATCGTCGACGAGTTTTCCGCCAAGGGCCCCACGGCCGAAGAGGTGGAGTGGGCGCGCAACAAGATTGAAACCGGCCTGATCTCCGGCCTGCAGCGGCTGGGCGGCTTTGGCGGCGTGGCCGATCAGCTCAACTACTACAACCAGTACACCGGCGACCCCGGCTACCTGCCCAAGGACCTGGCCCGCTACGATTCGGTGACGCCGGCCAGCGTGCAGAAGGTGGCCGCGGCCACGCTGGGCAAGGACCAGCGCGTGGTGGTCTATGGCGTGCCCGGCAAAAAGGTCCTGAACGACGTGCCGCGCAGCCCCGAGGACACCGACGCCAACGTCAAGATTACGCCGCAGCATACGCCGGAGTTCGAAGCCGCCCAGGCCTGGCGCTCGACGCCTCCCGCGCCCGGGCCCGAGCGCCCGCTGGTGCTGCCCAAGCCCACCGTCATCACCCTCGCCAATGGACTCACCGTCTACCTGGTGGAGCGGCATGAGCTGCCCATCGTCTCGGTGCAGTTGCTGACTTTGGCCGGAGGGGCGGCCAACCCACCCGATCGGCCAGGACTGGCGGGCATTACCGCCGCGCTGCTGACCGAAGGCACCGCCAAGCGCTCGTCCGAGGAGATCGCCAACGCCGCCTCGCTGCTGGGAACCGATCTCTCCTCCTTCAGCAACGCCGACAGCGCGGGCCTGGCCATCTCGCTGCTCTCGCGGCACGTGACGCGCGGCCTCGACCTGCTGGCCGACTCCGCTGAGCATCCCGCGTTTCCCGCCGCCGATCTCGAGCGCCTGCGCACCCGCCGCCTTACCGGCCTGCTGCAGCAGCAGGACAATCCCATCCAGCTTGCCCTGCGCGCCGGCCTGCTGAACCTCTATGGCGCGGCCAATCCCTATGCCTACGACGCGCTGGGCACGGCCGCCTCGCTGCACGCCATCACCCGCGACGAGATTGCCGGCTTCTATGCCAGCCACTATGGCCCGCGCGGCAGCCTGCTTGAGCTCACCGGCGACGTGACCCCGGCGGAGGCCCGCAAGCTGGCCGAAGAGGCCTTCGGCAAGTGGACCTCGTCCGCCCAGCCGGCCGCCCCGCCGCCCGCGCCCGCCGTGCCCGAGCGGAAGATCCTCCTCGTCGATAAGCCCGGCTCGCCGCAGACCGCGCTGATCACCTTCGGCGTGGGCCTTCCGCGCAGCTCGCCCGACTACCCGGCCGTCACCGTCATGAACACCATGCTGGGCGGCCTGTTCTCGTCGCGCATCAACATGAACCTGCGCGAGGAGCACGGCTACACCTACGGCGCTTCGTCGTTCTTCCGCTACAGTCGCGGCACCGGCCCCTTCATCAGCTATGCGCTGGTGCGCACCGACGTGACCGCTCCGGCCGCCGAGCAGTTGTTCAAGGAGCTCGACGGCATCCATACCAAGCCGCTCACCGACGCCGAGTTGCGCCAGTCCAAGAACTCCATTATCCGTAGCATGCCAGGCGACTTCGAGAGCGCCTACGGCGTGAACGGGCAACTGGCCAACCTGTGGCTCTTCGGCCTCAGCCTCGACTACTACACCAAGCTGCCGGCACAGATCGAGGGCGTGACCTCAGCCGATGCCCAGGCCGCCGCAGCCAAGTACATCCACCCGGAGAACCTGCTCGTCATCGCGGTCGGCGACAAGGGAAAGATCGAGTCCGGGCTGAAGGATTTGAAGCTTGGGCCGGTGGAAGATTGGAGCGAAAAGGGCGGCTCCGGAGGGAAATAAGCGTTCATATCGCACGATATCTTCGGGTTTTGACCGGGCCTCTTCGCGTCGAAAACGTGTTTTTGCGACGTAACCACTTTGTTGTCATGGGCATGCGGCAAAACCGGGGGGGGTACCCCCCTGTTCGCTGAGCGGCCGGCGCCTGTTTTTGGGGTGCTGTCCTGGGGCGCGATGGGGCTTGTCTGCTCATCCTCATAAGTCATTGTGCGCCGGGGCTGGGATATTTTATGCAATGACCTGTGGTGGGGCGGACGGTGGGATCTGAGGTGGTCGTCCTGAGAAATCTGGCTTGTCGAATCCAACCCTTCCGCGATAAGGCTGCGGAAGGATGAGGCAACCGACGCGGAAACAACTTTCCCCAATCTCTGGGCCACCCTAAAGAGGCCGGTTGAGGGCGGTACTCTCCCAGGCCCCCAAAGGCGAGGGACCTGGGGCAGCCGGTCGTTGCCGCGGAGAAGGACGGTTGAGGTCTGAGTCTTCCCAGGTCCCCAAAGGCGAGGGACCTGGGGCAGCCGGCCTGAAGACCCGCTCATCGCGATAAAGCCGCGATGAACGGGGCACAGCCGCTGTTCTCCCTGATGAGTGGGGCACCTGCCCCTCAAGACCCGCTCATCGCGATAAAGCCGCGATGAACGGGGCACAGCCGCTGTTCTCCCTGATGAGTGGGCCACCTGCCGTTCCGCGGAGAAGGACGGATGAGGTCTGAGGTTTCCCAGGTCCCTCCGCCGCAGCGGACGAGGGACCCTTCGGCAAGCTCAGGGCAGGCTCTGGGGCACCCAGTGTTTTGATTGGGAAAGGGAACTCGGATGGGCAGGCCTCAGCAGCCCTTTTTGCAGCGGGCCATGATGGCGGCGTGGAGGCGGTCGCGGAGGCCGGGGGGAAGATCGTAGATCTCATGCGAGCGGTAGATCTCGATGGTCTTGCGGGTGGTGTTCAGGGTGACCTCGCAGTGCTCGCAGCCGTGCAGATGCTGCTGGAGTTCGGCGCGGGTCTCGGCACTTCCCTCGTCGTCGATCAGGTCGTCGAGCAGAGCGAGAAATTCGGTGCAGGTCATTTCTCAACTCCCTTCTTGCGGCGGAAGTAACGGCTGAGCCGCTCGCGCAACTGCAGCCGGGCGCGCAAGAGGCGCGACTTGACGGCGGGGACGCTGAGACCGAGGGCCTCGGCCGTGTCCTCTGTCGACAGACCCTGCACGTCGCGCAGCTCGAACACCACCTTGAAGCCGGGGGGCAGTCCCTTGATGGTCTTCTCCAGGATTCTGCCCAACTCGGCCTGGGTGTAGTTCTGCTCCGGATCGGGCGCCCAGTCGGCCAGGTCGCGGGGCACCGAGCCCTCCTCGGTTTCGATGTCCTCGTCGATGGAGACCATTTTGCCGGTGCGCCGCTTGCGCAGGCGCATCAGGCTTTCGTTGACTGCAATCCGGACCAACCATGTGTAGAACTTAGAATTCCCCTGGAACTGTTCGAGCTTCTCGTACGCCTTGAGAAACGCGTCCTGCATTACGTCTTCGGCGTCTTCGCGGTTTTGCGTAATGTGCTGCGCAATGCGGAAGATCTGCCGCTCGTATTTGCGGACCAACGTATCGTAGGCCGAGACATCGCCGCCGCGCACCCTTTCAACCAGGGCAACGTCGGGATGCGGCTCGAGTTCACCTGCAATAGGTTGGATGGTGGCCATGGTGGTTGGTTGCGAGAAATCCTTGGGGCCGGTTGGGGTGGCTGTTGATGGGACGGTAAAACACGAGTTTACCGGATGGGGGCGGGGCTGGCCAAACCGGAAGGTCGTGGAGCACCGCTGGGCAAAAGAGAGGATGCAGGGCAAATGCGGCGAGTTAGCGCCCGCTTCGCGGGCACGAGCGATTTAGCAAGTCAGCTGGGGCGGCGTCACTCCCAGCGGAAGATCTTTGCCGAAAGCGCTGTGCAGACGAGGAAGAC
>JARLGE010000204.1 GCA_031296215.1 Occallatibacter sp.
CGCGCTTCGAGACCAAGCTGGAGCAGTACGCGGGCAACCTGAACCGCTCGGCTGTGGAACTGGCCAAGGACTGGCGCACCGACAAGATGCTGCGCAACCTGGAGGCCCTGCTGCTGGTGGCCGACAAGGGGCAGACGTTTCTGATCTCCGGCTCGGGCGACGTGATCGATCCCGACGAGCCGCTGGCGGCGATCGGCTCCGGCGGCAGCTACGCCACGGCCGCGGCCCGCGCGCTGATGGAAAACACAGAGTTGAGCGCCCGCGAAATCGCCGAGAAGGCAATGAAGATCGCCGGCGAAATCTGCATCTATACCAACGACCGCATCACCATCGAGGAGTTGAAGGGCTAGCGGAACCGCTCGCAGCCCGCTTTATTCATGGCCATTTATCTACCCGCATCCGCTGAAGAACAGGATCTCTCGCTGGACGAGCTGACGCCGCGCGAGATTGTCGCCGAGCTCGACAAGCACGTGGTCGGCCAGAAGGCCGCCAAGCGCGCCGTGGCCATCGCATTGCGCAACCGCCAGCGCCGCCAGAAGCTGCCGCCCGACATCGCCGACGACATCATGCCGAAAAACATCATCATGATTGGGCCTACGGGCGTGGGCAAAACGGAGATTGCGCGGCGGCTGGCCAAGCTGACCGGGTCGCCGTTTCTGAAAGTCGAGGCCTCGAAGTTCACCGAGGTGGGCTACGTGGGCCGCGACGTCGAGTCGATGATCCGCGACCTTGTTGAAATCGCCATCGACATGGTGCGCGAGGAGCGCCTGGAAGAAGTGGAAGACAAGGCGGAGATGAACGCCGAGGAGCGGCTGCTGGATGTGCTGCTGCCGCCTCCGCCGCCCGCGCCGCCGGCGCAGGAGGGCCAGCTCACCTTGCCGGGCTCCGACAGCTATCAGCGGTCTCGGGAGAAATTGCGCACGCAGTTCCGCGAGGGCAAGCTCGACGAGCGGCAGGTGGAGCTCGACGTGCGCGAGCGCGGCACGCCGCAGTTCGGCATCATCAGCAACCAGAGCTTGGAAGACATGGAGATGAACATCAAGGAGATGCTGCCCAACATCTTCGGCCAGGGCTCGAAGAAACGCAAGATGAAGGTGGGCGACGCATTCGACTACCTGGTGCAGGAGGAAGAAGGCCGGCTGATCGACATGGACCAGGTGAACCGCGTGGCTGTCGAGCGTGTCGAATCGAATGGGATAATTTTTCTCGACGAGATCGACAAGATCGCCGGGCGCGAGGGCGGGCACGGGCCCGACGTTTCGCGCGAGGGCGTGCAGCGCGACATTCTGCCCATTGTTGAAGGCACCACCGTGAACACGCGCTACGGCATGGTGCGCACCGACCACATTCTGTTCATCGCCGCCGGCGCCTTCCACGTGTCGAAGCCCAGCGATTTGATTCCCGAGCTGCAAGGCCGATTCCCTATTCGCGTGGAGTTGCATTCGCTGACGGTGGAAGACTTCCTGCGCATCCTCACCGAGCCCAAGGCCTCGCTGACCAAGCAATACTCGGCGCTGCTGGAAACGGAAGGAGTCCGTCTGGAATTTTCGCCCGAAGCCCTGCGCGAGATGGCGGCGTTTGCCTTCAAGGTAAACGAGCAGACCGAGAACATCGGCGCGCGGCGGCTGCACACCATCATGGAGCGCGTGCTTGAAGACGTCAGCTTCCTCGCGCCGGATGTTGCGCGCCGCGCGCCGGACGGCGAGGCCGCCGCGGCGCTGAGCGAAGCCATCAAGGCGGAGTCGTCCACGCCGCTGCCCTATGAGGAGCGCATGACCGCGTCGGGTCCGGAGAAGGTGTTTCTGATCGACGCCGAGTATGTGAAGCAGATGGTGGCGTCGGTGGTGAAGGATCAGGATTTGAGCCGGTACATCCTGTAGTCTCTTTTTTTTGATTGCACTGCGCGCTTCCTTTTGGTACGTTTTTCTGGTACCTCGTGAGTCCGCGCGCTTGCACGAAGATCAGCGGACTCTACCTGCACTCCCCGGCTTCTGAGGGAATGTGGATGGGGGCGCAATCAGAAGCACGCCTGGGAAGGGTGTGCCTGCGCCGACCATTCGCACCGCCCTTTCCTCGATTCCCCATCGATTCAGAACACCAAGGAGAGAAGCCATGAGCAATGCAGAGAATCACCACAAGATCAGCTACATCGAACTCAGCTCAACCGACATCGAGCGCACCAAACAGTTCTACGGCACAGTCTTCGGCTGGACCTTTCAGGACTGGGGCCCGGACTACATCAGCTTCGGCGGCCAGGGCGTCGAGGGCGGCGGCTTCTACAAGACAGACGCGCACGAATCGCACCCCAAGTCCGCGCCGCTCATCGTCCTTTACTCCGCCAACCTCGAAGCCACCGAGGCAGCCATCGCCGCCGCTGGCGGCAGCATCGTTGTGCCGACGTTCGAGTTTCCCGGCGGGCGGCGGTTCCACTTCTCCGATGGGGCGGGGAATGTGCTGGCGGTTTGGTCGGAGTGAAAAAAGCAGGGAATAGGGAACAGGGAATAGCGCCCCAGGCCTCATCCGCCGCCGCGGACGAGACCCTGGGGCACCCACCTTCTCGTTCATGAAAAAATGAGAAGCAGGTCCTTCGACTCGGTCGCCGCGGCGACCTTCGCTCAGGATGACAGCATAAGTACAAACAAGAAAACGCGAGGCGCCGAAAGATTGCGCTAGTTCACCGTTGGCGGCAGCATGAGGGGCTTGCGGGGGCCGAGTTCTTCGCGGACCAGCGTGAGGCCGAGGATGCAGCGCTCGAAGCGGTCGGAGAGGCGCGCAAACAGAGCCGCCTCCTGCTCGTACTCGAAGAGGTTGAACTGGCTGACGATGTAGTAGCTTTCCTTGCCGGCGTGGATGAGCTCGCCGAGCGAGGGCTGATGACGGCGCATGCGGCGGCCGGAGGCCATGGCCTCGGGATACATGCCGGCGACAAACAGGGCGTAGTCGCCGATGTGCTTGCGCACGGCGCGCTCGGCGTCGAACGAGGGCGCGCTTCCGTTAACGGGGTCGGAGGCGCTGATCATCTCAGTCAGCTCATCGATGGGGCGGCCGACCTCGTCGCGTACCTTGTAGAGCCGGTCGGACTCGGAGAACTCGCAGAGCAGGCGGGCGACATAGGCGGTCACGCCGGGATCGTTCAGTCCCAGCTTGCCTTCGTAGCTGTTGCGGACTGCCTGCTGGAAAAAGAGTTCGAGCGGATGCGGCGGGGCTGAAGGTTGCGGGGCCTGCATACAAACCTCCCTGGGCTGCGCGCGGGCAGCCGGCATGCCTGTGAGGCAATGGCCGGGTGCTCGAGGAAAAGCGCGAAGCCGGGGTTCCAGCCAGTGCCTGTTTGTCTTGCTGTAACACAGAGATTATCGGAAAAGTTGTAAAGACCGGCAGATATGGATCAAGTTTGTTAGCAGAGGGGCGGATCGATTGCGAACCTCCGCAGGTCCAGGACGCACGAAGGGCAGCCGCGTGGGCTGCCCTTCGTGCGTGCGGGAATGCGGTGCGGTCAGACGGTGGCCGGGGCTCGCGACTCCAGTTCGCAGAGGCGGCTGGCGAGCAGGCCTTCGAGCTTGACCAGCGCGGCGGAGAAGCCTTCAATGCCTTCCTTGAGCTTGTCGGTGGCCATGCGGTCGGCGGCGTGCATGGCGTCGAATATGTCCTTGTCCATGGGAATCTTGCCGAGGTTCATGGACTTTGCGGCGACGGGATCGAGCTTGCGCGGCAGGCCGGCCTTTGTGGCTTCGAGTTCGGCGAGCAGTTGTGGTGAAATGGTGAGCAGATCGCAGCCGGCCAACTCCGTGATTTCGCCGATGTTGCGGAAGCTCGCGCCCATGACCACGGTCTTGTAGCCGAAGTGCTTGAAGTAGTTGTAAATCCGGGTGACGGATTTGACACCGGGATCGTCGGCGCCCTGGTAGTCCTTGCCGGTGTCTTTCTTGTACCAGTCGAGGAAGCGGCCCACGAAAGGCGAGATGAGCGTGACGCCGGCCTCGGCGCAGGCAATGGCCTGGTGCAGGCCGAAGAGCAGCGTCAGGTTGCAGTGGATGCCCTCTTTTTCGAGAACCTCCGCGGCGCGAATGCCTTCCCAGGTGGAAGCGATCTTGATGAGGATGCGCTCGCGGCCGATGCCGGCGCGGTCGTACTGGGCAATGATGGTGCGGGCCTGGGCGATGGTGGCATTCGTATCGTAGGAGAGGCGCGCGTCCACTTCCGTTGAGACACGGCCGGGGACGATGGCGAGAATCTTCTTGCCGAAGGCGATGGCCAGGCGCTGGAAGGCGAGGTTGGCCACGGCGGCGTCGGTTGCGCCCTCGCCCACTTCCTTGCGCGCGTCCACAAGCACACCGTCGACGATGGACTGGTACTGTGGCAACTGCGCGGCCGCGGTGATGAGAGAGGGGTTGGTGGTCGAGTCCTGCGGGCGGAACTGCTTCATCGCCTCGATGTCGCCGGTGTCGGCCACGACCACGGTGTATTGGCGCAACTGCTCGAGTAGGTTCTTTGGCATGATTTCCTCCTGGGGAAGGCGATGCGATTTCGCTTCGGGCCGATTTGTTTCGGGGAATGCCCCGTTCGGGTTCAGTGTACCTCTATTTCAGATGCGGAAAATGAACGTTGGGTGCATGCGGAGCGTTTGCCGGCGCTAATTGGTGCCGGGTTGGAACGTGTTTCTGAGTACGCCGAGCGTGGGAATGCTGACTTCGACGGAATCTCCAGCCTGGAGCGGACCCACCCCGGAAGGCGTTCCTGTGAGGATCAGGTCGCCGGCCTCAAGGGTCATGGCCGCCGTGATATAGACGAGCAGCGCGGGGATGGAG
>JARLGE010000205.1 GCA_031296215.1 Occallatibacter sp.
CCCCGCGTCCATAAACCGCATGTGGTTTTCAACCAGCGCAACAATCTGCCGCGTCTCCTCGTTCGAAAACCGGAACCGCCGGCAAATCTCCGCCGCCATCGCCACGCCCACCTCCGCGTGCCCGTCGAAGCGAATCCGATCGGGCGCGCGCCGAAATGTCGGAGGCTTGCCTACATCGTGCAGCAGCGCGCCCCAGGCCAGCGTCAAACTGCACCCCGGCTCCAGTTGCTCCAGCAGGCCCAGCGTGTGCACCCAAACGTCCCCCTCAGGATGAAACTGCGGCGGCTGTTCCACGCCCTTCATCTGCGCAATCTCCGGCAAAACCTCGGCCAGCAGCCCCGTCTCGTCCAGCAACTCGAACGCCCTCCGCGCCCGGCCCTCGGTCAGCATCTTCGTCAACTCGTCCCGCACCCGCTCGCGACTCACTCCATCGATGCGCGACGCCAAAGCCCGCATTGCCGCCTTGGTCCCCGCATCAAGCTCAAACCCAAATCGAGCCGCAAACCGCACCCCGCGCAGCATCCGCAGGTGGTCTTCCTCAAGCCGCAGTTCGGCCCGTCCAATCGCCCTTACAACCCCCGCGTCCAAGTCCGCCACGCCACCCACAAAATCCATCACCGCCGCACGCAAATTCTCCATCCCGCGCAGAGGGTCCAGCAGGAGTCCGTTGATCGTAAAATCGCGCCGCTTCACATCCTCCTCGGCGCTGGCCGTGTACCGCACTGCGTCCGGATGCCGCCCGTCCGAATAGGCCCCGTCCGACCGGAACGTCGCCACCTCGGTCGTTCCATACCCGGCCTCATCTCCATCGGCGACGAGCACGACCCCGAAGTGCGCGCCCACCGCGAATGTCCGCTCGAACAGACCCAGCACCACATCCGGCGTCGCGCTGGTAGCCACGTCGTAGTCGTGCGGCTCGCGGCCCAGCAGCAGATCGCGCACGCAACCGCCGGCTAGATAGGCCTCGAAGCCCGCCGCGCGCAGCTTCTCCACAATCTCCCGAGCCGCTTCGAATTGGCGCGTCACAGGCAACATCGCTGCTTCCATTCTCGCCCGCCACAGGCGTCCTGAGCCAGCGTAACGCCAACCGCGCCCTCATCCACCCGCTAAACTAGAAATATGCCCGGCAACGGCCTCATCCTAGCCATCGAATCCTCCTGCGACGAGACCGCCGCCGCCGTCGTTCAGCGCGGCTCGCGCACACTGTCTTCGGCAGTCGCCTCGCAGATCGCCACCCACGCCCGCTATGGCGGAGTCGTCCCGGAGCTAGCCAGCCGCGAGCATCTCCGCGCCGTCGTCCCCGTAGTCCGCGCCGCCCTCGCGCAAGCCAACATCACCCTCAACGATCTGGACGCTATCGCCGTCACCTCTGGCCCCGGCCTCGCTGGTGCCCTGCTGGTTGGCATCACCTACGCCAAGGCCTTATCCTTCGCGCAAAACATTCCCCTCATCGCCATCAACCACCTTGAAGGCCACATCCACGCCGTCCTGTTAAACGAACGCGAGTCGCTCGATGGGCAATCCTCCACCGGCGACCAGCCCGCCCTGGCCCTCGTCGTCTCCGGTGGCCACACGCATCTCTATCTGGCCAGCCCCGCCCACGGCTCCTGGACCTACTCGCTCATTGGCCGCACCGTCGACGACGCCGCCGGCGAAGCCTACGACAAAGTTGCCAAGCTGCTCGGCCTCGGCTACCCCGGCGGTCCCTGGATCGACGCGCTCGCCCTGCACGGCAACCCCAACGCCGTGCCCTTCGCCTTTTCCCGAATCAAGACCAAGCTCCACCTCGGCGGCAAGCCTCCGCGCACCAAGGCCGCCAAGACGGCCCCCATCGCCAACCTCGACCCGCACTTCCTTTTCTCATTTTCGGGAATCAAAACGGCCGTGCTTCGCTATGTCGAGCTGCACAACCTGCGCCCCGAAGCCGAAGCCCGTCACCTGGCGCTCTTCACCGGCCCTGACGCGCCCGCCAACCCCACCGTCGAAGACGCGCTCGCCACCTGCGACCAGCAGACCCTCGACCTCATCGCCAGCTTTCAGCACGCCGTCGTCGGCGACCTGATGAAGAAGACCTTTGCCGCCCAGGAGTCTCTCGGCGCTACACGCATTCTCGTCACCGGCGGAGTCTCCGCCAACCGCGAACTGCGCAGCCGCTTCACCAGCGAGGCCGCCCGCCGCAACCTCCGCGTGGCCTTCCCCACGCTGGCCCTCTCGACCGACAACGCCGCCATGATCGCCGCAGCCGCCTGGCCTCATCTCCAGGCCGGAGAGTTCGCCCCCGACAGCCTCTCCGCCGACCCTTCGCTCCCTTTAGGCCGCTAGGCTAAACCTCAAACCAACTCCATCGCATGGATGCACTTGGCCACTTCCTGCGTCAGTGCCTCAAGATCGGTGTAGAACAGCCTCCGCTCCCCTGCCGGCACTTCATCCAGCAACTCTCCATAAGGAGTCTTCTCGCACCCGGGAAACGCCGGAAAGCCCGCCGCATCCGCCATCCGGCAACTGACCTTGATCAGCTCCGACATTCCCCACCCACCATCTGTCCGCTTGGCGCAATGGTGCTCCGACACAACCACCTCGAAGTCTTCAGGCAGCTTCCAGTCCGCGATCAGCCGCTGGCCCGTCTCGCAATGGTCCCACCCGAACAATTGCCTCTCGCCCTCAAGAATGCTCTCTGGAGTTCCGCGATGCGCCGCCAATAAATTCGCGTATTCCTTGGGCTGAATCACCGCCAGCGCAATGCGACCGATGTCGTGCAATATCCCGGATGTGTAGGCCGTGTCCTTGTCCAGCAGGCCCATCGAAGCCAGCCGCTCCCCGATCACCGCGCACGCCAGGTTATGCCGCCACAGGCCCCGCAGCGCCGGATGACTCATCGACTTGCCCAGATACGCCCGCGCGCCTACCGTGATACACATCCCCTGCAGCGTGTTCGCGCCCAGCACGGCAATCGCCTGCTGAATGTTGTTCGCCGGATAGCGAGGCGCATACAAAGCCGAGTTCGCCACCGTCAGCACTTCGCTGGCAAACGCCGGGTCTGTCGAGAGCAGATCGCCCAACTGGTGCAACTGAACATTCTCGTTGTTTGCCAGTTGCAGCACGCGGATCGCCACCTGCGGAAAGGGCGGCAACCGCAAATACGCCCACGGCAGTTTAGCCATCGTTTCGCTTCCTGCCATAGTCGCCATCGTCCCGTCGCCTCCGCCTGCGCATCCCTACGGATACTATGTCGGCAAACACATTGTTCTTCGATAGTCGAAGCGGCCCGCGCGCAGGCGCATCCGCTCCTTCCATTACAGAATGGGTTCAATGCAGGACCAAAACAGAAGAGTTCAATTTAGATTAGAAATTCCAAATTAGCCGAGTACCCCAAGTCTCGCTTTCAAGACCCGGCACTCCTTCACAACAAACTCCGCTGCCCCATCCGCGCCACTCGCGGAACCACAAGCAACGTAATCGCAAAAATAAAAATAGACGCCGCGATAAACGCCATGTGCCCGTGCCGCAGATCCTCCACCACCAGCTTCACGGCAAGCAGCGCCAGCAGCGCGTAGCCAATCCGCGTCAACTCTTTCCGG
>JARLGE010000029.1 GCA_031296215.1 Occallatibacter sp.
AGCCCAGCGCAGCCCGAGATCCGAGACAACCGCCTCCTCCGGAGACCCGATAGGCGCCACCACAACCGGCTGGTCCCACCCCCGTGTCAGCTGCCCGAACAAATGCGCCGGCTTGGGCGCCGTAAAGGTAATCACCGCATCTGCCGCGAACACCGGCCCCCCCGCCGCAGCAGCCGTAGAATCCGCCGCCCATCCTGAAGGCAAATCCACCGCCAGCACCGGCGCCTCGCTGCCCTTCAGCCATTCCAGAGCCGCAACGGCCAGTCCCTTCAGCGGCGGCTTGAACCCCGTCCCCACCACCGCATCCACAATCAGATCGGCTCGCAGAGCCTCTCTGTGCGCGGCCAGATCCACCGCTTTCTCGATTACATGCACCGTTCCCGGCTTCGCACTTGCCAGCAACTCGCCCCAGGCCGTCACCACATCCGGTCCCAGCTTCTCGGGTACCCCCAGCAGCAGAGTGGTCACATCCAGCCCCGCAGCAGCCAACAGGCGAGCGGTCATCATGCCGTCCCCGCCGTTGTTGCCCCGGCCGCACAACACCATCACCCGCCGCGCCCGCGGAAACGCCTCCCGCGCAAACTCGGCCACAACTCCAGCGGCCGTCCGCATCAGGTCCACTGACGCAACCCCGAACCGCTCCGTAGTCACCCGGTCGCAAGCCTGCATCTCGGCAGCACATAGAACGCGCATGGCATTCATGGTAGTCGATTTCAGAACTCGACCCTTGCCTGAAATGCAATCATCCGCGGTGAGCTGTCTCCACCCAGGCCCACGCCCAGCAGCCCAGTCGGTGGTGAGATGGTGCTTTGCAGGGTTCCAAATCCGGGTGGAACGTCCCTCGGCAAGCTCGGCACGCCGGCCTCAACGCTACTGGGCAGCGCGAAGTTGGGATGGTTGAAGGCGTTGAACATCTGCACATCGAAGCGCAGCGAGGCTTGTTCCCAAATGTGAAAACGGCGTGTGATGTAGATGTCGGAATCGGTGAAGTGCGGGCCGCGAACGCTGTTGCGGCCGGAGTCACCGAACTGGCAGAGGGCGGGCGCGTCGAGCCCGCCGGCAGCTACGCCAGTGCAGTCGCCGGTGGCGGGATCGACCACGGAAACAAATGCGTTTGGGTTCAGCCATTGTTTTCCGGTGAGGGTGACGCCGGGAATTGAGACCTTCTGATAGAGCGGCACACCCGGAACACGGCTGGCAAACTGCGGTCCATTGGCCTGAACGACGCCGTTGCCGTTAGCTGTGTACGGCTGGCTGAGAACTGAAAACGGAAGTCCGCTGTGGAGGAAGACTGTCTCAGAGAACGACCAGTTGTGGAAGAGGGCGCGCAATAGAACCTGCTTCGATGCAAATGGAATTTGGTAGATGCCGTAGGCGGAAAGATTGTGGCGCACATCGTAGTCGCAATTGCTGTATTGGTTCCTTAGCTCGCCGGGGAGCGGGGCAAGAATGCCCTGGGTGGAAAAGGGAAGCAAACCGCCGTTGGAGATCTCGTCAAGACAATGACTGAACGTGTAGTTTGCATTGATGGTAAGAGAGTGGAACTGCTCGGCGAGGCTGGTTTGCAGGCCGTTGTAATTGCTGGTAGCGTCGGTGCGGAACTCATTGACATTGCCGAACCGTTGGTCGACGGGCTGCGCGTAGGGGTAAGGCGCGAAGCACCCGGCGCACACCGTCTGGTAGCCGTTCAGGCCGACCTGAAAGGGTTCGTGCAGGCCGCGTGTGCCGACATAACCGACGCGAACGGCGCCATGCGCATTCAACTTCTGCTCGATGCCGAAGTTGTACTGGTAGTAATACGGAGTCTTGAGCGTGCCGGTGGGAAAAGTATTGAGGCTGACGGCGAGAGGGCAGGTGGGTGCGCCTGAGGCGATTCCACCGCACGGTGGACCACCGGCGCCGAAGAGGGACTGGAACCGATGGTTGGCGCTCACGGCCGCACTGGCGGCGCTGTCAGCGACGCCAGGCGCAATGGCGAGACCGCCCACTTGACCTCCGATGCCGCCAACAAAGGTGGGCGCATTGGGCGCGTTGGTGGAGGCGAGATCGGCAATCTCGGCGGGAATGATGTCGTTAAAGACTCCGAAGCCGAGGTGAGCGACGGTTCCTGCCCTGAGCTGGTATGCAAGAGAGATGCGCGGCTGCCAGACAAGCAGGGGTGTGGCGGGAAACAGAGTGCTCACCCCGGTCTGAATGGCCTGATTGAGCGGCTCATTCACGTTGTGCGAGACATCCAGGAACGAACCTGCGGGACGCGCGAAGAGATGCTGCCGATTCTCGGGGTCGGTGTTCCATGTGGTCCGGACGCCGGCAATGAAAGTGGTGCGGGAGTTGGGTTTCCACGTATCCATGGCGTAGAGGTCCACGTTGCCCGCCGCTATTCGTTCATTGACTAAGGCGGGGAATGTCTGGCTTTCCGTATAGGCTGCGCCATAGGTGAACTCGGCAAGATCGTTGTAGATGGCCGTCGGCACGGTGCCCTCGCCCAGATCGTAATCGCTCACGTCGACACGGCGTGTGTTGATGCCGAAGCGGTACTCCTGCTTGCCGCGAATCCAGTCCAGGTTGTCGTTGATCTGCCATTGCGTCACCTTGCGGCCCTGAGGATAGATATTGTCGTTGCCGCCGATGGTGGTGAAGGGAGATTGATTGGTGCCCGCCGCGAGGACGACAGGAAAAGTCTGCTGGACCTGAGCGAAGTTCTTGGGCTCAAAGATGCTGGAGTACCAGCTTGCTCCGGGATTGAACTGGTTCACCAAGTTGGGGCGGAAGATGTGCGTATAGCCGGTGACAAAGGTGTACTGCGGCTGCGG
>JARLGE010000206.1 GCA_031296215.1 Occallatibacter sp.
GCCGTGCCCGCGCCCAGCTCCATCACGCGGCCGGAGACCACATCGCCCGCCTTGTGCTCGGCGATGTACTCGTCGATGCTGGTGGGCACCAGTTGCTTCATGCTCAGCTTGATCTGGCGCTTGTCGGTGTCGATGGCGAGAACAAGCGCTTTGACGATTTGTCCGGCGCGCAGCACGTCGCTGGGATGATTGATCCGCCGGTCGGCGACGATCTCGCTCACGTGCACCAGTCCTTCGACGCCTTCGGTCAGTTGCACGAACGCGCCGAAATTCATGATCTTGGTAACCGGGCCCTCGATCTGCGAGCCCTCGGGGAACTTGATGCGCACATCGTTCCAGGGATCGGCGAGCGCGTCCTTGAGGCCGAGAGAAATCCGCCGTTCCTCGGGCTTGATGCCGAGGATCACCGCGTCCACGCGGTCGCCCTGCTTGACCACCTCGCTGGGATGGCGCAGCTTTTTGCCCCAGGACATTTCCGAGATGTGGATGAGGCCTTCGATGCCCGGCTCTATTTCGACAAATGCTCCGAAGTCCTGGAGGCGCGTAACGGTGCCGCTGACGCGCTGGCCCGCCTGGAAGCGATCGGGCACGGTGGCCCATGGCTCCGGCTGCAACTGCTTCAGTCCGAGCGAGAGCTTCTTGGTCTCCGCATCGATCTTGAGGATGCGGACCTGGACCTCCTGGCCCACGGCGACCACGTCCTCTGCCTTGGCGACGCGGGTGTGGGCCATGTCGCTGATGTGCAGCAAGCCGTCGATGCCGCCCAGGTCGACGAAGGCTCCATAGGGCGCCAGGCTGCGCACTGTGCCAGTGACCACGTCGCCTTCCTTCAGGGCGGCGCGGCGGCCTTCGACCAGACCGCGTGCCTGCTCTTCGAGCACCACGCGCCGGTCGACCACCACGTCCTCATCCAGCACGTCGAGCTTGGTGATGCGGCAGTTGATCTCCGTGCCCACCATCTTTTCCAGCTCCGCCGCGTCCTTGGTTCCACTGCGGCTGGCGGGCATGAAGGCGCGCACGCCAATGTCGACGCGCAGGCCGCCCTTGACCACCTCGGTTACCGTGCCCACCACGGCGGTCTTCTCGGCGAAGGCGGCTTCGAGGGCGGACCAGTCGCGGGGCTGGGCCACTTTGAAGCGCGAGAGCTCGTAGTAGTGCTCCTCGTTGCGGCCGGTGACGGAGACGGGAAAGCTGTCGCCCACATTGACCGCATCGGCGTTGTCGTCGAAGGCCGAGCGGGGCAGCACGCCCTCGGTCTTGTAGCCGATGTCGAGGAAGACCTGGTCGGCGGAGAGAGACACGACCACTCCCTGCAACTGCTGCTTTTGCCCCGCGGCCTTGTGCGAGTGGCTCTTCTCAAACTGCTTGAGCAACTCGCCAAAATCCTCGGCGGGCTCTTCGGCAACCGGCGGAACAGGCGCAGGCGCGGGCCTGGCGGCAAGGGCAGGCTTGGGCGCAGCGGCGACGGGCACGGGCTCTGGCGCGGAAGCTGGCTCCGGTTCCGGCTCGGCAATGGCTTCGGCGACGGGCTCGGGCTGGCTGGTTGACGGGGGCTCTTCGGTTGCCTCGAGCGCGGCGACCGGCGCGATGGCAGCAGGGTTGGCCGGCTCGCTCATGGCTTGCGGCGCAACTTCCGCAATCGGCTCGGTGGCTGGCTCAGGCGAGTTTTCGGGAATGGGCAGGGATTCTTCAGCGTTGTCGTTTGTCATGGCTGTCTACCCCTCCATTCTCCCATGCTTCTCTCAGGCAGCGCTGTGCGCGGGGGGATTTCGCCTCCGCCGCCGGCGAGCCACAACCCTCAGCCGCTTACCACAATCCCAGGATCAGCAGGCCCGCGTAGAGAGAGGAGAGGGCCAGCGCCCGTTGGCCGACGGCTGTGAGCGGCATCTGAAGCGACACGGCATCGCGTTGGCGGCGGAGGTCGTATCCATAGCCGGCGGCAGCCGCCAGCAGCGCCAGCGCGATCCAGCCGCGAAGCAGGAAAACGGCGCCAGCCGCGCCCGCCAGCAACACCGCCACGGCGATCAGCGCGGCGCGCCGGAACGGTTCACCGGGCGGTGCGGCTCCGCGCAACGCGATGCGGGCGTCCAGCCGGGCATGCACCACCAGGATGCCCGCCGTCGCCTGCATGGCCAGCAACACCCACAAAACCCAGCACCACGGCGCGATGGCGCCGGTAGCCGAGAGCGAGGCGGCCAGGGAGCTGGAGGTGAGGGCCGCCGCGCTGGCGATCTGAAAGAGAGTGGAGCGCTGACGGTTGTTCACATTGATCCAGATGGCCAGCGCTGAAAAGGCGGCAACGCCCAGGCCCATGGGCACAACCGCAGCGATGGGCCAGGCGGCCAGCAGGACCAGCCCGCTGAGAATGAGGAGAGCCATCCAGCCCGCGAACCATCGGGCCGCGGCGGCGGTCTCAGGATGCGGCTGCTTCCACACCAGGCGCTGCCGCGCCAGCACCACCAGCGGGTCTTTGGCCGCCAGCGCCGCAAAAGCAGCCGTCAGGGTCGCCAGTTCGCTCCAGCGCCAGGTGCGGGCAAGAATCGCGGCGCAAATAATCGGCGTCAACAGCATGGCTGTGGCTCCATGCTCGCGCGGCAGAAATCGTGGGTTCGGTCGCGGCTTGCTGGCTCCGCCCGGGTTGGCCTGCAGGGTCATTGCAGTTTTGAGTCTATATGCCGCGACACCAAACACAATGCGCAGCGGGCTGCAAGCAGGGCCGCCCGCATCGCCGGTCGGGTTTGGGATTTGCGCCCAGGTTGGAGGTCAGAAGCCGTTCGGCTCCCGCGGTTTGCCAGCCTGATCGGCGAACGCCACACGGGTGACGCGGGCGGTTCCAGCGAGCGCCAACAGCATGGTTTGCATGCGCGGCGTGAATTCCTGGCGCTCCGCTTCCTGCTGCGCGAAGCTGAAAACCCAATAGAACAGCGAGCAGAGGAAGCTGACCGCCACGACATAATACAGATTCCTGAATTGCGGTCCGGTCACGTGCGTATTCAGACCGGCCACTGCAAGGCTGACCAGGGAATAGAACCCGAACCCGGAGGCAACCTGCAGCTCGCGATCGCGCCATCCCAGCGAGAGCACGTGGCTGCTCCCGGCCAAGAGGAGAAAGAACAGGACGCGGAGAATCGAAGCGGTCTGCTGCAACTGGATCGTCAGGTGGTAGATCCGCGACGTAGTGGCGATGGAAGCGATGCCGGCAAAGGGCCAGATGGCCGCGCCTGCCACGAGAAAGAGAGCGGCAATCGCAACCAGGGCCCGGGGCGATAGCCAGGTGCGCAGGGGGCGAAGGACCGACCACGCCAGCTCAACCAGAACCGAGAACTGCAAGGCAAAGTCCACGATGGTTACGGCAAGATAGAAGTTGATTCCGTAGCCGGCCGCGGAGAAGTGCTTGACCGCGCTGGCTGTCGAATCGCTCAGCAGGGCCCAGACGCAGTAAACGAAGAAGACCGGCAGCTTGCGCCACGCGCGCCGATAGATCAGCAGCCCGACAACGGCTGCTTCGGCCGCAATGGCGGCGATCTCGAAAGCGTGCTCCATCGTGATGTTGACCTTGCCTGCCGTGAGAAGTTGTTGCGCGCAGCCCAATCCCGCGTCAATCGTTGTTTATCGGCTTTTTGGCTGAATCCGTGAACGGTTGCCCGTATTCAGCCCCCTCTAATGATACGCAGCCCCGCGCAGTCCGGTTCCTGCCGGCGATCGGCCGCCGCCCGCCAGCTACGGAAACTCCGCGACCTTCGGCGTGATGCGCGGCTTTGTCGAAGTGGGCCCTCCCGTGTTGTCGATCACATTGGAAATTTCGCCCAGGTTGTCTAAAGCGACCGTGATCATGTGGTGGAACTTTACACCCGGCGCACGAGGAACTTCAATGGCGCGCGTCAGATTTACGCCGGGATGGCGGAAGACCGAGTAGATGCCGAGGCCCCAGGCTTCGTGACTGGTGACGCTGTCGGCCACCTTGTACGAGGCCCAGCCATTGACGCCCGCAGCGCTGGTGTAGCTGGGCTGATCGGCCGGATCGTAGGGAATCTCGG
Organism: Occallatibacter sp.; assembly: GCA_031296215.1. GTDB lineage: Bacteria > Acidobacteriota > Terriglobia > Terriglobales > Acidobacteriaceae > Telmatobacter. The sequence continues at coordinate 4,038 of JARLGE010000206.1, forward strand.
ACTGATAAAAATAGGTCCGGCCGCCTGGGGCGTTCCACAGCACCTGGAACTGCTGGTGATGCTCGACGAAGAGGCCGTAGATGGTGACGCTGTTGCCGTTGACGACCAGGCCGTTGGCGCTTGTGTTCTGGGTCCAGCCGACGCCCGCGCCGTGATCCGCGCGCCAGATCCAGGTGTGGTCGACGATAGTGTCGCTGGAGTTGACGATCAGGTTTGCTTGCGCGCGGCCCACGCCCGCGCCGCCCACGCGAAAGAAGACATCGTGGAGGGAGATGGGATTCCGCGAGTGGCCGGCCTTGCTTCCTGCCGGCCCAACCTCGAGCAGGACGGGAGAGATTTCTTCGCCGGCGTCGAAGAGCAGCCCGGCAACGATCACGCCATCCACATCTGCCGTGGTCATGGCCGCGGCGCCCTCGACGGGGCGCAGCGTGGCGAAGCCGAGGCCCAGAACAACGGTGTCGGGGCGCGTGACGCGGATGGGTTCGGTGAGGTCGTAGATGCCCGGCGTGAGCAGCAGATTCTTGCCCGCGGCCAATTGCGCATTGATCGTGGAGGCGGTATCCGCGCCGGCGTGAGCGATATAGAACCTGCCGATCGGGATCGACTTGCCCGGCGTCTCTCCGCCACGCCAGGTGATGCCCTTGGAATCGTGAACCAGCTCGGGAACCCGCACGCTGAAGCGGCCATCCGCATCCACCACCAGGAACGGCTTCTCGCGCACCACCGGCGTTGCGGCAACGCGGGTAAAAGGCGGCTGGGGCCAGTCGCCCTCAGGCGGGCGCGCCACGCCGACAAAGACCATGTTCCAGTTGGCGCCGGTCCAACTGCCCCACTCGCTGTTGCGGCTGATCCACTGCTGCTGCGGCCCCGCGCCCACGTTGCCGTCCACCAGCGAGTCCGACATCCATCCGCCGCTGGCCCAGCCGCCGTTCTGGTGCAGCACCATGCTTCCCAGCACGTGCATGCGCCGGAAGGGCACGGCCTGCGAGACGGCCCACTGCATGGTTCCGTTCACAGGACCGCCGGTGGGCGTGACGGAGAAGCCCTCCGCCGCGCGCCAGAAGGTGCAGGTGGCATTGTTATGGGCCAGGCTGGCGTCGGAGTGCACGTTGCCGGCGATGTGCACGGCGTCGGGCGAAGCGCCCAGGCCGATGACCTCGGTGTAGAAGCCGACTGGGATGTCCACCTTGTAGTCACCGGGCAGGAAGAGGAAGGCGTTGCGCTCCCGGCCGAATTCGCTGTGCTCTTGAACCTTGTAAACCTTGTCGATCTGCGCCTGGATGTCCGCCGGCGGCATGGCGGGGTTGAAGACCAGCACGTTGGGTCCGAAATCCGGAGATTTCTCCTGGGTTGCCGCGCTCGCCGGCAAGGCCGCAAAGGCCGAGATCGACGCCAGAACGGCAAGGAGTCCGACCCCGATGGCCGATCTCAAGGCCCCAACCCGTCGCCCGTCCCGCTCAACCAGCGAATTCATTGCTCTCGTCCGCCCTTCCGACTTCCGCTTGGAATCGTAGCCCCTGAAACGTGATAGTACAAACCGGGGCGATTGGCCGCCGTTGGACACAAGCGGCTGCCGAGAGAGAGAATGGCCGTCGAAGCCGAACGGCACGGGGAGGCTCACGTGAATCGATTTGCAATGACGCGGCGTGATTTTGTACGCCTGGGCGCGGGCGCGGCAGCAGCCGGCGCCGTGATCAAGACAACGCTCCTGAAGCCGGCGCTGGCCGCGCAGATCGACCCCGGCAGCCGCAAGATTCGCTTTGCCATTGTCGGCACGGGCATTCGCGGCACCGACCTGTTGCGCGCCGCACGCATGGTCCCGAGCGGAGTGTGCGTGGGCGCGGCCGACCTTTACTCGACCCGCCACACGGCTGCCAAAGAAGCCTGGGGCGGCGACCTGCCCACTACGCGCGACTATCGGGTGTATCTGGACAGCAAGGATGTGGACGCGGTGCTGATCGCCA
>JARLGE010000207.1 GCA_031296215.1 Occallatibacter sp.
GCGGGTCCTTGTCGTTGCCGAGGCGGGAGTCGTTGCCGTACTGAATCCACTGCTGCTGCACGAACTCGAACTGGCGCGAGAAGCTGGCGTTGAGCACCATGAAGATGACGCCGCGCTCTTCGCTGTCGGAGGCAGGCTGGTCCTCCGGCGCAAAGCGGCCATAGGGAAGGCCGCGGCGGGTAATGCGGCGGCGGTTGATGAGCTGGCCGTTGAAGCCGAATGCGTCGCGGGGATGAACGCGGCGGATGTGCGCGCCGATGGGGCAGCGCGACCCTTCCGGATCGGCGCCATAGGTAAAGGCGGTGTTGCGGCTCGGGTCGTGCGCCAGGCCCAAATCTTCGCGATCGGGCGAAAGCTCGAGAGGCGTTCCATCGCGCCAGCGGCCGATGAACTTGGCGGCGAGTTTTTCTTTTCCGCCGGGGTAGAGAGCCGCCTGCTGGTCGAGATAGGCGCGAAAGGTGGCGACATTCTGGTGCAGCTTGCGGTAGACCATGAAGGTGCCGTTGCTGGCCAGAAGATGCGGTATGGGCGCGACGGGCAGCTCGCCGGCCTCGTCCGCGTAGCCAAGCAGCAGTTCGCCGGTGGCGAGCGGGGCCCAGGTTCCATCGGGCAGCAGCTTGCCCTGGCCGGGCTGCGAATTGCGCTGAACGCCAAGATAGTCGGGATTGCCGAAGCCATCGGTGTAGCCGAAGTGTTCGCTGGTGGTGGGCTTGCCGTCACGGACCACGGCGGCGGCGTCTTGCGACGCGAGGAGGATTGCGCCACCGGTTTCTTTCATCAATGCCTGGAGGGCTGAGCAGCGGGCGTCGAGCGTCTCCGCGGTCAGGCCGTTGACGCCGAGCCAGGCGTGCACGCGGCCCTCGCGCCAGACCTCGTCCCAGTGCTGGGGAGCGTTGACGCCGCTGTCGCCGAGGATTCCAGCGCGGTGCTTCATGCCCTGCTGAAACTCGACGGGGAAACTGAGCAGGGTGGCGTCAGGCAAATCGAGCTGCTGCAGGCCGCGATGGGTAAAGGCGATATTCACCGTGCTCCGCGGCTTGGCGCCGTCCCACTTCTGGCCGGTGGTTACATGGCTCAGAAGGCGAGCGATCAGGCTGCGCGCGCGGCTTGCGTCTTCAAAGTGGAGGAAGAGATAGCGCGCGAAAGGCAGGTTGTAGCCGCGCAGAACAAAGCCTTGAATATCGGTCTCGTTGAGCTTACTCATTATGGCCCCCAGTCTTGATCGTGCGATGAGGGCCCATGGAGCCCGGCGGCGGAATCGGCTGGGATTTGAGATGGGCCGCAAACTGAATGAATTCGCGCTGCAACGTCGCTGCATCCACGCCCTGATGGGTCGCAATGAAATCGGCGACAGCGGTCTGCGTTTGCAGCGCGCGCAGGGCTTCAGTCACGGATTTGTTGTTGACGGCGGCGAAGAAGAACGTGGTCTCGAGCTGACAGGCTTTCATATAGGAGAGGAAGGCCGTCCGATTGGCTGCGCCGGGGTAGCCGACGCAGTGCTTCCAAACGGCGTCGAGGTGCTCCGGGATCTTGGTGGCAAGGCCGGAGAGATAGCTGTCCAGGTCGCCGTCGCAGTTCGATTCAAAGATGAGGTACTTCGACTTCAGGTGCTCTTCGCGGGACGGCGCACCCACGTAGACGACGTCGTCCATCACCACCAGGCGGGCCAGATGCGTGCCCGGCGCCTGCGCGAAGGGACTGTCTTCCCGCGTAGAGAGTTGAGCCAGGTAGTCGCGTATCTGCAGATCGTGCGAAGGCGTGGCCTTGGGATCTTCGATGATGGGCGAGAGGATGGTCAGTCCGTAGACGCTGCCGTTCTGGTTGGGCATGGCGGTCCTCTTTATCCGGCGATGGGGGCTTCGCCTGTTTCGCCCAGGTGGGTCTGCACCTCGAGTACGAAGGTCAGCCAGGCGTCGGCGAACTGCTGCGGCGTGTAGTGCGCGGCGGCGGTGCTCAGGCTGTCGAACGACGCCTGCACAATGTGCGCCGACTTGACGTCGTTGGCCGTGGCGTGGGGATAGGCGGTGTAGTAGTAGTCGGTGTCGAACTGGACGCGGGCAATGTACTCCTTGAACAGCGTGACCGGAACGGAGCCGGGAAACTTCTCGCTCCAGCGCCACACCAGGTTCAAGCCCTTGCTGAGCACCGCGGAGAATGCATCGATGTATTGGTTCCAGGTGCCGTTGAAGTTCGAGAAAAACAGCAGGTAGTCGTACGTCAGCTCTTCTTCCTGCTGGCCATTGCCCAGGAATGGCAGCCCGTTGCGCGGCACCACCACCCACCGCGCGAACTCAATGAACGAAAGATCGATCAGATCCTTCTGCATGGGCTTTACGTGGTCCAGCACAAAGAACGCGACGCGCAGAATCCATGTCTTCCAGGTCTTCATGGGAGTGATGGCGTTCATCGCGTAGACCTTGCCGTTGATGTTGCTCATGGGGCCTCGTGCACGGGGAATGAAGAGACGCCGATTGGGCTGAGCCGGCTTGCCCCGCCTATGCCTGCTCGCGTGGAGGACATCCTGAGACGATGGGGAAGCAAGCCAACGAATTATGGCACAGTTGACGGGCAGGTTGACAGAAAAAAATCTGTGGTCCGCTGAGTTCCGGCTGCTCTTCCGCCCGCGGGTCAACCCCTGCTGGCGGTCATCTGGAACCCGGCCTCCGGCCTCTGGAATCGGACCACTGGCTCTCCACCAGCCGCAGCGCCTCTTCCGCGGTCGCAATCGTCCCTTCCAGTTGCGCGTCTTCGACCGCGCGCAGCATCTGCTTGAACGCGGCGCCCGGCGCATAGCCTGCTGCGATCAGCTCGCGGCCGGTGATGAGCGGCGCGGGGCGGACAATCTCCTCGGGCATGGCCATGCGGCGAGCCCGCACAAACTCCCAGTGGTCCAGGTTGCCGCTTCCGGCCAGGCAATCCATGCGGTGCAGGGCCAGGTGCTCGTCGAAGCCCTCGAGGCGGAAGAAGCGCTTGAGCGTGGAGGCCTTCATGCGTTCCGCGTCGGCAAAGCGCATGTGGTTCCCCACTAGGGCGAGAATCTGGCGCGTGTCTTCGTTGGAAAAGCGGAAGCCCTTGCAGATCTCCGCGGTCATGGCCACGCCCACTTCCACGTGGCCGTCGAAGCGGATGCGGTCGGGCGCGCGGCGGAAGGTGGGCGGCTTGCCCACGTCGTGCAGCAGCGCTCCCCAGGCCAGGGTCATCGGGCAGCCCTCCTCAAGTTGCGCGAGCAGCCCCAGCGTATGCACCCAGACGTCGCCCTCGGGGTGGTACTGCGGCGGCTGCTCCACGCCCTTCATCCGCGCCACCTCCGGCAGGACTTGAGCCAGCAGCCCCGTCTCGTCCAGCAGCTCGAAGGCGCGCCGGGCGTGGCCCTCGGTGAGCATGCGAGTCAGTTCGTCGCGCACCCGCTCGCGGCTGACGGTGGCAATCCGTGGGGCGAGGCTGCGTATGGCGGCGGCTGTGCCTGGCTCCAGTTCAAAACCCAGCCGCGCGGCAAAGCGCACCCCACGCAGCATGCGCAGGCGGTCTTCTTCGAACCGCTCTTCGGCGCGGCCAATGGCGCGGACAACGCCGGCGTCAAGGTCCGCAAGGCCGCTTACAAAATCGATCACGGCTGCGCGTAAGACACCCGCTGAATCTTCGCTACGGTCGACCGGGCCGGTCTCGTAACAGGGCACGACTTCAGCCGTGCCGAAGCCGCTCGCAAGACATGGACCGGGCTTTAGCCCCTGCTCACCCTCCGCCAGCCCGTTGGGTGCCCCAGAGCCTGCCCTGAGCTTGCCGAAGGGTCTCGATTCTGAGACCTGGGAAAGCAGAGACCCGGTCCCGCTTTCCCCAAGCTGCAACTTCTCCGGATCAAGCAGCAGCCCATTGATGGTGAAATCCCTGCGCCGCACATCTTCCTCGGCGCTAGTCGTATAGCGCACCGCATCCGGATGGCGCCCATCGGAGTAGGCGCCATCGGAGCGGAAGGTCGCTACCTCGGTGGTGAAGTAGCTGTCGCCGTCGTCATGCGCCACCAGCACCACGCCAAAGTGCGCGCCCACGGCAAAGGTGCGGTCGAAGAGGCCAAGCACCACGTCGGGCGTGGCGCTCGTCGCTACGTCAAAATCCTCCGGCGCGCGCCCCAGCAGCAGGTCGCGCACGCAGCCGCCGGCGAGGTAGGCCTCATGGCCGGCCGCGCGCAGCTTTGCGATGACGTCTAATGCTGCCTCGAAGTGGCGCGAATCCGGGATCATTGCTGTTGCTTCTATTGTCGCCCCGTCCGGAGACGCAAGCCGATCCCGTGATGCATACCCGGTAAACTAGATGGATGCCCGGCCGCGGTCTCATCCTCGCCATCGAATCCTCCTGCGACGAGACTGCGGCAGCCGTGGTCGAGCGCGGCTCACGCACGCTCAGCTCTGTCGTGGCCTCGCAGATTGCTACCCACGCCCGTTATGGGGGCGTGGTTCCGGAGCTGGCCAGCCGCGAGCATCTGCGTGCCATTGTTCCGGTGGTCCGCGCCGCCCTCTCCCAGGCCAGCGTGACCCTCGCCGACCTGGACGCGATTGCGGTCACCAGCGGCCCTGGCCTGGCCGGCGCGTTGCTGGTGGGCATCACCTACGCCAAGGCCCTGGCCTTCGCCAACGGCCTGCCGCTGATCGCCGTGAATCACCTCGAAGGCCACATCCACGCGGTCTTGTTGAATGAACGCGAGTCCGTGCCGTCCTCCTCCCCTCAGAGCTGTCATCCTGAGCGAGCGAAGCGAGTCGAAGGACCTGCGGTTGATTTTGAGTTGGGCGACGATCCCGAGCCATCCTTAGCTCTGGTCGTCTCCGGCGGCCACACGCACCTTTATCTTGCCAGCCCCACCGCCAACACCTGGCACTACCAGCTCATTGGCCGCACACTCGACGACGCCGCGGGCGAAGCCTTTGACAAGGTGGCCAAGCTGCTCGGCCTGGGCTACCCCGGCGGTCCCTGGATCGACGCTCTCGCCCAACACGGCAATCCGAACGCGGTCCCTTTCGCTTTTTCGCAGATCAAGACCAAGCTGCATCTGGCCGGTAAGCCCCCGCGCACCAAAGGCGCAAGAACAGCCCCCATCGCCAACCTCGACCCGCATTTCCTGTTCTCGTTTTCAGGCATAAAGACAGCCGTACTCCGCTACGTGGAGCTGCACAACCTGCGCCCGGAGGCCGAGGCTCGCCGCGAAGCCCTGTTTACCGGGCCCGACGCCCCGGCGCGCGCCACTGTCGAAGACGCTCTGGCTGCCTGCGACCCGCAGACCCTGGACCTGATCGCCAGCTTCCAGCACGCCGTGGTCGGCGACCTGCTGAAGAAGACCTTTGCCGCCGCCGAAGCCCTCGGCGCGCGCCGCATCCTGGTCACCGGCGGCGTGGCCGCCAACCGCGAACTGCGCTCCCGCTTCATCACCGAGGCCGCCCGCCGCAGGGTCAGCGTCTCCTTCCCCACGCTGGCGCTCTCGACCGACAACGCTGCCATGATCGCCGCCGCCGCCTGGCCGCGCCTTCTGGCGCAGGACTTCGCCCCGGCAAACCTCTCAGCCGACCCTTCGCTGGCGCTGGGACGATAACAAATGAAGCGGTACTGCCGCTTCTGCTGGCCTGACAAATCCCTGAAAAACCAAGATACCGGCTAGCCTGCCACACACCCCATCGCCAC
>JARLGE010000208.1 GCA_031296215.1 Occallatibacter sp.
AACAATTGCCTGGGAAGCCTACCGCGATTTCGGCAAAGGCTCGGGGCATCCCGCCAACCTCAACTTAGGCGACTGCTTCAGCTACGCCCTCGCCCGCGACAAGCGCGAACCCATCCTCTACAAGGGCGACGATTTTGTGCACACGGATCTGCGCGCTGCGATGTAAACCTTTTCGCTCATCACTGGCTGAGCCTTCTCCAATCTGTATAATTCCGGCAAACCCAAGAACCAGAACATAAATCTTGGTATGGAGCTGCACGTGACACGGCTTAGGAAGTCTGCTGCGATCCTCTTGCTGTTCGGCTTGGCTGGATGTAAAGTCGGGTGGCTCACCGACAGGATTGCTCCTGACGCGATCCGGGATGCCAAGAGTTACTTTGAAGAGCTTCGCCAGAGGCAAGTCGACCAGGTCATGCAGTCTTTCGACCCGAGTGCGGACAAAGACCGCCTTCGCGGCGACCTCGGGAATGTCATCGCTCTGGTGCCCCAGCAAGTGCCCCTTGGAGTTGAAACCCTCGGCGCCACCGCGGAATGCAAGGGTACCGGCGTTTGTACAAAGCTGATAACCCTCGAGTACAAGTACCGGGATCGCTGGATTCTGTTTCAAGTTACAAGCAGTAATCGAAGCGGGCACTATGCGATCACCAACCTATATGTACAGCCAGAGTCAATGCCGCTCGAATCCGGGAGCCAATTCATGCTGCGCGGAAAGGGTTGGTTGCACTACGCCATCCTGCTCATGTCCCTGCTTTCCGTCGGCTTCGCGTTATACGCCCTTGTTGTGTGTATTCGAACCCCGATCCAGAAACGGAAATGGCTCTGGATCATCCTCACAATTCTTGGATTAGGAAAACTTGGGATTGAATGGTCGAGCGGCGAGCTTTGGTACAAGATTCTCTACGTATCGATTTTGCCGGCCGGGTGGGGATTCGATCTTGACGGTCCTTTCCTGTACGCTTCCATTCCCGCCGGAGCCATTCTCTTCCTCCTGATGCGCAGCCGCCTCCGGAGAACGGACTCCGCTGCGCTTCCGATCAGCACCGCACCACCAACAATCGCCGCGGATTTGGGGCACGATAATGCAAACCCTTCGCCGCATCCGTTACCCTAGAATTGGCTGCATAAATCAGGCTTTGAAAGGGCACGACTTCAGTCGTGCCGAGAAAAGGCTGGAAAAACTGGGGGCTTAAGCCCCTGAGGGAAGTTTTTCTTTGCCGGAAATGATTTATGCAACCGCCTTTAGAAGCGTCGAAGCAACACGGGAGCCCCCATGACCGTCATCCGCCAGGAAGATTTCATCGCCAGCGTCGCCGGCGCGTTGCAATACATCAGCTATTACCATCCCGCGGATTACATCCGCAGCCTGGCCAAGGCCTACGAGATCGAGCAGTCGCACGCGGCCAAGGACGCCATCGCCCAGATCCTCATCAACAGCCGCATGTGCTTCGAGGGCCATCGGCCCATCTGCCAGGACACCGGCATCGTCAATGCCTTCGTCAAAGTCGGCATGGACGTCCGCTTCGAAGCAGCCCCCGGCGAACAGCTCCTCGACCTCCAGCAGATGGTCGATGCCGGCGTCCGCCGCGCCTATCTCGACCCCGACAACAAGCTCCGCGCCTCGCTCCAGGCCGACCCCGCCGGCAAGCGCGTCAACACCAAAGACAACACCCCCGCCGTCGTCAACGTTGAACTCGTCAAGGGCTCGACCGTCGAAGTCACCGTCGCGGCCAAGGGCGGCGGATCGGAAGCAAAATGCAAAGTTGCCATGCTCAACCCCTCCGACTCCGTCGTCGAATGGGTGCTCAAGACCGTGCCCACCATGGGTGCCGGCTGGTGTCCACCGGGAATGCTCGGCATCGGCATCGGCGGCACAGCCGAAAAGGCCATGCTCCTCGCCAAGCAGTCGCTCATGGACCCGATCGACATTCAGGATCTGATCGCCCGCGGCCCCGTCACCACCGCCGAGAAGCTGCGCGTCGAGCTCTACGACAAGGTGAACCGCCTCGGCATCGGCGCACAGGGCCTCGGCGGTCTGACAACGGTTCTGGATGTGAAGGTGCTGGACACGCCCGCACACGCCGCCAACCTGCCCGTGGCCATGATTCCCAACTGCGCCGCCACGCGTCATGCGCACATCGTGCTCGACGGCTCCGGCCCCGTCTATCTCGACCCGCCCTCGCTCGATGACTGGCCCAAGCTGACCTACGACGTCTCCGGCGCGCGCCGCGTCAACCTCGACACCGTCACCCGCGCCGAGGCCGCCACGTGGAAACCTGGTGAAGTCCTGCTGCTCACCGGCAAGCTGCTCACCGGCCGCGACGCCGCCCACAAGCGCATGACCGACATTCTGAGCCGCGGCGAGAAACTGCCCGTCGACTTCCGCGGCCGCTTCATCTACTACGTCGGCCCGGTGGACCCGGTGCGCGAAGAGGTAGTTGGCCCCGCCGGCCCCACCACCGCCACGCGCATGGACAAGTTCACCCGCCAGATGCTCGCCGAGACAGGTTTGCTGGGCATGGTGGGCAAGGCCGAGCGCGGCCCCGCCGCCATCGAAGCCATCCGCGAGTTCGGCGCGGTCTACCTCATGGCCGTCGGCGGTGCCGCCTACCTGGTTTCAAAAGCCATCGTCGGCTCTCGGCTGATTGCCTTCGGCGACCTGGGCATGGAAGCCATCTACGAGTTCGACGTGCGCGACATGCCGGTCACCGTCGCTGTCGATTCCAAAGGAACCAGCGTCCACCAGACCGGCCCCGCCGAGTGGCAGCAGCGAATTGCCCTGATTCCGATCCTGCAGTAGCTGGGTTCAGGGGTCAGGGCTCAGGGCTCAGGGAACGACTGGCAGCCTCGGGAAATCGGAAGGCCGGTGCCGAGAACGGGATCGTAAGGACCCCCACTCAGCGCCGGCCTTTTTACTGACCCCTGACCCCTGACCCCTGACCCCTGAACCCTGACCCCTGCTTTTGTTACTGCTTCCCCACCCGCACCACCAGCCCCACCGAGTAGCCCAGGTTGTTCTGCAGGCTGGAGCCGAAGCCGGTCACGTAGTACTCCGGCGCAACCCGGAATCCCAGGGCGGGCGACAGGTTGTACTCAACAAAGATGCTGGCGCTGGCGGCGAAGGTGGACGTGCTGGGGTAGAGCACGCCGAGCGTGCCGTAGCCGTTGGTGTCGCCGGTGAAGTTGCCGTGGGTGAACCCGCCCATCACGCGCCCGGAGACGGAGTACTTGGGCTGCAGGTAGAAGCGGTAGGTGGGTCCCAGCAGCACGGCATACTGGCTGATGGTCGGCTTGTCCAGGCCCACCGAGCCGGCTGGCGGGTCGCCCTGCTCGGGCCGGATGAACGGCGTGCCGTAGTAGCCGCGGCCGTCCACGGTCGCGCCCAGCCGCTCGCTGAAGTAGCGGGTGACGCCGCCATTCCAGTCGTACTCGTTCACTTTCTGCAGCGTCGCGCCCGGCCTGAAGCGCAGGTAGCCCATGCCTACGTACCCCTCGTAGCGATGATCGTAAGTCTCGTGGATAGCGGCGGCGCGGCGCTGTTCCCGACGCGCCTTGATGCGGGCCTGCACGCTGATCTGGGGCTGCGACTGGGCCGCGCTGGGCGCTTGCTGGGTGGCCGGCGCTGGGTTGCTGCTGGAATCCGGGCTTTGGGCCTTGAGGCCGGATAGGACTGCGGACGCGAGCGCCAGCGCTAGGGCAAGACGGCGAAAAGAATACATCGGTATCGGGTTTCCTCCACGGGAGTACGGAAGCACACCACCGCTCTCGCGTCAGCGCCTCCCCCAATAGGTATTAAACCATCCTGGGGGGGCCTTGTGGGTGAACCTGTATTGCTTTGGACGCATTGCGGCGAGTTTAGCGGCGAATTCACCCGCAACATTCCCGTCCCATGAGCCGCCCATCGCGGAGATTTCATGCCTCAAGCCGCCCACACCGAATGCAAATGTTCTAGGATGAAAAGCAAAGGACCGGGTGACGAAATGGGTAAAGTCCTGCTGGGTGTGATTCTTGGAGTGATGCTGGTGCCGGTCGCGGCGATGGCGTGGATTCATTGGGGCAAACCGCCCGTGGCCGTGGCCGACCCGCCGTTTCCCCAGGAACGCGCCATCACCCAGGGTCCGCTCAACGCGCGCATCGACAGCGAGCTGATCAAGACCCCGCCCATCCCGGTGGATGAAACCTCCCTGGTGGCCGGTGCCGAGATCTACCGCGACCAGTGCGCCAGTTGCCACGGCTTGCACAGAAAGCCCTCGTCGTTTGGCGCCCACATGTATCCCGACGCGCCGCCGCTATGGGAGGTGCACCACCACGGCTCGGAGTCCCACCTGGGGGTCACCGACGACCCGCCCGGCGAGACCTACTGGAAGGTGGCCAACGGCATCCGCCTCACCGGCATGCCGTCCTACAAAGACATTCTGACCAACACGCAGATGTGGCAGGTGAGCCTGCTGCTGGCCAACGCCGACAAGCCGCTCCCGCCGGCCGCCATCGATACTCTCAACGGCGCAGCCCCAGCCGCACCCGCCGTGCCCGACGCCCCGGCAGCGAAAAAGTAGAAGCCCTTTCAAAACCTGGTTTTGAAAGGGCACGACTTCAGTCGTGCCGCATGCCGCCAAAATTCGACAAGGGCTTTAGCCCCTGCGGGTTTCGGAGCGGCGCGCCTTGAGCCACCCCTGAAACATCCTCTGGATTCGAGAGCGGTTTTTCCGCCCCATCCTGATCGTAGAATGGAAACAGACGAGGTTCGATCGGAAGGCAGGCAAACGTTGAGCGTATTCGACTCGCTGCGCAAGGGATTCGGCTTTCTGCTGATGAGCTTTGGCATCTCCAGCCCGGCCAAAAAGCCCAGTCCCACGGCGAAGCCCGCCGCAAAACCGGCAGACCCAGAGAAGCTGGCTTGACAGTCAGTGGTGCCAGTCAGGTTTTTTTTGAAGGGCACGGCTCCAGCTATGCCGTAAATGCTTGATAAGAAACCGCGGGCTTTAGCCCCTGAGGGATGGTTTTCGGCCGTTTCAACTTTCATTACGGGCTGTTAGCCGCCGCGCAGGCTCACGCTGATTTTGCATTGTGTTTGACCCACCTTTTCCTGTAGAGTTTCCCAACAGCAGAGCTCCTTCTCCCCCGGTCGGCAATGGATTCTCCCCGTCTCAGCTCCACACTTGCTGGCTCAGAACCGCCCCTCGCACGTCGCCGATTCAGTCAGGCGGATGGGAAACTGAGAACGCAATCCGGCGGGAGTCGCAACCTGGCCGACCCTTGGGAACTCAATCAAAGCCGTTGGAGGAAATCATGAACTTACCAGCAGCACTCCAGGCCGGCAGCCTGTTGCAGTTTGCCTACAGCGTTTTCAAAAATCACCAGCCCAACTACGACGGCATGGCGCACGATGGCTTTAACGTAATCCAGACCATTTACGCCAATGACCTGGCAACGGACCTTTCCCCAAACATCGACCCGATCAAAGATGTGGTCTCCATCGGATTTGTGGCCCGCAGCGCTGCCGCTGCCGGCGAGTATGTGATCGTGATCCGGGGAACGGAGGGGATTCTGGAGTGGCTTCAGGACCTGAAGTTCCTCCCCGAACCGTTCGCCACTGTGCCAGGCTCAGGGCTCACCGAGGATGGGTTCACCGACATGTACAACTCGTTTCGCGTGGCGCCCGACCCCAATTCGGCACGCCTCACGCCGTCGCTTGGCGGCCTCCTGGGAGATACAGTCTCGAAGCTGACCATCTGCGGTCACAGTCTGGGCAGCGCCCTCGCTACCTTGCTGGCGCTCGACGTCGTCGTGAACACGCCCTACAAGCAGCCCTCTCTGATCACCTTTGCCAGCCCCAGAGTCGGCGATCTGCATTTCTCCAGTTTTTTCAACTCCGTTGTCCCCGACTGCGTACGAATCGCCAACCGGATGGACATTGTGACCCACGTTCCCTTGCCTCCCCTGTACATTCATGTAGGCGACGAGAACGAGTTGAATCCTGGCGGCACTGTTGAGAACAATGTGCTCTGCGAGCATGCCATGGACACCTACATGTTCCTGCTTGCTCCTGGCGCCAACCAGCTTGACCCTCAATGCGTGCCGAAACCATAGCCCGCCCGCGGCGGATGCGCCAATCTTCCCGCAACCTCCGGTTCCCTTCCACCATCTAACCAAGCGAGTCTCGGCGTCCGGCCGAGGCCCTTCGGTGAGAATCTTCCCATGGCTGAAGAACCAAGAGCTCGGAAGGGACCGTGGCGCGCGTTCTGGGACTTCTTCGTCCTGTTCAGCGGGGTTTCGACGGCCTCCAATCTCTCCCGCACCCAGGGTCACCCGGTGCGGAGCCGAGGCCTCTTCTTGTTTCGAAGACCGGCGGCGAAGGAGCGAAACCGCCCAGCGGACTCGCGCTGATTCGTCCCTTAACGCACGAGTTGTTAGAATCAAACTATGCCGCTAACCCGCCAACAGGCGCTCGATTTTTTCCACTCCCCCGACCTGATCGGCCTGGGCTTCGAGGCCGACGCGGTCCGCCGCCGACTCCACCCCGAGGGCGTGGTCAGCTACATCATTGATCGCAACATCAACTACACCAACTTCTGCACCGAGTATTGCAACTTCTGCGCCTTCTACCGCCCGCTCAAAGGCCCCAGGGCGAAAGAGGGCTACATCCTCGAATTCGAAACCATCTATGAAAAAATCGCCGAGACCCTCGAGATGGGCGGCACCGGAGTGCTCATGCAGGGCGGCATCCATCCCGACCTCAAGATCGATTGGTTCGAGCGCCTCTTCACCGGCATCAAGCAGCGCTTTCCGCAGATCTGGCTGCACTGCCTTTCGGCTTCTGAAGTCCTGGCCATCGCCGAGTACTCCGAGCTCAGCCTGCGCGACACCATCATGCGCCTGCGCGACGCGGGCCTCGATTCCATCCCCGGCGGCGGCGCCGAGATCCTCGACGACGACGTCCGCAAGCGCATCGCCCGCCTCAAGTGCCGCACTGAGGATTGGGTCAGCGTCCACCGCACTGCACATGAGCTTGGAATGCGCACCACCGCCACCATGATGTTCGGCGTCGGCGAAACCTTCGACCAGCGCGTCAATCACTTCGAAGTCGTTCGCCGCCTGCAGGAAGAGACCGGCGGATTCACCGCCTTCATCCCCTGGAGCTTCCAGCCCGGCAACACCGCCCTCGGCGGCCGCGGCTGGGAAGTAGCAACTTCGGTTGAGTATCTAAAGGTTCTGGCTATCTCAAGGTTATATCTCGATAACATAGAAAACGTACAGGCAAGCTGGGTAACTCAAGGCTTGAAGGTGCTAGAAGTAGGTCTTCACTTCGGCGGCAACGATGTAGGTAGCGTGATGTTAGAAGAGAACGTAGTCAAAGCCGCCGGCACCAGTAACTGCACCACCGAAGAAGAGCTAAGAAGAATCAT
>JARLGE010000209.1 GCA_031296215.1 Occallatibacter sp.
CCACTTCAGCGATAGCGACACCGGGGCGCCACAGACGGGATCGGAGGTTTCCTCCATCGATACGGCGATTCTGCTGTGTGGCATTCTTGCGGCACGGGCGTATTTTGGCGGAGAAAACGCAGAAATCCAGTCCCTGGCCACCCAGATCTACCAGCGCGTGAATTGGCCGTGGATGTTGAATGGCGGTTCCACCTTTGCAATGGGCTGGATGCCGGATACCGGATTCCTCACGGCCCGCTACGACACCTACTGCGAGCTCATGATGCTCTATCTGCTGGCGATCGGTTCACCTACTTATCCGGTGGCGCCGTCCTATTGGAACAACTTTGCGCGCCCCATCGTCGACTACAACGGCAATCGGTACATCGGCGGGAACGCCGACCCGCTGTTCACACATCAGTATTCGCACGCGTGGTTCGACTTTCGCAACAAGAGCGACGCCTTCGCCGATTACTTCACCAACTCCGTTACGGCAACCAATGCGCACAAATCCTTTTGCCTTTCCGCATATCCACAGTGGTACAACACAGACTACTGGGGTATTACGTCCTCCGATTACGTCGGCGGATACACCGCTTGGGGCGGCCCGCCCGCGCAGGGTCCGATCGATGGAACAGTCGTTCCGTGCGCGGCGGCCGGCTCGCTGGCCTTCGATTCGGCAGCCTGCTATCAAGTGTTGGAGGCACTGCTGGGCACGTATGGCAACCCCGCCTGGGGGCGCTATGGCTTTGTCGACGCCTTCCACCCGGCCGCTAACTGGTACGACACGGATTGCATCGGAATCGATCAGGGCATCTCGGTGTTGATGGCGGAGAATCTTCGCAGCGGGCTGGTGTGGAGCATCTTCATGAGCAATCCGGAACCTGTGAACGCCATGCAGTTGGCGGGCTTTCATTAGTTTCCTGTCCATAGGCTAGGAAGGGAGACATTTCGATGATCAAGCAAAGCAGCACATGGAGCATGAGCCGGCGCCGGATGCTTAAAGCGGTCGCGGTTGCAGCCGGATGCGCATTGCTTCCAGGGGGCTCGGCCTTCGCAGGCGAACCGTGGAAAGGGAGCAGGGAAGAGGAAGACTTCCTGGACGATCTGGAGCGCCAAGGTTGCCTCTTCTTCTGGGAGCAGGGGAGCCCAACTACCGGCCAGGTGCTTGACCGGGCGCGCCACGACCTGAAGGGAGCGCGCGATCCGCGGCGGATGGCCAGCATCGCCGCCACGGGCTTCGGCCTCACCGCGCTGTGCATCGCCGATAAGCGCGGCTATCTGCCCCACGCGCAGATCGTGGAGCGGGTCAGAACAACGCTGCATTGGCACCTTAACAGCTTTCCCGAGGTGCATGGATTCTTCTACCACTTCAGCGACATCGAAACCGGCCAGCGCGTCTCCGGCGTGGAGCTTTCGTCGATCGATACGTCGCTGCTGCTGTGCGGCATTCTCACGGCGAAAGCGTACTTCGACGACCCGCAGATTCAATCGTTGGCGCAGCAGATTTACGAGCGGGTGGATTGGCCGTGGATGCTCAACGGCGGCAAGACCTTCTCCATGGGCTGGCACCCGGACAAGGGATTTCTGAGCGCGCGCTGGAAAAAGTACTGCGAGCTGATGATGATTTACCTGCTGGCCATCGGCTCGCCCACGCATCCCGTCGCGGCCGAGTGCTGGAACAGCTTTACCCGTCCCGTGATCCACTACAACGGCTTGAGCTACATCAGCGGCGACGACCCGCTCTTCACTCATCAGTATTCGCAGGCGT
This sequence comes from Occallatibacter sp., assembly GCA_031296215.1. GTDB lineage: Bacteria > Acidobacteriota > Terriglobia > Terriglobales > Acidobacteriaceae > Telmatobacter. Next base: position 1,751 of record JARLGE010000209.1, read on the forward strand.
GGTACGACTTTCGCGGGAAGCGCGACGCCTACGCGGATTACTTTGAGAATTCCGTCACGGCCACGCGCGCGCACAAGGCCTTCTGTCTCTCTTATCCGCAGTGGTACAGCGAGGATTATTGGGGCATCACCGCCTCGGACTACGAGGGCGGCTATACGGCATGGGGCGGCCCGCCGGCGCAGGGGCCGCTCGATGGCAGCGTAGTGCCCGCGGCCGCCGCGGGTTCGCTGCCGTTTCTGCCCGCCGATTGCCTGTCTGTTCTGCGCTCCATGCGCTCGAAATGGGGCAAGCAGGCCTGGGGCCGCTATGGTTTTGTCGATGCCTTCCACCCCGCCGCCAATTGGTACGACCCGGATGTGCTGGGAATCGATCAGGGACCCTCGGTGATGATGGCGGAGAACCTCCGCTCCGGACTGGTGTGGACAACCTTCATGCGCAATCGCGAAAGCGTGAGCGCCATGCAGAAAGCGGGATTCCATGGCCAGGGCCTCTAGAAGACAACGCGCATCGAGTAAGAATCCGGGCCTCATCGAGGCCTTGCCCGGCGATTGTCCGCAGGGAAGTGATGGCCCGCGCTATGATGGGAGCACAATCACGTGAGCAAGGCCCCGCTTAAACCGATCACTCTGAAAGAGCTTGCGGCTATCCTCGAGCTTTCGCAGTCCACCGTTTCCCGCATCGTCAACGGCGCGGGGGCTGCGCATCGGATTGCTCAGGAGACGCAGGAGCGGGTGCTGCACGCCGCCGCGCTCTATAGCTACTCCGCAAACACGGTGGCCAGGAGTCTGCGCCAGAAGCGAACCTTCACCATCGGCGTGATTGTGCCGGAGATCAGCGAGGGCTATTCGACAGCGGTGCTCAGCGGCATCGAGGATGAGTTGCTGAAGGACGGCTACTTCTATTTTGTGGTGAGCCATCGCCATCGCGCCGATCTGCTGGAAGGTTATCCGCGCATGATGCTTGCCCGCTCCGTCGAGGGCATTATTGCGGTCGATACGCCCCTTGAGGAGGAGCTGCCGGTTCCCGTCGTGGCGGTTTCCGGACACAAGCGCCGCCATGGAGTCATCAACATCGAACTCGACCACGCGCAGGCCGCGCACCTGGCGCTCTCGCATCTCAAGGCCCTGGGGCACAAGCGCATCGCCTTCATCAAAGGCCAGGCCTTCAGCTCCGATACAGTGCAGCGCTGGCAGGCCATCGAGGAGGTGGCGGAGACCCTCCATATTGAAGTCGATCCGCAGCTGGTGGCGCAGTTGCAGGGGCCGGAGCCAGGGCCGGGACCGGGTTTGGAAGTCACGCGCTGTCTGCTCGAGGGCAAGCGGCCTTTTTCCGCGATTTTTGCCTTTAACGACGTGACGGCGATTGGTGCGATCCTGGCGTTGCGCGAAGCCGGACTGCGCGTTCCCCGCGATGTTTCCGTTCTCGGATTTGACGACGTGCTGATCGCCGCCACCAACAACCCGCCGCTCACCACCATTCATCAGCCTTTGCGCGCCATGGGGCAGGCGGCCGCGACCACCCTGCTGGGGCTCATTCGCGATGAGATTCCCCATCCCCATCCGCCCGTGATCACCGTCTTTCCCAAGCTGGTGGTGCGCAAGTCCACCGGGCACGCGCCTTCGACGGCGACAGCCCATGCGGCGGATGCGGATGACGAAGCGGCTGTGCGGCTCAACAAGCAGCCGCACCCTGACTCGGCGGCGACTTACTGATCCATTTTGAAGAGCAGCCTCCTCGCCAGCCGTCGCAACAGCGCGGAGACTACTTGTCCGGTTCTTCGATCGGAAGAATGCGGTCCACTGCCTGATCGCGAAGCACCTGCCGAATGCCGCTCGGCCAGCGGATTTCGATCTCTTTGATCGTCTGGTTTTTGCCCAGCCCGAAATGTACGCGAGGGTCGCTCGAGGAAGCGTATCCCACGGCGGTGGTCGCTTCGTTCCATTGCACCGATCCATCCTGGGCGGTCAACTTGACCTGGGCGCCGATTCCCATGCGGTTGCTCTTGGCGCCCGTCAGCTTGAGAAGAATCCAGTGATTGCCGGTCTCTGAAATGTTGTGGAACAGCTCCGCTGGTCCATTCAAAACGGACACAACCATGTCGATGCGCCCGTTGTTGTCGAGATCGCCAAAGGCCACGCCGCGATGCGCCGCCTCCTTCTGGAAATCCGGCCCAGCTGTGGCGCTCACGTCCCGAAACTTGCCCTGTCCCAGGTTCCTGAAG
>JARLGE010000210.1 GCA_031296215.1 Occallatibacter sp.
AGCTCGTGCGCGTTCAGCCCGTGCGGATAGACCGCCGCATCCGTGCCCAGCGCAATCTTCACGCCGGCCTGCATGGCGTGCTTGATGTTGCTCTTGGCCACCGCGCTCACATCCACCATCTTCTGGCGATAGAACGGCGGCAGGCTTCCCTTTTCAAGCTGCCAGTCTTCGAGATAGAGCGTGGGCACGAGATACGTCCCTCGCTTCTTCATCTCTTGAATGGCGGCGTCGTCGATGTAGCTGCCGTGCTCGATCGAGTCCACGCCGGCCTCGCTGGCCCAGAGAATTCCCTGCGCCCCATGGGCGTGCGCGGCCACCTTGCGGCCCAGGCGGTGCGCGTCGGCCACGATGGCCTGCATCTCTTCGAGCGTATATTGCGCGGCCTGCGGATCGTCTCCCTTGGAGAGCACGCCGCCGGTGGCGCAGATCTTGATCAGGTCGGCGCCGTACTTGATGTTCTCCCGCACCTTGTGCTGCACCTCGGCAATGCCGTCGGCCACGCCGTCGCCCACCGCGTGATAGCGGAGGGGCAGCAGGTTTTCGTCGCAGTGTCCGCCGGTAATGCCCATGGCCGGACCGCTGACCAGCATGTGCGGCCCCGGCACCTGGCCGGCATTGATGGCGTCGCGCAGGTCCACATCGGTGTAGCCGCCCGCGCCCACATTGCGCACGGAAGTGAAGCCCGCCAGCAGCGTGGCGCGCGCGTTGACCACACCGTTGATGGCCTCTTTGGCGTCGGTCTCCGTGAGCTCGCGATAGGGATCGAAGTCGGTGTTCATGGTCAGGTGCGTGTGCACGTCGATGAGGCCCGGAAGCACCGTCATGCCGCCCAGGTCGATGACTGTGTCATCCTGATGCGGCACAACGCGCGAGGACGGCATCAAACCCTGAATCGTATCGCCCACAACGATGATGGTTTCGTCGTCCCAGATCTCACCGGTCTTTACGCTTAGGACGTGGCTGGCGCGCACCAGTGTGCGTTTGGCTGTGGGCTGCGCCGGTTGCGCGAGGCCGGCACCCGTTCCGGCAGCTAATAAAAACAGCATTGCGAGATTCTTCCGTGCGAACATGCGCTTTCCTCCCAGGGAAACTGTCCTCGGAGTGTAGCAAAAGCGGCGTGCCGCGGTCGCCCACACTGCCTTCAGCGCGACCGCCTAGAAATTCAGATGCCGCCGCAAATCTTCCGGATGATTGCAATGCGCGTATGCAGTTTCCCGCGCGACCCGCCCGGCGCGCACCAGCTCGGCCAGCGACTGCTCCATGGTCAGCATGCCTTCGGAGCGGCCGGTCTCGATGTTGGCGCGCAACTGATGGTCGTCTCCGCGCCTGATCAGATTTCGTATTGCCGCTGTCGCCAGCAGGATCTCAACCGCCGGATAGCGCCCCACGCCGTTTGCCGCGGGAAGCAGTTGCTGCGAGACGACGGCCAGCAGCGCCAGCGAGAGCTGTTGCCGTATCTGCGACTGATAGCCGGAGGGAAAGGTGTCGAGGATGCGCGAGATGGTCTGTGCGGCGTCGTTGGTGTGCAGCGAGGTGAGCACCAGGTGGCCGGTCTCGGCGGCGGTAAGCGCCGCGGCCATGGTCTCGCTGTCGCGCATCTCGCCCACTAGAATCACGTCTGGGTCCTGGCGCAGAACGGCGCGGACGGCCTGCGCGAAGCTGAGGGTGTCCGAGCCCAGCTCAATCTGTTCGACCAACGATTTCCGGTTTGCGTGCTGGTACTCGACCGGATCCTCGATGGTGATGATGTGATCGCGGCGGCTGCCATTGATGCGGTCGATCAGCGCTGCCATCGTCGACGACTTGCCCGAGCCTGTGGCGCCGGTCAGCAGAACCAGGCCCTGACGCCGCTCGGCCAACACCCCGAGCGATGCGGGCAGATGCAGCGTTTCCAGGGTCGGAATCTGCGCCGGCAGCAGCCGGATGGACGCAGCTAGCGTGCCCCGCTGAAAGTGGAAGTTGGCGCGAAACCTTCCCGTCGCCCCGCGCACAAAGCAGAAGTCCACGCATTTGCGCTCGTTCAGCTCCTGCGTCTGCGCGGCGCTGAGCAGCGGAAGCAGCAGGCCGCGAATGCTCTCGGCGGAGAGCGCCGGCCCCGAGTCCGCAGAGAGCGCGCCGTTGACCCGCAGCGTGGCCGGAGAGCCGGCGACCAGGAGAATGTCGGAGGCATGGCTCGCGACCGCGGCGCTGAGCAACTGGTCGATCGACCGCTTCTCGCCGGATTTGGATGCGCTCGCCGAGCGGTTGAGCTCGTCCACCAGGCGCGACAGTTCATTCTCGTGTTCATCCATGGGGAAATCATAGGCGTCCGGCCGGAGCTGCGCATAGCGGTCCGCGCTGCCTTCGCGGTTTTCCCCGGTCCGAGAAGTCATCCCCATCGACACGCCCTCCAGTCGCTCAGTTCTCAGTTCACAGTTCTCAGTTCTCAGTTCTCAGCTTTCAGCTCTCAGTCTCCGCGTCCCTCGTCCCTAGTCCCTTAGAGTCCGCACGTCCCTGTTCCCTGTTCCCTGTCGCGTGATAGCCTTCTTTGCAATGCGGCCTGCTCCTGATTGGCTGCCCGAAATTCCATCCTGTCCCGCGCTCCGGCGCTCCACGCGCCGGGCAATCTTTCGGGTTGACGCCGCGGCCAGTAGAACATGCTTGCAAAGGGGATCCTCCATGAACTGTCTTCGCCTTGTTCCCGTCCTGATTCTGGGCGTCGTGACCGCCTTGGCGTATGTACCGGCGTCCGCACAGACCGACGAATCCAAACCCGCGCCGCCGGCGGCCATCAAGAGCTTCGACCTTTCGGCCATCGACAAGACCGCCGACCCGTGTTCGGACTTCTATCAATACGCCTGCGGCAACTGGGTGAAGAACAACGCCATCCCCGCCGACCAGGTGCGCTGGGCGCGCTCTTTCTCGCTGCTCGGCGAGCGCAACCGCTACCTGCTCTGGCAGGAACTGGATGCGGCCGCGAAGAACCCCAAGACATCGCTGGAAAAGAAATACGGCAATTACTTTGCCGCCTGTATGAACACCGGTCTCGTCGAGCAGAAGGGCCTCGATCCCCTTCAACCCGCGCTCAAGCGCATCGCTGACCTGAAAGACGCGCACCATCTCGCCACGCTCATAGCCGGCCTGGCCTCCCAGGGCAGCCCCGTCCCACTCTACCGGTTCAGCGTGGGGCAGGACGAGAAGGATTCCTCCAAGCAGATCGCGGAGATCGGCCAGGCCGGCCTGTCGCTGCCCGATCGCGACTACTACATCGTGGACAACAAGCACTTCGGCGAGATCCGCAAGCAGTATGTGGAGCACGTGACCAAGATGTTCGCGCTGGCCGGCGACACGCCCGAGCAAGCCGGCAAAGAGGCTGCCTCGGTGATGGAAATCGAGACCGCGCTGGCCAAGGCCTCTACCAGCCGCACCGACCTGCGCCAGCCGGAGAACCGCTATCACATCTACACCCTGGCCGACTTCCAGAAGCTGGCTCCCGACTTCGACTTTTCCGTCTACTTCAAGGCGGTCAAGATCAGGCCCTTTGAGACGCTCAACGTGGCCACACCCAACTTCTTCAAGGCCGTCAACGAGCTGATTGCCAAGGAGCCGGTCGACGCCTGGAAGTCCTACCTCCGCTGGCACACCATCCACGGCGCGGCGGAGAACCTGCCCAAGGCCTTTTTCGACGAGAGCTTCGCCTTCTTCGGCAAGACGCTGCAGGGGCAAAAGGAGCCCACGCCGCGCTGGAAGCAGTGCACCGCCATGACCGACCGCGCGCTGGGCGAGGCCGTAGGCCAGGACTGGGTGAAGCAGAACTTTCCACCCGCGGCCAAAGACAGCATGGACAAACTGGTGGCGGCTCTGGAAAAATCGCTCGGCGACGACATCAAGACCCTGCCCTGGATGAGCGACGAAACCAAGAAGGCCGCGGAAGAGAAGCTGGCCATGATCCGCAACAAGATCGGCTATCCGGAGAAGTGGCGCGACTACGCGGCGCTCAAGGTCAGCCGCGACGACCTGATCGGCAACCTGCACCGCGACGGGGTTTTCTCGCGCAACTACAACTTGAACAAGCTGGGCAAGCCCGTGGACGAGAAGGAGTGGGGCATGACCCCGCCCACGGTCAACGCCTATTACAGCTCGTCCAACAACGACATCAACTTCCCCGCCGGCATTCTGCAGCCGCCCTTCTTCGACTTCACCGTCGACCCGGCGGTCAACTTCGGCGGCATCGGCGTGGTGATCGGCCACGAGATGACCCACGGGTTCGACGACCAGGGCTCGAAGTACGACGGCAAAGGCAACCTGCGCGAGTGGCAGACCGAGGCCGACCGCAAGGCCTTCACCCAGCGGACCGACTGCGTGGCCGACGAGTACTCGGGGTTTGAGGCGGCCCCGGCGCACGGCGACGCGGCGGCGCAGAAGCTGAACGGCAAGCTCACCCTGGGCGAAAACACAGCCGACAACGGCGGATTGCGCATCGCCTGGATGGCGCTTGAGGACACCCTCGCCGCCCAGCACAAATCCATTACCGGCCAGGTGGACGGCTATTCCGAGGCGCAGCGTTTCTTCCTGGGCTTTGCCCAGGTCTGGTGCCAGAACCAGACCGAAGCCTCGGCCCGCCAGTCGGCGCTCACCGATCCGCACTCGCCCGGCCGCTGGCGCACCAACGGAAGCGTGCAGAACTTCGACGAGTTCGGCAAGGCCTTTGGCTGCACCAAGGGACAGCCCATGTACCCGGCCAACTCCTGCCGCGTCTGGTA
>JARLGE010000211.1 GCA_031296215.1 Occallatibacter sp.
AGGCAACGATGCCTATAACCAGACGCTGTCGGAAGCCCGCGCACACGCGGTCGTCGCCTGGCTCACGCAGCATGGCATTGCCGCCGCACGGCTGACCGCCAAGGGCTATGGCAAGACGAAGCCGGTGGCAGATAACGCAACCGACGCGGGCAGAGCGAAGAACCGCCGCGTCGAGATTGCCGACCCGCGTTGCACGGCGTCAGGGAAATAATCGTTGCGGTCCAATCCACCTGCGACGGCCCTCTCCAATGAGCCGTCGCGGGAAGGGAAAAGCCACACGCCGCCCTCCCGCCGGTTCCTCAGTCCCAGGTCCTCGCGTCCCTGTCTTTACGCCAGCACGCTCGCCGCCGCGGTCCACTCGCGCTGCTGGCTCTCGGCCACGCCGCGGTGGGTCAGTGTGCCCATCCAGGTGTTCAGCCCCTCCGCAAACCCATCGTCCTGCTTGAGCGCCTCGCGCGCGCCCAGGTTGGCGATGCGCAGCAGATACGGGAACGTCGAGTTGGTCAGCGCCAGCGTGGAGGTGTGCGGCACCGCGCCCGGCATGTTGGTCACGCAGTAGTGAACCACGCCGTCGACTTTGTAGCTGGGGTTGGAGTGCGAGGTGGGCCGCGCCGTCTCCACGCATCCGCCCTGGTCGATGGCCACGTCCACAATCACCGCGCCCTTCTTCATCTGAGACACCATCGCTTTGGTCACGATCTTGGGCGCCGTCGCGCCGGGAATCAGCACGCCGCCGATCACCAGGTCGGCCTCCCGAGTCGCCTGCGCCACGTTGTAGCTGTTCGAGGCCAGCGTGTAGAGCCTGCCGCCGAAGATGTCGTCCAGCTCGCGCAGCCGGCTCATGCTCACGTCCACCAACGTCACCTTGGCGCCGAAGCCGAGCGCGATCTTGGCCGCGTTGGTGCCCACCACGCCGCCGCCGATAATGGTCACGTTGGCTGGCGCAACGCCCGGAACGCCGCCCAGCAGAATCCCGCGCCCACCGCGCTCTTTCTCCAGATACGTTGCCCCCACCTGCACGCTCATCCGTCCCGCAACCTCGCTCATCGGCGTCAGCAGCGGCAGCGTGTTCTGGCGGTCGCGGACTGTCTCATAGGCAATGCCGATGACCTTTTTCTTCAGCAGCTCGTCCGTCAGCCCGGGCAGCGGCGCAAGGTGCAAATACGTAAACAGCACCAGCCCCTCGCGGAAGAACACGTACTCGCTCTCGATGGGTTCCTTGACCTTGACCACCAGGTCGGCCTTGCCCCACGCGTAGCCGGCCTCGCCCACAATCTCCGCGCCGGCATTCTGGTACTCCGCATCGTCGAAGCCCGATTGCGCGCCGGCCTGGGTCTCCACCAGCACCGTGTGCCCGGCCTCTTCAAGTGCCTTCACGCCCGCCGGAGTGACCGCCACCCGGGCTTCGTTGTCCTTGATCTCTTTGGGAACGCCGATGATCATCGCTGTTTCTCCTCGCCTGTCGGGTTCGATGCCGGATGGGGCGCACTCGCAAGTCGGCAAAGCGCGGCGTCCGTTCATTTTTTCGGGCAGGGCTCAAAGAGCGCCGCGCCCGCATCCGGGGAACATCTGCCAAGAATCCTACGGCGCAACCGGCTTCCAATGTGTGCAAACTTCGTGATAAAACTGCCCCATGGGAACGAAACGTGTCAAGAACAGCCTGATCGCGCAACAATCAAGCTCGGTGAACCCCGAAGCCGCGGAAAAACACGCGTCCCGCCAAGAAAATCCCGGCCTCGGCGACCCTGACCTCGGGGATCCTGGTCTCGACGAGTTGGACGAGGCGATTCTCCATCACCTGGAGCGCCACGGCCGCGCCACCAACTACGAGGTCGGCGAAGCGGTGGGCCTGTCCGCCTCCGCCGCCTCGCGCCGCATCCAGGCTCTTGAGACCGCCGGCGCCATCCGCGGTTACCGCGCCCAGATCGACGACCGTCTCCTCGGCAAGCGCATGACTGTCTTCATCCGCGTCACCTTGGAGCGCCAGTCGGCGCCGGTGCTGGCCGCCTTTGAGGCCGCCATCCGTAAATCGAAGGGCATCGTCAGTTGCCATCTGATGGCAGGCCAGTACGACTACATGCTCCAGGTGCGTGTGGCCGGCATCGACGACTACGGCCGCCTCCACCAGAATGAGCTCTCCCGCCTGCCCGGCGTCACGCGTCTGGAAACCAGCTTCGCGCTCCGCGATGTCCTGGAAGGGAAGCCCTGATGCAATTCGACGAAATTGTGAGCAACGAATCCTGATGCGAAAAACACAGGAACAGCACATCATTACCAAGTGGATTCACTTACAACTTTCGATGCACTCCCAATCGCAAAAGCGCCTGGCCGAATCCCGCTGATTCAGTAGACTGGCCTCAGTAAACACACTTCAAGGAGCGCCGTCTCATGCACGAAGCTGCCCAACAACTGTACCCGTCGAGGAATTCGGTTGCTTATCGCCCATTTGTTCCCGCTCAAGTCGGCTTGGATGCCAGAAACTCGGCCTACACACTTGTTGCCGCGGCCACCGGACTCGGACTGATGTTTGGGCTAGCCTTGGCCTTCCTTGCTGGCGATGGGCAAGCCTCCGTCGCGCCCCCGGTTTCGCCCTCGCTCCAGGCCCACGCTGCCGGTTTGAACACCCTGCCGGCGTCCTATACCGGCCCTGTTACCTCCCTGCTCAGCCAGGCCGATCCTCAGAAGAAAGACAGCGCCGGGTCGGCTCTTTCGTCGCCGGTCAGCGACAAATCCGCCCCCCATCCGGGCGTCCACAAAAAGCATGGCATCAGCAAGCTCTTTAACTGGATGAAAGGTTCCGGCAAGAACCAGACCGCCGGGCTCCAGTCCGGCGTCTCTCCCAGCGCGCCCGCTGCCCCCGAGGCGGCCACCCGCCTCGAACCAGCCACCTCAACCGCCGCGCCGTTTTTGCTCGTGATGCAGGGGGACGCTACCATCGCCGGGTACGACTCCGGAACCGGAACCATCGAAACCCGCGAGGGCCAGACCTTCGTCCTCGACAAGTCCGCCGCCGAAACCAGCGCCATCGATTGGCCCGACTTTCCCTTCGGCGTCCATTACCGCTGCGACCAGATTGGCGATTGCACCCTCATCCATGGCAGCGCGTCGGCCAGCGCCAAACTCACGCGGTAGAACCAGTCCATCTCGCGCTTGCGATCTGCGGCCCATGGGGCTTTCCCTGGGCCGCATTGCATTTAGTTGGGCAGATCCACAAACAGCGCGACCCATTCGTCGGAGCCTAGAACGCGAAAAGTGTGACCCTGGCCCGCAAGGTCTTCCGTCAGACAGATTCTCCCCGGCTCCACAATCACCTTTTGCCCGCCTGCAATCCCAATCTCCGCCCGGCCGTGAATCGTGATCATGTAGCGGCGCGCGGCCGAATTGTGCCAGCTTTGAAACGTTCCCGGAGCCGCTCGCTCCAGGTAGGAGTGGGATACCGTGACCGGCTCCGACTGTTCAATCGTCGGCGGCGCTCCAGCCAGCGGAGACAGTTTCATCTGAATATCGTCTGAGTGGGTCTGCCCGTCCGCGCCCGTATACAGCCGGGTTGCCTGCAACGGCCCATTCTGCAGGGCCACGCCGGCGTTTTCGTTGCGATGCGCGTACCACAGGACAAAGGGGAAACTGGCCGCGGTCGCCAACAGGATCCGGGTCGTAACGGTTTTAATAACTCTCTCGCTGCTTCCTTCGCTGCTCATCGAAAAAGATCCGCCTAACTTCCGCCTCTGCGCTTGCGGCACTTTGCTTCGTCCCGCTCAAACCCAGTGTAGAGCATTTGCGGCGTCCGCCGGGCGCCGGGCAAAGTCCCGCCGCCGGGCCTCCTGTTTCTGCCAGTAACACAGATTGTCCCCTGCCAAGGATTGCTGTTTCCACGAATGCCGATGCGTGGTCCAATGGAAATGATTCCACCATTGGAGTTTCGAACACCGGGAAAGGAACGTTCCGGATGACAGAGGAAACCCAGCAAGAGGGAGAGGCCGGGACAGCGGAGGCCGGACTGCAGACTCCCGAGACCGTCAGCGCCGGCGAGGACCAGCCCCAAACAGACAGCGCAGTCGCGGACCCCGTTCTCCTATCGCCCCCGAGCGCTTCTCCGCAGTCCGGATTTGGCCGCATCTACATCTTTGGCGTGGCTGCTGCCGTGCTCGGCATTCTGGCTGGAATCGCCTTCGCAGACTTTGCCCTGCGCCCCGCCGCTCACACAAGCAGTCGCGATTTAGGATCGGTCGCCTTCAGTGCGGATGGGTTGAAGGGACATCTGATCCTGAATTGGGACAAGCAACCTGCATACCGGCTGGTGGTCGAACCCGGCGATCCCGCGCGGCATGAGGAGTTCTCGATTGCGGTCGGCAATCCGCCCCGTCCGCTCTCGGTCCTCTTCCAGCTCAGGGATTCCGCCGGCTATGTGCTGTGCTTCAAAAGCGTCCTTGTCAAGTTCGATCCCCGCCGGGCCGCCGCGATTGCCGCAACCGCCAGCGGCCCCCAGGCCGGAGCGGTGGCCTCCGGCATCGGTTCCGCGGACCAGGCTGAATTGGCCGGATTGGAAGCCCGGGAACTCGAGCGCGAGCGCGGCCAGGACCTCTTTCAACTGGACGCCGGCCCCGATGGCCAAGCCAGCTCCATCGCCGCGCAGGGAGCGATTCCATGCTCCGGGCGAGCCTATGAAGAAGCCTCCTCCTGGAGTTTTTCTCCGGACTTCCCTGCCCTGGACGAGCAGGCTGACTGGTTGAAGCGCGCCGAGGTCCTGCGCGCCGTTGCCGGCGCCTCGGCTGCTCAGACTTCTGCTGCCCAGGCATCATTTGCCCGCCTGCGGGCGGCAAGAAAAAAAGCGCTGGAAGAACCCACACCGTACGCCCTCGAAGGCGACGACGAGCTGGTCGGGTTTGACCCCTCCAGGGGAATCGTCAAAACCAGCACGGGTGAAACCTTCATCGTCGTCAAGGCAGCCGCGCCAGACAACGCGGCCCGGTGGCAGGACCTGCCCGCCACCATCCACTTCAAATGCAACCTGAACGCCGTCTGCGCCCTCACGCGCCGAGGCGCGGACGCGCTCTACGCGCGCCTGAAGCGATAGATTTCAACTTGACCGCAGCGGCGCATCCGCCCGCGACAGGCTTCCGGCGCAAGGCCGATCGTCACCGGGAAACGAAGCCGATAGGGATCAAAACTGATCCGGCCATCTCCTTGCTCCGTGGTAGACCCGGAGAACGCGAACCCTTCCGGAAACGATGCGGTAAACAAGAATGTAAGGGGTTCTGGCCACCACGCGTTCGCG
>JARLGE010000212.1 GCA_031296215.1 Occallatibacter sp.
GCGATGCTCGGCAACAAGCGAACGCAGCACATCGACGAGAAGGTTGGCATTGCGCTCTGACTGCAGCAATCGAATGCCCATGCTCGTCTTTGTCGTCGCGAAAAAGATGCGCGACGAGTTAAGAATGTTGGCGGGAGCAGCATTGCGGGCCGGATGCGCCATGGCAGGGGCTAAAGCCCACTCTCCTCTCTACTGCGGTTGCGGCCCGGCTAAAGCCGTGCCCTTGTTACAAAGCCCATCAAATGCAATCCGAGCGGCTAAGCCTATCGCTTGGGGCCGGCTTCGATGGAAGTCGAAAACGGCTCTCATTCAAAAACCACTCAACTGTTGCAACAACCAGAGCACCTGAAAACCACCAGACGAGATGGAAAGTTAGACCGAAGCCGCCTATCGCTTGATGTTCGATCAGCGCACTCCAGCCGAAATCGAGAACCGTTGTGAACCCGCCAAGACAGAATGTGGCGACTATGACAAACGGAGCGCATCCCAGCTTTCGAGCCTTTCCCCACCACTGCCTTGTTCCCGAGCTCATTGGAGTCTTGTAGAGCGCAAGCCACTCGGGCAAGAAGTTGAAAATCATTTCAAGCATGAATCGCCTCCAATCACGCCAAGATGGTCAACCCAGCCAACACCCGCGCCGCCGTATCGATCTGTTCCTTGGTGATGACTTCAGTAGTGCACCACAATGTAGCGTTGGGCAGTTCCGGATACCAGCGGCTGAGGGCTACGCCGCCGACGATCTTGCCTGCGAGGAGACGCTGGCTCAGGGATTCGGTGGACTCCTGGGTTTCGAGAACGAACTCGTGGAAGCGGGGCGAGCTTTGGAACAAGACTTTTGCGCCGGGTTGGGCGGCGAAGGTTTTGGCGGCGTAGTCGGCTTTGGCGAGGTTGTGCTCGGCGAGTTCGCGGATGCCTTCTTTCCCATAAATGGTGAGGAAGATGGTGGCCATCAAGGCGACGAGAGCTTGATTGGTGCAGATGTTGGAGGTGGCTTTCTCGCGGCGGATGTGCTGCTCGCGCGTGGCAAGCGTCAAGACGAAGCCGCGGTATCCATTCGAATCAACAGTCTGGCCGACTAGGCGGCCGGGCATCTGGCGAATGAACTGCTCCTTGCAGGCAATGACGCCGCAGAAGGGTCCACCGTAGCTGAGGGCGACGCCGAAAGATTGGGCTTCCATGCTGACGATGTCTGCTTCGAGGGGCGGGCGGACGACGCCGAGGGAGATGGCCTCTGCGATGGAGACGATGAGCAGAGCGCCCTTGGCGTGGGCGATGGCGGCGATGGCGGGTATGTCTTCAACGACGCCAAAGAAGTTGGGGCTCTGGACCAAAATGGCTGCGGTGTCTGCGGACACCGCAGCGTCCAGTGCAGTGAGATTGACGCGGCCTGTCTCCGGGTCGTAGGGGACGAGCGTGGAGGGCAGGCCCTGATGTTTGGCGTAGGTGGCGAGGACTTCGCGGTACTCGGGATGGACGGTTGCGGCGACGACGGCCTTGTGGCGGCCGGTGACGCGGACGGCCATCATCACGGCTTCGGCCGCGCCGGTTGAGCCGTCGTACATGCTGGCGTTGGCCACGTCCATGCCGGTCAGCTCGGCGATCATGGTCTGGAACTCGAAGATGGCCTGGAGGGTGCCCTGCGTGATCTCGGCCTGGTAGGGCGTGTAGCTGGTGAGGAATTCGCCGCGCTGGACCAGGGAATCGATGATGACGGGGCGGTAGTGGCGATAAGCGCCTGCGCCGAGGAAACTGGTGTAGCCGGTGGTGTTCTGCGCGGCGGCGGCGCGGAAGTAGTCGATGATCTCGCTCTCGCCGTGCTGGCGGGGGACGTCGAGATCGCGGTCGAGGCGGTACTCGGCGGGGATGACGGAGAACAGGTCGTCGATGGACTGGGCGCCGATGTCGGCGAGCATTGCAAGGCGTTCGGCGGGCGATTTGGGCAAATAACGCATAGCGGTTCCTTTAGAGGTCAAGGGGTCACGGATCATTTTCGCCGATTGGCTTTGTGGTCTCCCACCCATTCGCAAAAAGCGCGAATGGATGGGGCACGGAGCGTCTGTGCGGGAATTGGGCCAGGGCCCCTGTTTCCTGATCCCTCAGGAGCCGGTTTCTTCCGCGATGAAGGCCTCATAGGCGGCGGCGTCGAGGAGCTTTTCGAGTTCGGCGGGGTTGGCGAGCGCGACTTTGATGATCCAGCTCTCGTGCGGGGCTTCGTTGATCTTGTCGGGCGAGGACTTGAGCTCGTCGTTGGTGGCCGTGACCGTGCCGGTGACGGGCGAGTAGAGGTCGCTGACCGCTTTGACACTCTCGACCGAGCCAAAGGTCTGGTTGGCGGTGACCGCGTCGCCGACCTTGGGCACGTCCACGTAGACGATGTCGCCGAGGGAGTTCTGGGCGTAATCGGTAACGCCGATTGTGCCGATGGAGCCGTCGAGGGCGATCCACTCGTGTTCGCGGGTATAGCGGTAGTTCTGCGGGTAGGACATGGGGTCTTCTCCTTGAAGAAGTAGTTTACGGCAAAGAACAGGGGTCAGGGGTCAGGGATCAGGGGTCAGAGATCGGAATCGGTGCTGCTAGAAGAGGCCTGGGATCAGAGCCCAGGTTTGGCGGCGGTAGGCTTCGTAATCCGCGGGGAAGGCGACACGTAGACTGGCTTCTTCGAGGCGAAGCTTGCGGGCGTAGGCGAACAGGGCCATGGCCAGGCCGACGAGGGCAAGGGTGCTGCCAGAGACGATGGCCGTTCCCGCGTACATGGTCAGGATGCCGGTATAAATGGGGTGGCGCAGGAGCCTGTAGGGGCCGGAGCGGATGAGCTGGTGGCCGACCTTGATGGTGATGTTGCCGGACCAGTTGCGGCCCAGATGTCGGCGGGCCCAGATGCAGAGGACGAGGCCGAGGGTTGAGACGGCCATGCCCGCGGCGAGGATCGGAGCTGAGAGCGGCAGGTAGCGGGGAATGGCGTGCAACTGGACGATCTCAAGCAGGACGGCAGCATTGGTGAGGAAGACGTGGACGGCGCGGGAGGATTTCGATTCGGAAGAGTGGACGGGGGCGGCGTTTTTGGCGGCGTATTCCCAATAGAGGCTGAAGACGAGCCAGGGGACAACGGCGAAGAGGAACTGAAGGCGGTCGAGCGGGTTGGGGCCGAAGCGGAAGGCGTGAAAGCCAGCGGGCGTGAGGCCGGTGAGGCGCAGGACGAGGGCGCCGGCGACGAGAACCCCCAGGACTATCCATTGGATGATTTGTTTTCTCTGCATCGCGTACCCGCAGGTCCATTTTACGCGGAAGGTAAGCGTCTACTGGGCAGCTTCGGGGGCGTACTGGGCGGTGAGCTTGCGGAAGTCGACGAGCAGCTTGGCGCGCCAGCGGACGATCATGCCGAAGGCGAGGATGAAGAAAAGGCCGGCGGACTGCTGCACGGTGAGGATGGTGTCGAAGTAGCCGCGGGCCAGGAAACGGATGGCGGCCAGCACGAACAGCACGGCGAGGAAGGCGCTGGAGCGCTTCATCATGATGGCGTTGCCCATGCGGATGAGCCGCGTGGTCAGCAGCAGCGGGTAAGCCAGGGCGACGGCGCCGATGAGGAAGGCCGCGCCGGCCCAGGCCCAGGGAATGCGGAAGGCGGGGACCAGGAACATGCAAAAGCCGGTGGCCATGCCGAGGGGCGGGATGACGATTTTGCGGAGGGAAACCGCGGTGCGAACCTCGCGCAGACGCCAAGTGGTGACGGCGATGAGGCCGGCGAGCGAGACGACAATCGAGGTCCCAGGGGGAAGCTGCATGCTGGAACCATTTTAAAGCAATTTGCGTTCTGGCGGGTTGGGGTTCGTGCTTGCCCAGGTCTTCCGCCGCGGCGGACGAGACCTGGGGCACCAGGCTCCCTATCGAAGCCCCGGGGCACCCAGGGTCTTGTGGATTTGCCAAAGGGGCCTGGACCGGATACGGCGCAATTCGGCTTCTGTGCATCTCACCTTTAGATTGACGCGACAGCCAGTTGCATCCAAGGATGCGCCAGGTTTGGTCCAGCCCATCGCCATGGGAAAGACGGACCGAAGGGCAAGCAACCCGCGGCCTCGGGGCTCGCCTAGAGAGGATCTGTGTTGCCGGGATTTCGGGCCATTGCGTTGCTGATGCTGGCGCTGCTGCTGCCATGGGGCGGTGAGGCGCGGGCCTATTCCCTGCTCACGCACGAGCAACTGATCGACCTGACCTGGAAGGACTCGATTGTGCCGCTGCTGCTGAGCCGCTACCCGAACCTGACGGCGGCGGAGCTGGAGCATGCGCGGGCGTACGCCTATGGCGGGTGCGTGATTCAGGACATCGGCTATTACCCGTTTGGCGACCCCATGTATTCCAACCTGACGCATTATGTGCGCACGGGCGACTTTGTTGTGAACCTGTTCCGCAATGCGACCAACGCCGATGAGCTGGCTTTCGCGGTGGGCGC
>JARLGE010000213.1 GCA_031296215.1 Occallatibacter sp.
GCAATCCCGATTGAGTAGAACTGGTGCAACGATTTACAGGCGACTTGGTTCGCGCGGAGCGTGAAAGCGTCTCCGCCGTCGTACGTGAATCGTCTGTGGAGGGCGAGAGCCTTGAGCATTTCTACCGGATCCATTCGAACAAACCAGGCCGAGTTTGAAGACGATTTTGAAGCTCCGCTCATTCCCCACGGGCGTCTCATCCCGTTCCTCGTCGTCACGCCGCTCTTCTTCCTGTGGGCAATTCCCAACAATCTAACCGACTTTCTCATCCGCCAGTTCATGAAGTCGTTCGAAATCAACCGCTCCGGCGCGGCGCAGTTGCAGATCGGCATCTTCGTTGGCTACTTCCTCATGGCCATCCCGGCCGGTCAACTGATGCGCTACTTCGGATACAAAACGGGCCTCGTGACCGGGCTGATCCTGATGGGCAGCGGCTGCTGGCTGTTCTGGCCGGCGGCGCATGCCGAGGTCTACCTGTTCTTTGTGGCGGCGCAATTTGTCATCGGCTGCGGCCTCTCCTTCCTCGAGACCGGAGCGAACTCCTTCATTGCGCAGTTGGGTCCAACAGCTTCGAGCGAACGGCGTCTGAACCTCTCGCAGGCCTTCAATCCGCTTGGTTCCATTACGGCGGGCCTGGTGGGGACGGTGTTCATCTTTTCCGGCGTCGAGTTCACCGGCGCGGAGACGGCGGCCAAGCGGGCTGCGGGAACCATGCAGGCTTATCTGCACTCCGAGACGCTGCGCGTGGTTCCCACCTACCTGGTGTTGGGCTCGCTGGCCTTCCTCTGGGCCTTCATGGTGCTGATGACCAAATTCCCCGACGCGGCCAAGGAGGATGTTTCGCGCGAAGACGCGGGGCCGGCGAAACACGTCCGCTTGTTTCAGCGGCATTTTGTTCTGGCCGTGCTGGCCCAGTTCCTCTATGTCGGCGCGCAGGTCGGCACCTGGAGCTACTTCATCCTCTACGTGCGGTCGGCGACCGGAGTAGGCGACAAGACCGCAGGCTACATGCTTACCGGGACCCTGGCGGCCTTTGCCGTGGGCCGCTTCAGCTCGGCGTGGCTCATGAAGCACTTCCATGCGCGCACCATGCTGGGCTTCTATTCCGTGGTGAATGTGGCCTTGGGCCTGTTCGCGGTCTTGCGGCCCGGATGGGTGGGCGCAATGTGCCTGCTCACCACCAGCCTGTTCATGTCGATTATGTTCCCCACCATCTTTGCACTGGGGTTGAAGGGCATGGGCGACAAAACCAAAACCGCTGGCTCGCTGCTGGTGATGGCCATCCTGGGCGGCGCGGCTCTGACCAAGGTGATGGGGGTGCTGGCGGATGCGAGCGGCTTGCAGGCGGCCTATCTGGTCCCGGTGGTCTGCTTCGCAGCCGTAGCTCTGTATGCCTGGTTCGGCGGCGAGGCGCCTGCGGAGCGGTAGGCGCCTTGGTACTACAGTTGTAGATCCGATATTCCGGAGGGAGCAGGGGGTTTCAACCCCCTGAAAAGAGAGCCAAAGTACGGGGCCTTCAGGCCCGGGCCCTTTTCATTTTTCTCACACAGACCGCAAATTCGACTCCAGCGTTAGGCCCGCCCCACAGGGATGGTTGGCCGTTTCACCGCGCGCAGCGCACCACGATCTGCGTCCCCGCGGCCACCATGGAGCCGGCGGCGGGCGCCTGCTCGCGCACCGTTCCGCTGCCGGCGATCTGCACTTCCAGCCCCGCGGCGGCGGCCTGCTCAATCACCTTGCGCAGGGGCAGGCCTACCAGCGATGGCACCTTCAGCTTGCGCGCCTCGCTGACCATCACCGTTTTCGCCGCCGTCTGCTCGATTGCGGGCGCAGTCTGCGACGCAGTCTGCGGCGCAGCCTGTGTCGCTTCTTTTGCGTCTTGCGCGCTGCCCGGCTTGGCCTGGGCCGGCTGGCTCGGCGGCGTGTTCCCTGCTTGTGTGGCCGGCTGCGCGGCCTTGGCCGGCGCACTCGCCGCCTCTGGCCCCGCCCGCAGCGGGTCGTCGATGGGCAAATCGTTGACGGCCGCGAACATCGCATTCACGTCGGCGTCCTGGCCGTGCGCATCGTCTTCCGCAATGTCGGATGGAGCCAGCTTCTTCACCCGCGGCGCGTTCACCCCGATGTCGTGCGCAACGCCCAGGTACTCCAGCACCTGCTGCGCTACATCGGTGAACACCGGTGCCGACACCGCCGCGCCGTAGTACGACCCGCCCCTGGGATTGTCGATCACCACCGCCACCGAGATCACCGGATTGTTCACCGGCGCGATGCCTGCGAACGAGGCGATGTGCATGGTCTTCGAGTAGGTGTGTGTCATCGGATCGATCTTCTGTGCGGTGCCGGTTTTGCCCCCGGAGGAGTACCCGTTCAGTTGCGCTCCCCGGCCCGTGCCGTAGAGCACCACGCCCTCCATCATCTTGCGCATCTGCGCCGCGGTCAGCTCCGACAGCACCCGATGCGCGCCTGCCG
Organism: Occallatibacter sp.; assembly: GCA_031296215.1. Taxonomy (GTDB): domain Bacteria; phylum Acidobacteriota; class Terriglobia; order Terriglobales; family Acidobacteriaceae; genus Telmatobacter. The sequence continues at coordinate 2,470 of JARLGE010000213.1, forward strand.
GCAGAGGGTTGGGCAAGTCGCCCCCCGCCTTGAACGGCTCCGGCGTCAGCGGCGCCGCGGACTTCTGTGCATTGCTCCCTACCTGCCCCGGCATCAGCACGTGCGGCGGCAGATAGATGCCTCCGTTGGCGATGGTCGAAACCATCGACACCAGTTGCACCGGGGTTACGGCCACCTCCTGGCCGATGGCGATGGACGCATACGATGTTGTGCCCCAGCGCTTCACAGGCTGCAGCAATCCGCGCGTCTCGCCAGGCAATTCCATGCCGGTTCGCGCGCCAAAACCAAAGCTGCGGATGAATTCGTAGAACTTGTCCTGTCCCACCTTCTGCGCCAGCTTTACGGCGGCTACGTCGCTCGAGTGCTCCAGCGCCTCGTGCACCGTGATCACGCCGTAGTGGTCCGATTTGTCGTCGTGAATAATGCGCCCGGGAAGAGACATTTGCCCGCCCTGGCAGTCGATCATGTCGTCGGGCGTGGTCACGTGCTGCTCCAGCGCAGCGGAGTAAGTGACTAGCTTGAAGACCGAGCCCGGCTCGTAGACGTCGCTCACGGCATGGTTCTTCAACAGCGCCGGCGTGGTCTTGCGCGCCATGTTCGGATTGAATGTTGGCCTGATCGCCAGGGCCAGGATCTGCCCCGTGTGCACATCCTGCACCACCACCGTGCCGCTGTCTGCATGGGTGTGCTCCATGGCCTTGTCCAGCGCGCGCTCGGCCAGAAACTGAATGTTCTCGTCGATCGTCAGAACCAGGTTCTGCCCCGCCTCCGGCTCGTGCTCGCTCGAGCCAAGCACCTTCCGCCGCGCGTCCATGGCCGTATACATGCGGCCCGGCGCGCCGTGCAGTTGCGGCTCGAACTTCTGCTCCAATCCACCCAGACCATTGTCGTCGGCGCCCACATAGCCCAGCATCTGGGCGCCAATCTCGTTGTCCGGATAGAAGCGCTGAAACTCCTTCTGCGAGTACACGCCCTTCAGGTTCAGCGCCCGCACTCGCTCGGCAACCTCGGGCGTCACCCGGCGCGCTACCCAGGCAAAGCTGTGCCCGTTGCCCATGCGCTCGGCAATCTGCGCCTCGCTGGTCGGCGCGTCGCCCGCATCGGTGTGAACCACCCCGGCCAGCGCAGGTGCCGACTCCTCGATCCATTCCGGCCTTTGTTGCTCGTCGATCTCGCTGGGCACCGCATAGAACGAGTCCGCCTGCACCGTCATGGCCAGCTCGTGCAGGTTGCGGTCAAATAGAACGCCGCGCCGCGGAGCCACTTCAAAGGTGCGCAACTGCTGCTTTTCTGCCCGCTCCACGAACTCCTTGTGGCGCACCACCTGCAGCCAGAACAGCCTTCCCCCGATGGCCAGCGACCAAAGCAGAAAGAACAGGCAGATCAGCCAGAAGCGCGCCCGCTTCAGTGGGATGACGCGCGCTGCGCCGTTGCGGTTCCGGTTGGCTCGAACGGGTAACTGCATGAGAAATGGCTCCGCGGGCCTGAACAGCTCTGAGCTTTTAGCTTCTAGCTCTCAGCTGTTCTCAGCCTGAAAGCCGCTTTTGCTTCTGAATTAGAACCTGTCTAAAACTCCAATTTGCCCACCTTCAACCCTCCACAAACGCCCCCTGCCCCATCCATTCGCGTTTTTTGCGAATGGGTGGGAAACCGCGAACCCAATCCGGCCTTCCCCGAACCCGGTTCTTGGACAAGTTCTTAGAAGGCTGCCATTGCTCGCCCAAGACTTTGTCGGCCGCAATTCGGAGCTAGTAGCTAGTAGCTAGAAGCTAATAGCTTGTCTTACCGCACCGGCGCAGCCGGCGGAGTTACCTGCGCAAGCACGGGAGCAGAAGCATCGGGCCGCGCATTGGGATGAATCACCTGGCCCGGCGCCGGTTCCGCAAGCCCCAACTGGCGCGCCATCGTGTCGATGCGCCCCGGCTGCGTGAGTTGTGCCTCTGCCAATCGCAACTGGCGATTCTCTTCCCGCAACTGCTCCACGGTCTGTTTCTCAGTCTCCACGCGGTAGCCGCCTTCAATGGCGGAAAAATGCTGCAATCCGTAAATCATCACCAGCGAGAACAGCACTGCAATGGCCGCGGAAAACAGGCGCATCTCGCGTACCCGCACCGGGTCCGGAGCCTTCACCAGCCGCGAATTGTCGAAGTGCCGCGCAAACGGAAACTCCGGCGTGCGCACCCCGCGGCGCCGCAAAGGCTGCAAGGCCAGCAACTCATCGTTGCGCTCGCGAATCCGCTGCCCGAGGCTGCGGCCCGTTTCAAAATAAGTTGTCGCGATTGCCGCCATGATTGCCTCTCCTGCTTGGCAAGGGGTCAGGGATCAGGGGTCAGGGATCAGTTACAAGCCGACAACTGCAACAGATCCAAGTCCCGTCTCCTCTACTCCCGCCCGCCTCCACTTTCCGGCTGCCTTGCCCAACCCCTACGGGTTTGCCAGCTCCGGTCGTCCGTTCCCTGACCCCTGACCCCTGACACCTGATTACTGCCTCTCCGCCGCCCTCAGCTTGGCGCTGCGCGAGCGCGGATTGCGCTCCATCTCTTCTTCCCCCGCCGTAACCGGCTTGCGGGTCAGAATCGCCCAGATTCCCTTCTGCGCGCCTTCCCGTAGGCTGTCTTTGGCGATCCGGTCTTCCAGGCTGTGAAAGCTGATCACCACCAGCCTTGCCGAGGGCTTAAGCAACTTGGGTGCGGCCTCGAACAATGCCTTGATCTCGTCCAACTCGCGGTTTACGTAGATACGGAGAGCTTGAAAGGTGCGGGTCGCCGGATGAATGCGCTCTTGTTTCATTGTCGGGACGGCTTGAGTTATAAGCCTGGCTAACTGCTCCGTGGTTGTAACCGGCCGTCCCCGAACAATGGCTCTGGCGATTCTCCGCGACCTCCTTTCCTCTCCGTACTCGTAAATGAGGTCGGCAAGCTCGCGCTCGTTCGCCTCATTCACTACCTGTGCGGCCGTCGGTCCGCTGCGCGTATCCATGCGCATATCCAAAGGACCCGCGGCCTGAAAACTGAAACCCCGGTGCGCCTCGTCGAACTGCAGGCTGCTTACTCCAAAATCCGCCAGCAGCCCATCCACCGACGCCGGCTTTACATAACTTGCAATCCCGCTGAACGCTTCGTTAATCAGAGTTACTCTCGGCGCCTGGCTGCCTAACTCATTCGTAACTCGCGCCAGCCTTGTCTTGGCTAACTCCAGCGCCTCAGGGTCCCGGTCGAAAGCTATCAACTGGCCTTCTGCTCCCAGCCGCCGCAAAACCCCTTCGGCGTGCCCACCCAGCCCCAGCGTGCAGTCAACATACGTGCCGCCTGCGCGCACATCGAGAAAATCAATCGCTTCCTGAAAAAGAACCGGCACATGGCGGTCATTCGATTTCGTCATGCGCTCCCCCTGAGGGGCGTTTGCCGTTCAACTGTTCTGCCGGACAATCGCTGCCACCGACTTGCGATCCTCGGCCGTCATTTCATAACCCAGAAGGCGCTCTTCGAACTCCTTCTCGTTCTGAACTTCCAGGTAAACCAGCTTGCCCAGCACCACCACCTCGGCGTCCAGCTTGCCCTTGTCACGCAACTTCTGCGGCAGCACCACCCGCGACTGGCTGTCCATCTCCACCTGCTGACCGTAATAGCTGGTCAGGTTCAAATACTTCTCCACCGCGTCGTCCAGGTTGCTGTGCTCTGCCAGCAGATTTTCCCGCGCCTCCCAGGCCGGCAGCGGCCAGATCTGGGCGCTCCTGCCGTCCGTCGAGGTGATGTAAAGCTGGGTCACATTGGCCGCGTCGAGCAGCGTCTTGAACCCGGAAGGGATCTTCAGCCTCCCCTTCTCATCCACCTTCGCCGGATTGTTGCCCCGAAACACCGATCTGCCTCTTTGCCGTCCGCGGCCGCTCTCGCATCCGCGACTGGTTCTCTCGACTTTGCCGCCCTGCTCCCATTAGCCAGGCTGGTTCCCCAAAACTTCGGCCGCTTCGCGACGGGAATCATTTGGGAGTAAACTCACTTTTGGGCCTGATCAGCGGTTTCTGCATGGCCGCTCTTCCGAAGCCCCCGAACTCCACTGGACTCCACTTCGCTCCACCCTGCTCCACATCAGCGATACTACAGCCGTTTTTCTGCCTTCCGCAAGGGAAAAAGCACGTCAGGACATGCAACTTTGTGGGGATGTGTGGGAAATTCGTCTAATAGCCTAAGAAAACTTCACCACCACAAGATGTAGTGTTTACTCATCAGGTTCCGCTACTGGACAGCGCGGCGCGATCATGGTAAGGCGAATAGAAGGCGAATGAAAGGCTACTCCTTCGCCGTCCCCGCGATCCGGCTCTGCTTCCCCCGCTCCACAATCACCTTGAGCAGGTAGAGAAACACCAGGAAATTCACCATCAGCAGCCCCGCACGCATCAGCGTCAGGCGGCGAATGATCTCCAGGATCTCCCAGGGCAGAAACGATGCGGTGATGCCCACGGTAAGGTATTCGGCCCAGGCTTTTTCAAAATACAGGCCGATGCCCTCCACCGTGCCCAGCGTGGCATAAGAGAACAGCGCCACGCTGAAGCGCCGCAGCATCCGGTCATCCACAATCGAAGCCCGATCCAGGATGAAATCCACAAAGCGCGACTCGGGGTTGAAGTGCAGGTGGTGGGCCAGATTGAGCAGCATGTCGCCCAGATCCTTGTGCAGCAGCCGCAGCGCGCCCACGCCGATGGCGACAAACAGCAGCGCCTGGCTCAATTTGAATGCGGCAATCAGCATCAGCCACCGGTTGTGGTGGCGTCTGTGGGCAGAAATGCTGAGCGGGGAGTCGATAATTTCCTTTGCCATGCGTCGCCCCATTGCAAGCGGGCTCCTATCGATACGTTAAACGATCGGGGCCGGGTTCTCCCAATTACCCTCCCGCGCCGCCCCACCCCTCTGGCGCGCAAGCGCTCCGCCGCGGCTGCCCCCCCCGGGCTCTCATTTTTTGTTGATCAGCAGCGCCTCGCGGTCGATCACGTTGCCGTCGACAATCAGGCCGGAGATGCGGCGCGCGTTCCAGACATTCGCCGTCGGGTCGCCGTCGACGACGAGGATATCGGCGCGGCGTCCGGGTGCAATCTGTCCCAGTTCAGTCCAGCCGAATTGCAGCGCATAGTTGTTGCTGGCCGCGGCCAGCGCCTCGCGCGGCGACAGGCCAAGCCGCACCAGCAACTCCAGCTCGATGTGCATGGAGATGCCTGGCATCGATCCGAAGACCGGCGCACCCGAGGCCGCCAGGTAATGCGGAAAGGCGGAGAAGATGGTCTCGTTGATGCGCCACAAGCGCATCGCGGCTTGATCGGCTTTCTTGCGCTGGCCTTCTTCCAGGTAGCGCTGGGCGACGCCGGGCAGCCGCCGCGTCCAGGGGGCCAGCGGGTAGTTGAATTCGCCGGTCGAGCGGTCGGCGGGAGCAAACATGCGCGCCGGGTCAAGCAGCGCGGCGGCCGGCTCCTTCCACAGGTTGCGATGGCCGGGCAGGCTCGGATAGAAGAGGCTGAAGGTGGGCATCAGCGCTGCGTGGTGCGTGGCCAGGAACTTCGCATAGTCGAGCACATGAACGTCCGTGGCAGGAAATCGCTCCGAGTAGTCGTAGGCGGTGTTGGCGGCCGCGCCTTGCGGGTCGTCGACCAGCGGGCGCTGCAGTTCGTCGGGAATCACGCCCAACTCGTAGCGGCTCATGTGCAGCAGCACATCCACGCCCGCCTCGATGCCCACCTTGTACGGAGTGGAAACAAATTCGCCATAGGTCACCAGGCCCAGCTGGTGGGCGTGCGCAATGATCCACTGCGTGTTGGCCGCGGTCAGGTTGTGGCCAAGCCACAGCGCCCGCGTTCCCAGTTTGGCGGTGTCGGCAAGTTGGCGGGCCGTATCGTCGGGGCTCAGCTCGGCCGGATGCGCGCCCTCCTTCAGCTTGGCCGCCCACTCCGGCCGCTTGGCCAGCAGGCTCCAGTCGTCGGTGGAGCCGATCGAGTCGAGAAGATACAAGTGAGGACTGGGGTTGGCGGCAAAGTCAATCGAGCCGCGGCGGTCGTCGCTCGAACCCACCACCGTTGTCACGCCCATGTAGAGATCGGCGCTGGCCTGGCCCTGCGAGTTCATGCCGGCAAAGCCATCCACCAGGCCGGGGATCAGAAATTTGCCCGCGCAATCGATGACCCGCGCGCCCTTGGGAATTGTAACGGCGTAGCGCGAGCCCACCTCGCTCACGCGCCCGTCGCGCACAATCACAATCGCGTCCTGCAGGTCTTTTGCCGAGTGGCCCCAGTCGCTGACATCGACCACGGTCCCGCCGGCCAGAACCAGAGGAGCGGGGGCCGCGGCCGTGGCGGGGGCAGCAGTCTTGGGAAGTGCGGGAGCCTGGGCTTGCGGCCAGGCCGCAACGCTGGCCAGCCCCGCTGCCAGCAAACCCACCGCAAGGTCCCGAATCATCTGCATAGAGGTTTTGTTCTGTTGAGGATTGTCGCACACAGGCTGCGACCGGCTCATGGCTCGGACTCACGCGGGCAATAGTGCAACCGGCATCGGCGATCCATGTCCCAGTCCTCGCGCTGCGCCACGCGCTAGCTGGCCACCAGCTTGGCTCTGCGCCGATGCGCCACCAGCGGCAGCACCTGCGCCTGCGCCGCTTCCACCGTCAGCCCGTACTTGGCGCGCAGATCGTCCACCTTGCCGTGCTCGATAAACTGGTCGGGCCAGCCGATGCGCACCACCGGAACCTTGCTCCCCATCTCCTCCAGAGCTTCAATCACCGCCGAGCCAAACCCGCCCATCTTCACATGATCCTCAATCGTCACAAAGGCCGCCACGCGCCGCGCGTAGGTCTCCAGCAGCTCGCGGTCCAGCGGCTTCACGAAGCGGGGATTGATGACCGCGGCCGAGTAGCCGTCGCGCTCCAGCCGCGCGCCCAGTTCGCGGGCCAGCCCGGTCATGGCCCCCAGGCCCAGAATGGCCACGTCGGAGCCGTCTTCGAGCACCTCGGCCTTGCCCACTTCCAGCACCTGCGCTTCAGCCTTGCGCGCCACCCCCGCCACTACGCCCCGCGGATAGCGGATGGCGCTGGGACCGGGAAGCTGGACGGCGGTCTTCATCATGTCGGCCAGCTCGTCTTCGTCCTTGGGCGACATCAGCACCATCTCCGGAATGCCGCGCAGGTAGGCGATGTCGAACAGTCCATGATGCGTGGGGCCGTCGTCGCCGGAAAGGCCGGCGCGGTCCATGCAGAAGGTCACCGGCAGCTTTTGCAGGCAGACATCGTGGACGACCGGGTCGAAAGCCCGCTGCAGAAACGTCGAGTAGATGGCGCAAACCGGCCGGAACCCGCGCGTAGCCATGCCCGCCGCAAACACCACCGCGTGCTCCTCGGCAATGCCCACGTCGAAGTAGCGCGTCGGATGATGCGGCCGGTAGAGGTCCAGCCCCGTGCCGTTGGGCATGGCCGCGGTGATGGCCACGATGCGGTCGTTGTGGTTGGCCAGCTCCACCAGCGTGTTGGCAAAGACCTCGGCGTATGTGGGCAGGCCGGCCGGCTTGGTGTTGCCGGTATCCGGATCGTAGGGGCCCAGCCCGTGGAATTTCTTCTGCCCGTCCAGCGCCGGCTGATAGCCGCGGCCCTTCTGCGTCAGCACGTGCAGCAGCACCGGGTGATCGGCCGCCTTGAGAAACTTGAAGGTGTCCACCAGCAGCGGCAGGTTGTGCCCGTCGATGGGCCCGAAGTACTCCAGCCCGAACTCCTCGAACAGAATCGAGGGCCACAACATGCTTTTGGCCGCCTCTTCGGCGCGCCGCGCCAGGGTCACGGCCGTCTTGCCGCCTATCTTCTGCACAATGCGCTTGGCCGATTCGTGAAGATGCTGGTAGTGCTCGTTGGTCACGATCTTGTGGAAGTAGCGGGCAATGGCGCCGACGTTGCGGTCGATGGACCACTCGTTGTCGTTGAGCACAATGATCAGCCGCTTGGTCTGCCCGCCGATGTTGTTCAGCGCCTCGAACGAAATTCCGTTGGTGAACGCCGCATCGCCGGCCACCGCAATCACGTGTTCCTTGCCGCCGGCCAGGTCGCGCGCCACCGCCATGCCCAGCGCCGCGGAGAGGGCGGTGCCCGCGTGCCCTGCGCCGAAGCAGTCGTGCTCGCTCTCGGTGCGCAGCATGAAGCCGTTCAGCCCACCCGGCTGGCGGATCGTCGCAAAGCGGTCAAGCCGCCCGGTCAGAATCTTGTGGATGTAAGCCTGGTGGCTCACGTCGAACAGCAGCTTGTCCTCGGGAGTGTTGAACACCGTATGCAGCGCCAGGGTCAGTTCCACCACCCCTAGATTCGGTCCCAAATGGCCGCCCGTCTTGGCCAGCGTCTGGATCAGAAACGCGCGAATCTCCTCGGCCAGCGCCTCCATCTCGGCAAAATTCAGCCGCTTCAGGTCCTCCGGCGAGTGGATGCTCTTGAGCAATGCTCCCATGCGCTTCCTTCCCCCGGAGACGGGCCGGGGCCCTAACAAAAAAGCCCCCAAGTTACTCCGGGGCTAACTAGGCAGTCCGCAGTCTCAATTCAGCACGATACACCCAAAGGACGGCCGGAACCACTCCTTCCGGTCCACACGGCCGGCTCGCGAGCCGCACAGCGGAACAAGTCCCTCCAAGTATACCAACCCCGCTCCGAGCACTGACCCCGCTGACTTGCTGACTCGCTGTCCCCGCGAAGCGGGGGCTGACTTGCTGCACTTGTCTTGAAAAACACTCCGTCGTTATTCCTTTCATTTCGTTCATCCCCTGACCGGAACAGACCCTTTCTCTATAAAACAGGAAGCCCACCCGGCAACGCAGCCGGCGCACCCCCGCGTTGTAGCATTGCGGTTGAGGGTGCACGAGGAGGACCGCAACGTGAGCAGGACACGACAGGCAGTTTTGATGGGGTTTTTGGCTGCGGGGCTGGCCGCCGCTATGCCGGCCCAGGGGCAGTTGCCCGAGCCGGGCAGCACCCCTTCGAGCGTTCCCAACCCACTCTCCGACACCACCGTGAAGCCGGGCAAGATGCTTCTCTTCGACCTCGAGGCGCGCTTCGCCAAGGACGTGCTCGAGCACGGCGGTGCTGCCTTTGCCGACTGGTTCGCCGAAGATGGCGTGTCCCTCGGCAACGGCCAGGCCCCGAAGCTGGGCAAGGTGGCCGTCGTCAAGTCGGCCATCTGGTCGCCCAAAGACTACCAGCTCACCTGGACCCCCACCGACGCCGCCATGGGCCCCTCCGGCGACATCGGTTACACCTGGGGACACTTCGAGGGCCACAGCAAAGACGCCAACGGCAACCCCGTCACCACCACCGGCCGCTACATCACCATCTGGCGCAAGCAGCCCGACGGCAACTGGAAGGTAGTACTGGACGCGGGCGCCAACGAGCCCGCCGCGGCCGGCGATTGCTGCAAGGTCCCCACCGGCAACTGATGATCCCGGCCGCCGGCCTGGCGGGCGCCCACCCAGAACCTTCGCAACATTCAGGGTGCCCCATCCATTCCGCGGTCGCCGCGGCGACCGGAATGGGTGGGAGAGCACAAACCCCAATCGCCTGCCTCCAACCTCGCCGGCCAACTTCCCCTGCCCCGCAAAGCCATCGAAACCTGTGCTGACCAACGTCCCGTCAGCTTGCTGACTCGCCATGCCCGCAAAGCGGGCGCTCGCCTTGCTGAATCTATCCCAAAACCAAACTCCTCAAGCAGCCTTCGCCGGCGCGGGACCTCCCTTCGCCGCAGTACCGGCCTTCCCCGTGCCGTTGCTTCACACCCCGCTGCTGACCTTCGGCAGCCGAACATCTCTGCCTGATTGCGACGAATCTCCGCCCCGGTGCGGAGTTCCTCGAAGAATGGACCCTGGGATTTGCCCCGTGCGAAGGCTGTCGGCCAGCCACACAGCGCGGCCGCCATGCTTGTTGGGCCCACCCCGGCCAATTATCATCCGGAAGGACTCTAGCCATGACCAGCCACACGCAAGCCGCCGAAGCAGCGCGCCACTTTCTGATCGACGGCCGCCTCGCTGCCATTGCTCCCTATGGCAGCGGCCACATCAACGACACCTTCTGCGCCGTCTTCGATCGCCGGGGCGCGCCGGCCCGCTCCATCCTGCAGCGCATCAATACCGCCGTCTTCACTAACCCGGCCGCGCTGATGGAAAACGTCCAGCGCGTCACCGCGCACCTTGCCGCCCGCCTGGCCGATGAGCCGGACCGCGCCCGCCGCGTGCTCGCCCTCATTCCCGCGCGCTCCGGCCAGCCCTTCCACGTCGACGCCGAGGGCGGATGCTGGCGCGCCTATCGCTTCCTTGAAGGCGCGCGCAGCTACGACGCTGTCGAATCCACCGCCCAGGCTTTTCAGGCAGGCCGGGCCTTCGGACGCTTCCAGCAATTGCTCGCCGATCTTCCCGCGCCGCGGCTCAACGATACCATTCCCGACTTTCATCACACGCCCAGACGCTTCGCTGCCTTCGAGCAGGCGGTCGCCGCCGACGCCGCCGGCCGCGCCATCCACGCCCGCGCGGAGATCGGCTTCGCCCTTGCCCATCGATCCATGACCGGCGAGCTGCTCAACGCCGGCCTGCCCGAGCGCGTCACCCACAACGACACCAAGTTCAACAACGTGATGCTCGACGAGGCCACCGGCGAGGGCCTCTGCGTCATCGATCTCGACACCGTCATGCCCGGCCTGGCCCTCTACGACTTCGGCGACATGGTGCGCACCACAACCAGCCCCGCCATGGAAGACGAGCGCGATCTCAGCAAAGTCGATCTGCAGTTCCCCATGTTCGAGGCCCTCGTGCGCGGCTACCTCAGCACCGCCGGCGGCTTCCTCACCAAAGCCGAGAAGGACCTCCTTGCCTTCTCCGGCAAGCTCATCACCTTCGAGATCGGCATACGCTTCCTCACCGACTACCTGGCCGGAGATACCTACTTCAAGATCCATCGCCAAGGCCACAATCTCGACCGCTGCCGCACCCAGTTCAAGCTGGTCGAGTCCATCGAGAATCAGGAAGAAGCAATGAACCGCCTGATCGAATCCATCTCCATCTGACTTCACTCATTGCGCAAGGAGCTCGAGGCCGAGATGTTCAAAATCCTTGCAGCCCGCCCATGAGACAATGCCCTCGGCGGCTCTTCCCGCAACCATCCCCGGCCGCCGGACAAGATCGCCCATGGCTTTGACCTCACGCATTCCGGACCTGCTTCTGGGCCGGCCGCTCGCCACCAGCGAGGAGCGCGCCGAGCACATCGGCCCTGTCGCCGGCATCCCCGTCTTCGGACTCGACGCTCTCAGCTCCGCGGCCTACGGCCCGGAAGCGGCGCTCACCCTGCTCATCCCGCTGGGTGTCCTCGGCGTGCACTACATCGTTCCGGTCAGCGCCGCCATTGTCGCCCTGCTCACCATCGTCTTCTTCAGCTACCGCCAGACCATCGACGCCTATCCCCGCGGCGGCGGCTCCTACACGGTGGCTTCGCAGAATTTGGGCGAGGGCGCGGGCCTGCTGGCCGCTTCGGCCCTGATGATTGATTACGTCCTCACCGCCGCCGTCGGAATCTCGGCCGGCGTGGGCGCGCTCATCTCCGCCGCCCCCGGCCTGCAGCCTTACACACTGCAACTCTGCCTCGGCGTGCTGCTCCTTCTCACCATCGTCAACATGCGCGGCGTCCACGACACCGGCGTCGTGTTCATGATTCCCACCTACCTGTTCACCGCCACGCTGCTCATCGTCATTGCGGTGGGCGCCTGGCGTGTTGTCGCCACCGGCGGCCATCCGCGCCCTGTCATGCCCATGCCGCCCATGCCGCTGGCCACGGCCGCCTTCAGTTGGTGGCTCATCCTCAAGGTCTTTTCTTCCGGCTGCACGGCCATGACCGGCGTCGAAGCCGTCAGCAACGGCGTCATGGCCTTCCGTGACGACACCCGCAGGAACGCCAAGATCACGCTCACCATCATCATCGTCCTGCTGGCCATGCTGCTGGCCGGCATTGCCCTGCTGTGCCGCGCCTACTCGATTGCCGCCACCAACCCCAACGGGCCCGGCTACGAAAGCGTGCTTTCCATGCTCACCCGCGCGGTCATGGGCCAAGGCTTCTTCTACTACCTCACCATCGCCTCGGTGCTGCTGGTGCTGGCTCTCTCCGCCAACACCGCCTTCGCCGATTTCCCCCGCCTCACCCGCGCCATCGCCCTCGACAACTACATGCCCCACGTCTTTCTGCTGCGCGGCCGGCGCCTGCTCTACTCCTGGGGAATCTACGTCCTGGTGGGCCTCACCGCCCTGCTGCTGATCGTCTTCGGCGGTGTCACCGATCGCCTCATCCCCCTCTTCGCCGTCGGAGCCTTCATGGCCTTCACGCTCTCCCAGGCCGGCATGGTCATGCACTGGAAGCGCAGGGGCAAGGCCTATGGCCGCATGTTCGTCAACGCCGTCGGCGCCCTCGCTACGGGCATCACCGCCGTGGTGGTGCTGGTAGCCAAGTTTGTCGACGGCGCATGGATCACGGCGCTGCTCATCGCCCTCATGATCGCCTTCATGCTCAAGGTCAAGCGCCACTATGTGCGCGTCAACCGCGAGATCGATCTCCACCGCCCCATCGTCCCCGCCGAGGTCACCGAGCCCATCGTCATTCTGCCCATCGACCGCTGGAGCCGCATCTCCGAGAAGGCCCTGAGCTTTGCGCTCAGCATGTCCAACGACATCCGCTGCCTGCACGTGCAGACCACCGAAGAGCCCGACCAGATCTGCAAGGATTGGGAGCGCAATGTGGCCGCGCCCCTGCGCGCGGCCGGCAAGTGCGTGCCTAAGTTTGAAATCCTGCAATCGCCCTTCCGCTACGTCCTGGCGCCGGTCATCGATTACATCCTCAAGGCCGAACAGGAGTCCAGTTTCCACAAGATCTGCGTGCTGGTGCCGGAGCTGGTGGTGCGCCACTGGTGGGAGAACCTGCTCCACAACCGCCGCGCCGACTTGCTCAAGGTCATTCTGCTCATGCGCGGCAACCGCCGCATCATCGTCGTCAACATCCCCTGGTACCTGGAAAAGAAGTGAGCCAGGCGCCCCATGATTGGCCGCTATAGATCAATTCCACTCCACCCCGATTCCCTTTCCGCCCCCTCAGCCGTCAAAATGGAGAGTGGTCCTTCGCCAAAATCAGGAACGCGCCAGCGGGAAACCGGGCTCACGGGAAATCCGCACTCGCAGAGCGACGCCCATCCGCTTCCCTTCCCTCCTGTCCGCTCTTCTGTTCCTGCTCGCCACCTCCCTCCCAGCCCAGGAACCAACCGAGCCGCAAAGCCCGCCGGCTTCCACGTCGACACGCGTCGTGGTGCAGGGCGTTATCCGCAACGCGGCCACCGGCGCGCCTCTGGCTCGCGCGCTGGTCGAGATTGAAGGCGATGCCGAGACCGGCACCCTGACCGACGGCGAGGGCCGCTTCGAAATCCCCGGCGTGCCCGTCGGCCCGCAGACCCTCCGCCTGGTCAAGCCCGGCTTTCGCGACCGCCCCTACCCCACCGAAGAGTCCGGCCTGCAGGCCGAGGGCCCGGCGCACAGCGTCATGATCGCCGCCGAAATGCCGGACCTCGACTTCGCGCTCCAGCCCAACTGCGCCATTCACGGCCGCATCGAGCTTTCCACCGGCGACCCCGCCGACAGCATCTCCCTCAACCTGCTCCGCCGCGTGGTCCACATGGGCCGCGGCATCTGGGTCCAGGAGGCCTCTACCCGGACCAATGGCGACGGAAACTACCGCTTCGGCGGCCTGCCCGACGGCGTCTACGTCGTCTACACCCAGCCTGCTCTCGAAAGCGAACCTGTGGTCAGCGTGGTGGCAACCGGCAGCGCGGCCAATGTGGCCCGCAACGGCTACGCGAGCGTCTTTTATCCCGACGCCCGCGCCCTGTCCGGAGCGCAGCAGATCCGCGTCGCGGCCGGTGGGCAAGCCGAGGCCAACTTCTCGCTCACCCTGGAGCCGTTTTATCCGGTCACCACGGCCAGCGCGGCCGAGACCCGCCAGGATGCCGCGGGAAATGCCTCCCCGCCGCAGGGCTTCACGGCCGTCATCGGCGACGCCCAAGACCACCTGCTTCCCTACACCGCGCAATACGACGACGCCACCCACAGCCTCCAGGCCAACCTCCCCGACGGAACCTATGTGCTGACGGTGCGCGGCAATCAGCGCCCGCAATTGCAAGGCGGTGTCTTTCCCCTTTCCGGCAGAGACAGCCGCGCGGCCGCCTTGGCCGGCCAGGTCGAGTTCACCGTCGCCGGCCACCCCGTCACCGGCCTCCGCATCCCCATCGGCCCGCCCCAGCAGGCCGCCATTCGCCTGCGCTTGCTCCACAATGCCGACCGCCCGCCCACCGGCGCCTTCGCCGCCAACAACGCCTCTCAGTTCGTCAATCTCAACATCGAGCTCGCCGAAGGCATCCCCCAAAACAGCTTCGACACGATCTGGTCCATGGAAAGCGGCCCGGACGCGATCGCCTTCACCGCCCAGCCCGGCGCCTACTGGGTCACCGCCTCCCCGTCGCGCCGCGACCTGTGCGCCGCCTCCTTCACTGCCGGCGGCCTGAACCTGGCCCGCGAGCCGCTGCTGCTGAGCCTCGCCGCCGCTCCCCCGCCCATGGAACTCTCCCTCACCGACGACTGCGCCACTCTTGCCCTCTCGCTGCCGCCCGGCCTGGCCGCCTTCCTCCCCGGCGAAGAGCCTTTCTACACCGTCTACCTGGTCCCCGACCTCGACACCGGGCAGGACATCCCACCCATGACCCTCCATCCCTCCTCCGGCCCCACCCTCAACCTCGACGGGCTCACGCCGGGCAACTATCGCGTCTACACCTTCTTGACGCCGGTGCATCTGGAATACCGCAACCCGGCTGTGATGGCCGCGCTGGGCGTCCCCGGCCAGCAGGTGACGCTTTCGGCTGGAACGACAGCTACTCTGATGCTGGAGGTGCCGGAACATTGATGCGAACGTTACCCGCTGAGGATAAACTCGTGGCTTGCAAAGAACGCGGCTTTGCAGGCCGCGGAAAGACTTATCGGCAGCCGCGGGATGTGTCAGTCGTCCACCTGCTTTGCCGGCTTGTGGGGCGTGAAACCTGTGCTGCCAATACTCCCGCTGACTCGCTAACTCGCTTTGCCCGCGGAGCGGGCGCTAACTTGCTGAATTTATTGCAAAAAACAGGACCCCAGTCCATTTGGACCGTCCCGTCGCCGGGTGCCCCATCCTTGCCGTCCGCCGCGGCGGATTTTTGCGGCAAGGATGGGAAACCATGGAACCCTGACCAGGCCGCCTTGAAATCTCGCGCGCGCCTTTCGACAACCTTCCTGATCTCCGTGCTTCTTGTGTCCACCCCTGCCCTGCCGCAAACTGCCCCTCAAGCCTCCCCCACCGGCCTCTACCGCATCGCCGGAACGGTCATCAACGCCGCCACCGGCGAGCCCGTCCGCCATGCCGCTGTGGCCGCCCTTTCTGAAGAGGAAAGCCACACCATCGCCGCCGTCGAGTCCGACAGCGAAGGGCATTTCTCTCTCGATCGCCTTCCCGCCGCCAAGTACCAGCTCACCGCCTCCAGGCGCGGCTACCGCACCGCCTTCTTCGACGAACACGACGAGTACAACTCCGCCATCGTCACCGGCCCCGGCCAGCAGACTGATCGCCTTATCTTCCGCCTGGTCCCTGGCTGCGTTCTGCACGGCGTGGTCACCACCGACGGCGGCGACCCGGTCGAGGGCGCGCGCATGATGCTGTTCCTCAAAACGCGCGACGGCAAACCGGGCGGCCACATCGCGCAATCGGACACCGCCTCGACCGACGACACCGGCGTCTACGAGTTCAACAACCTGGCTGCGGGCGAGTACCTGCTGGCCGTCACCGCCGAACCCTGGTACGCCCTCCATCGCTCCCCAGTCCGCACCCGCCGGCAAGGGGCCGCCGGCAACGACGACCCCGCCGCCGCACTGGACGTGGCCTACTCCGTCACCTACTACGACTCCACCACCGACGAAGCCTCGGCTGCCCGCATCCAGCTCTCCGGGGGCACCCGCGTCGAGGCCGACCTCACCCTCCACGCCACCCCCGCCTTGCGCATCCAGGTGGAAACACCCCGCAAGCCCGACGGCTCCATTGCCCGCGCCGAGCTGCGCCAGACCGTCTTCGGCGCCGTGATCTCTGCCGAAAGCGCTGGCTTTCTCGACTCCATGCAGACCGGAACCACGGAGTTCACCGGCGTCGCTCCCGGCCACTACCAGCTCGCCCAGGGCGATCCGCCGCGCGTTGTGGAGCTGGACGCCTACTCCAGCCAGATGGTGGACCCCACCCTGGGCACGCCCACCGTCTCGGTTCACGGCTCGCTGCTCAAGGCCGCGGGCGTGCCCTTCGTCGACGATTGCAGCCTGACCCTCGAATCGGCCGGCCCCGCGCGCCGCCAGATCCCCATTCAAATGCCCTGCATCCGCGGCTCGTTCATCTTTCCCAACGTTCCGCCAGGGCGCTGGCAGCTTACCGGCGAGGCCGCCGGACTCCCGTTGCCCATCGCGTCCATTGCCGCCGGCGGCCGCGGCCATCGCGGCAACCTGATCGTCGTCCAGGATCGCCCCCTTTCCCTCACGGTCGCCATCAGCCAGGGGACTACGCGCGTAAACGGCTTCGCGAAGAAGGACGGCAAAGCCGTGGCCGGCGCGATGGTGGTGCTGGTGCCCAGGGAACTGGCCTCGATCGACGGCCTCGCCCGCCGCGACCAGTCCGACTCCGACGGCAGCTTCTCCATGCGCGATGTGGTCCCCGGCGAGTACACCCTGGTCGCCATCGAGGACGGCTGGAGCCTCGATTGGGCCCAGCCCGAGGTGATTGCCCGCTACCTTCGCGGTGGCGTGGCCGTCACAGTAACAGACGACTCGGGCAAAGTCGTCTCGCTCTCCGCTCCCGTCCCGGTGCAATCCCGCCTGCCGTAGCCCAGGGCGGGGCCGTCTCTTCCAGACAGGGACTTGCGGGCCGGGGCTTCTTCCAAGCGGGGGGTAGAGGATAGTCTAGGAGAGTACCGCATTTCAAAAGGACACAGCTCGGCGGGGCCTGCGGGGTTCGCAGCCTTGAAAGGGCACGGCTTTACAGGCTGCGGAACGACCCGCTTGGACCGCTATTTGCGAGGGTTTTGTATCAGGGCGCGACTTCAGTCGCGCCGGAAGTGGCTGAAAATAGACGTGGGCTTTAGCCCCTGCCGTATGCTTTTCGGGGAATGATCGGAGATCCCCACTTTTCGGCTCGCATCTTGAGCCCGCAATTCCGCCGTCGCGTCACCAACCGGTGTTGAGGAGAGTTTCCCGTTGAAGAGAACGTCGCTGCTTTCAATTCTGGCCTTGGTTCCGGCCGTTCTGCTGCCGCTGGCCGTCGCCGCCCAGGTTGCCCCTACCGGCAAGTCCCACCCCGCCGACGAGGAGGCGCGCACCTTCAAATACGCGGTCTACGCCGGCTATGCCTACACCAGCCTTAACCAGGTCAACCAGTCGCGCTATGGCTTGCAGGGCATCAACGCATCGGTGACCCGCAACTTCGGCAAGTACTTCGGCCTCACCGCCGAGGGCGACTACTACTTTGTTCCGATTGCCAAGCCGGTTGTGAACGGCAGCACCGCCATCCCCAAGGTGGAATCGGTGCTCTTCGGGCCTGATCTGCACGCCAACATCTACGGCAAGTTCGGCGGCTTCGTTCATGGTCTGCTGGGCGGCGAACACACCGGCGGCGAAAACCAGACGCCCAATATTTCCTTTGCCGGCGGACTCGGCGGCGGCATGGAATACACCCTCAGCCCGCGCCTCTCCCTGCGCGCCACCGGCGACTTCGTCATGGCCTCGTTCTCGCTCACCGGAAACTCCCCCCAGCTAGGCTACTCTCCCCACCGCAGCGGCGACTCCCGCGCCGCCTTCGGCCTTGTTTACCACTTCTAGCCGACCGCGGCCCGGTCTTGTCCGGACGAGCCATTCACGCCGGGTGCCCCAGGTCTCGATTCTGAGACCTGGGATAGCACAAATCTCAACACGCGAGATGTTGCGGGCAGAGACCTAGCCGACCGCGGCCCGGGCCTGCCCGGACGAGCCACACTGACCCGCCGGCTTGCTGCCCCGGCTCACCCTTCCTCCGCCTCTCTCAGCTTCGCAATCACGGTGAAGTCTTCCAGCGTCGTCGTATCGCCCTTGATCTCCCCATGCGTGGCCAACTCGCGCAGCAGCCGCCGCATGATCTTGCCCGACCGCGTCTTGGGCAGTTGCTCGGTGAAGCGAATGTCGTCCGGCCGCGCCAGCGAGCCGATCTCCTTCGACACCCACTTGCGCAGCTCGTCCTTCAGCTCCTCGCTGGGATAGTTGCCGCTCTCCAGCGACACAAACGCCGAGATCGCCTGCCCCTTCAGCGCGTCCGGTCTTCCCACCACCGCGGCCTCGGCCACCTTCGGGTGCGCCACCAGCGCCGACTCCACTTCCATCGTCCCCAGCCGGTGCCCGCTCACGTTGATCACGTCGTCCACCCGCCCCATCAGCCAGAAGTACCCATCCGCATCCATACGCGCGCCGTCGCCGGTAAAGTAGCAGCCCGGCACGTCGCTGAAATAGGTCTTCTGGTACCGCTCCGCATCGCCGTAAACCGTTCGCGCCATCGCCGGCCACGGCTTGCGGATCACCAGCAGCCCGCCGTGCCCCGCCGGCACCACGTGCCCATCCTTCGACACCACCTCCGGCTGAATCCCGAAGAACGGCCGTGTCGCTGATCCCGGCTTGGTCGGCACCGCCCCCGGAATCGGCGCAATCAGAATCGCCCCCGTCTCCGTCTGCCACCACGTATCCACGATCGGGCAGCGGTTGTGTCCAACCTTCTCCCGGTACCACATCCACGCCTCGGGATTGATCGGTTCTCCCACTGTCCCCAGCAGCCTGAGCGAATCCAGCTTATGCTTCTCCACGTGCTGGTCGCCCCACTTCATGAACGCCCGAATCGCCGTCGGCGCGGTATAGAAGACCGTCACCTTGTAGTCGTCCACGATCTTCCAGAACCGCGAAAAGTCCGGCCAATTCGGCGCACCCTCATACATCAGCACCGTCGCCCCGTTCTGCAGCGGCCCATACACCACATACGAGTGCCCCGTCACCCAGCCGATATCCGCCGTGCACCAGAAGATGTCCTCGTCCTTCAAATCGAATACATACTTCGTCGTCAGGTAGGTCTGCACCGCGTAGCCGCCCGTGGTGTGCACCAGACCCTTCGGCTTCCCCGTTGTCCCCGAGGTGTAGAGAATGTAGAGCTGGTCCTCGCTGTCCATCGGCTCGCACGGGCATTCGGTCGGCGCAATCGCCACCAGGTCGTGCCACCACCAGTCGCGCCCGGTCACCATCGTCACCGCCGAGCCGGTCCGCCGGTACACGATCACATGCCGCACCGTCGGGCAGACTTTCATCGCCTCGTCCACCGTCGCCTTCAGCTTGATCTCGTTCCCACGCCGGTAGCTCGAGTCCTGGGTAATCACCGCCACGCACCCCGAGTCGTTCACCCGGTCGGCAATGGCGTTGGCCGCAAACCCGCCGAAGATCACCGAGTGCACCGCCCCGATTCGCGCGCACGCCAGCAGCGCAATGGCCAGTTCCGGCGTCATGCCCATGTAGACCGCCACCCGGTCGCCCTTCTTGATCCCCAGCGCCTTCAACGCGTTGGCAAACTTCC
>JARLGE010000030.1 GCA_031296215.1 Occallatibacter sp.
GTGAGTGTCTTGCGTTCTGCGTAGACTGTCTCGATTGCTTTCTGCACTTTGTCTGCGGCCGCGGGTTCATCGATGTGGCGCAGCATGAGAACCGCCGACTGGAGCAGGGCCGTGGGATTTGCGACGTCTTTGCCGGCGATGTCGGGTGCAGAGCCGTGGACGGCCTCGAAGATCGCGCACTCGGCACCGAGATTGGCGCCGGGGACAAGGCCGAGGCCGCCGACGAGGCCGGCGCAGAGATCGCTGACGATGTCGCCGTAAAGATTTTCGAGCAGCAGCGTGTCGTACTGCCAGGGGTTCATCACCAGTTGCATGCAGGTGTTGTCGATGATGTGTTCGCCGTAGAAGATTTCGGGGAACTCTTCGCTGACCTTGCGGGCGCAGCGCAGAAACAGGCCATCCGAGAGCTTCATGATGTTGGCCTTGTGGATGGAGTGGATCTTCTTGCGGCCGTGCTTGCGGGCGTACTCGAAGGCGAATTTGGCGATGCGCGTGGAGCCTTTCTCCGTGATGACCTTGATGGCTTCGACGACGCCGGGAACGACTTCGTGCTCCAGGCCGACGTACTCGCCCTCGGTGTTTTCGCGGACGATGATCAGGTCAAGGCCGGGCCAGTGGGTGGCCATGCCGGGAAGATTCTTGATGGGGCGAAAGTTGGCGAAGAGCTCGAACTTTTTGCGCAGGGTGACGTTGATGCTCTTGAAGCCGCCGCCGATGGGGGTGGTGACCGGGCCCTTCAAGGCAACCTTGTTGCGCTCGATGGATTCGTAGAGCGCCGTGGGAATGTACTCGCCGAAGATTTCGAAGGCCTCGGCCCCGGCGGTGAAGCGCTCCCAGTCGAATTTGACGCCTGTGGCTTCGAGGATGCGGACCACGGCCTGGGTGACTTCGGGGCCGATGCCGTCGCCGGGGATGAGGGTTACTTTGTGGGTCTTCATTTCCGTCATAGCTTCCAGTTTCCCACCCCCGGCTTGCATCTGGCTCGTTGACGGCGCAGAAACATCTGTTCCGGGCCGCATGAGGAATCCCCGCTCTAAGGCAGTATACGTTTGACTGTGTGGCCGTTTTCGTCGAGGAATGCAAAGCTGGGGTCTCCTTTTTCCGGTACCTGCATCACGATTCGATCTTTTCCACTCGCGTCTTTCAAGGAAATCGTGGCCTCTCCGTTCCCGGTTGTTCCCACCCAGATGCGCCGATTCTTGCCGCTGACCGCGAGACCGGCAAAGCGGTCCGTCGCGTCCTCGACGCCCGCGAGCTGTACGATCTGTCCAGCGCCGTATCGATCGAAGGAAAGGCTGCCTCCCGAATCGACAATTTCGCCCCTTTCGTTTTTGCGACCGCCAAAGATGAGCCCTCCGTTCTCGGAACCTTCATCGTTGTAAAAGAGAAGGCCCGCCTGAGGGCGCGGCTCTCCAAACTCCGGATGCGCCACCCCCTTGACGATCACAGGAGGCAAGCGGTCTTTGTTTGAGATGACCATGCGAAGGGTCCCATCCGGCTCCACAACATTGATGCGATGTACCTGAATCTCATCGAAGACCTGCTTCGGATGAGCGTTTGCCCCGGAAACCATCACGACCGCGAACACGGTGCTTACCAGGGCCGCATAGATCGATAGAAGGCGATGACCAAGCTGTCCCATGATGTTACGACCTCCGATTTTGGAATTTGGGAGAGATGAGCGCCAGGGGACGCAACCCCGGCCGCGAAAGCCGCTCCTAAAAACTCGGCCCCGCACGATGCGAGCGGCCAGCCATGACTACGCAAACCTCTTGACCCAGGTTCCGTGTTCCCGATCCCGTCAGGCCGTTGAGATTGGTTGACGGGTTCTTACTTTTTCGCTTTAATGCCCCGGTGCGAGCCCAGCAGCCCTTCTAGCTCTTCCTTGAATTCGCGCACGTCCTTGAAGTCGCGGTAGACACTGGCGAAGCGGATGTAGGCGACGGTGTCAAGGCCTTTGAGCTGCTGCATGATCAGTTCGCCGACTTCGCTGGTGGTGCGCTCGCGCTCGGGAGCGTCCATGAGAAAACTTTCAGTCGCATCGACAATGGCTTCCAGCTTGCTGGCCGGGACGGGGCGTTTTTCGCAGGCGCGGAGCAGTCCGCTCAAGACTTTTTGCCGGTCGAAGCGCTCGCGGCGGCCGTCCTTCTTGACCACCATGTAGGGGATCTCGTCGATGCGCTCGTAGGTGGTGAAGCGGCGGTTGCAGCTCTCGCATTCGCGGCGGCGGCGGATGGAGTCGGCTTCCTTGCTTTCGCGCGAGTCGACCACGCGATCCTGCCCGAAACCGCAAAAGGGACATTTCATGGTGGTTAGATTTTAAATCAGGGGTCAGGGGTCAGGGGTCAGGGATCAGGGGTCAGGGGATTGGGATGAGCGGCGCTTCAGTTCCTCAGGGGCTAAAGCCCGCAGTTTTATTGGGCCATTTGCGGCACGGCTAAAGCCGTGCCCTTTCAAAGCCGGTTTATGAGATAGCTTCTAGGCGCAAGAACAAAGACGCGCCGAGGGTGTGGCACCCGGCAAGAACAAAGACGCGCCGAGGGTGGGGACGTGGCGCTGTGCAGGCGATTAAGCGTCAGCGAGGGAAGATGCGGTACTCCACGCTCAGGCGGTTGTTTCGCATGTCCGGAGTTGCGTAGGTGCGGTGGAGAATGCTGTTGAGGAAAACCAGACCGTCGCCTAATTCGAGATCCGGCGCCCAGAATTCCTGCGGCGGGAACCGCCGGCGCAGGGCCGAGTCGTCGAGTTCCGTGAAATGCAGCAAGGCTGGTTGACGGCAGCGGACGAACTCCAGGCCAGGGCTGTCTCGGCCACAGGGGTTCAACGGAATCCAGCAGGTGAGCAGTTGGGTCATGGGGATAACCGGCCCGGCTTCCAAGGGGAAACCGACTCCTAACGCTCCGTCCTGGTGCCAGCTATGAGGCTGGTATTCGGGAGACGGAGCCTGAAGCGGGGCGAACTTCTTCCGGAGCCACGATTGTTCCAGGTTGCACGTCCACTCACAGCCCATGGCTTCGGAGAATAAAGGCTCAAGGCCGGTCGCGGAGAGAGGTGCGAGCAATTCCTCCGAATCGCCGCAGCCAAAGTCCGTGAGCGCAGTGAGAAGCACGGAATGTGAGAAGCGGTTGAAGCGGTAGCGCTGGGGAACCGATCCGCCTGTTCCGATCGCCTCAAAGCAGCCGGCGGCCGCCTCTTTCAGCCTGGTCAGAGAAGCCTTCGCGAAGACACCGCGCAACAGGGCTATACCCTTTTCCCGCAGTTGCGTTGC
Source organism: Occallatibacter sp. (assembly GCA_031296215.1). Taxonomy (GTDB): domain Bacteria; phylum Acidobacteriota; class Terriglobia; order Terriglobales; family Acidobacteriaceae; genus Telmatobacter. Next base: position 3,269 of record JARLGE010000030.1, read on the forward strand.
TGGATCATCGGTGGCCACCCGGAATCTCCTTCTTCGAGTCGAATCTCCCCGCCGGGGATCAGGGGACGGGGATCAGGAGGGCTTCGCTGGCTGCGGCGGTGAGGGCGTCGAGGGAGAGGAGGTAGGCGTTGAAGGCGGGGAGCACGTCGCCCATTTGCCAAAGCACTTCGGCGTTGTCCCAGGCGGCCTCGCGCGCGGCGCTCATGCTGAAGGCGGCGATTAGGTCGTCGAGGGCGGAGACGGCGGGGAGGGCGTCGCCGAGCAGACGCAGGTGCATGTCGATCTTGGCCTGTTGGATGAGGCCGTCGAGGGTGGAGTTGAGGGCGGTGAAGTCGGTGTATTGGGTTGTGCCGTGCTGGGGCTCGATTTGATCGGCGCGGCAGAGGGCGACGACGGCCTGGGGCAGATCGTGGTTGATGTGGGCGTTCATGCCGGCCAGTGCGAACTGGATGCGGGCCAGGCCGGTCTGGTTGCGGCGCGCGAAGAGCGCCTGCCAGCAGCCGGGCGTGGCTTGGCCGCTGAGCGAAGTCTCAATGGCGCGGAAGTAGTAGCCGGCAAAGACGACGTCGAGCGCGGCCATCCAGGCGGGGTTGAGGAAGCCGTTGGCGCTGACCCGCGCCTCGACCGCCTGCGTTACTTGCATATAGAGCAGGTTGAACCACTTCAGGCCGTCGCCGTTGACGCAATGCGCATCGATGGTTTGCATGACGGAGACCACGTCGGCGATGGTCTGGGGGTTGGTCTGGACGGCGGCGAGGAGGTCAGGGTCGTAGGGAAACATGGTGGGCCATTCTAGCCTGAGGCGCAGCGGTTTGGGAAGCGGCGTTGACAGGCAACCTTGCTGCTGCAACACTGTTGGACCATGGAAGTACCGTTCACGCCGGAGCAGGAGGCGCAACTGGCGCGGATTGCCCGCGACGAGGGCATTCGGCCGGCGCAACTGGTGCTGGAAGCGGGGCTGAGGCTGATCGAGGACGATGCGCGGTTTCGCGCGGCGATGCGCCTGGGGAGCGGCGAGAACGACGGCGGGCTGTTCGTGGCGAGGCCGGAGGCGGACGCCGCGTGGCTGCCGGAGCTGAGCGCCCAGCAGACCCCGGAGGCGGCGCGGAAGCTGTGCCCGGTCTGCGGATACCGGTTCAAGGGCAGGGGATGGGACGGAATCGATGCGCATTGGCGCTCGAAACACGAGGCGACCATGCCCTATGAGCGGGCCTGGCCGTTGATTCGATCGGGAAGGTACGGGTTTCGGGCGCTGCGGTAGGGGCCGGTTCAGCAGAAAACAGATGATCTCTACGGCCCTGCCGGTGCTATTCTGCTTTCGGAAGCGCCATGAACAGCCTCGTCGAACGCAATCTCGAAGAGATCACCCGCCTTTGCCGGCAGTTTCGGGTGCGGAGGCTGGCGGCTTTCGGCTCCATTCTGCGCGGAGACTTCGACCCGGAGCGCAGCGATGCGGACTTCCTGGTGGAGTTCGAGCCGGTTCCGGTTGCGGTGCGGATGCGGAATTATCTCGCCTTGCGGGAGGCGCTCGCCTCATTGCTGCGCCGGCCCGTGGACCTGGTCGAGGACGGGGCGATTCGCAATCCGTACATTCTGAGGACCGTGGCCGAGCAAGAGCAAGTGCTGTATGCAGCGTGACGCGAAGGCCTATCTTTGGGATATCGCGAATGCAGCCGAAAGCATCCGCGCCTTCACCGAGGGCAAGAACCTGGACATCTATTTGCAGGATGAGCTGTTGCGCGCGGCTGTGGAACGCAAGTTTGGGATCATTGGAGAAGCGCTCTCCCAACTTCTGCGCAGCTCTCCGACTTATCGCGACAGGATTACGCTGGTCGGCGACATTGTCGCCTTCCGCAACCAGATCGTTCACGGTTACGCGACGGTACGGGACGATATGGTGTGGGAAATCGTGCAGGTCTATCTGCCCCGGTTGCAGGCGGAGGTTGGGGAATTGCTCGTAGCATCGGACGCCCAGAGTTGATCGGATCGAGTTTGCCGGAGGTCGCTGGCTCAACTTCCTTGCGACTTCCTTCTGCCTCAGGGTAAGCTGCCAGCATGATCGACAAATGGGACAAGAGATTTGAAAGGCTCCGCCTTTTTGGCTGGCTCGCGCTCGCGGGCCTGCCCTTCCTCCTGGCAGCATTTTTCACTTCTCAATTCGTGCAGACCTTTTGTGGAATTGCAGCGTTCATGCTGATTTTCCCTGGTTTTATCTATGTGTACGTCATCGTCATCTGGCATTGGAAGGGTCGATATCGAGGCAAACATAGCGATCTTTGGGGCGCGCTCATTCTAATCGAAACAAGCGGGTGGATGAAGCTCGTGTATATCTTCCGTCACATCGTTCCGGATATGGGCCGAACCGGCCGATATCGTCTCGATTCTTTGCCGCCCGACTAGCTCAAAAACTCCGCAATTGCGGCGACGACGGTTTGCTGCTCGTCTTCGCGGAGCTCGGGGAAGATGGGGAGGGCGAGGACTTCGCGGGCGGCGCGCTCGGTTTCGGGGAAGTCTCCCTGCTTGTAGCCGAGAGATTTGAAAGCGTCCTGCCGGTGCAGCGGGACGGGGTAGTAGATCTCCGAGCCGATGTTGCGGATGGCAAGAAACTCGCGCAGGGCGTCGCGGCGGCGGGTGCGGAGGACGTACTGGTGCCAGACGTGATGTGCGCCGGGAACTTCATGGGGCAGGATGACGCCGTGGGTTGGATAGGGGCCTGATTCGGCCAGTCCGGCGGCACGAAACATGGCGTGGTACTTTTTGGCGACTGCCCGGCGGGCCCGGTTCCAGCCGTCGATGTACTTGAGCTTGACGGAGAGGATGGCGCCCTGGAAGCCGTCCATGCGGGCGTTCCAACCGACCTCGTCGTGGTAGTAGCGGCGCTTCATGCCGTGTTGGCGGAGGGCACGGACGCGCTCGGCCAGCTCGCCGGAATTGGTGGTGACCATGCCAGCGTCGCCCGCGGCGCTGAGGTTCTTGGTGGGGTAGAAGCTGAAGGCGGCTGCATCGCCGAGGGCGCCGGCTTTCGTCCCTTGCCACTCGGCGCCGTAGGCCTGGGCGGCGTCTTCGATGAGCTTGAGCGCGCGCTCTTTTCCGATACGGGCAAAGGAAGTCCAGTCGGCGCATTGGCCGTAGAGGTGGACGGGGAGGATGGCCTCGACGGGCGTGGGCTGTGGGGCGTTGAGGACGGCTTCGACGGCGGCGGCGCTGAGGTTGAAGGTTGCCGGGTCGATGTCGGCGAGGACGGGAGTAGCCCCGGCGCGCAGGATGGAGCTGACGGAGGCAAAAAAGCTGAAGGGGGTGGTGACGACGGCCATTCCGGGGCCGATGCCGGCGGCGGCCAGGGCCAGCCACAGGGCGTCGGTGCCGGAGGAGCAGCCCAGGGCGTGGGCCACGCCGAGCTGAGCGGCGGCCTGGCGCTCAAAGGCGGCTACCGGCTCGCCGAGAATGAACTGCTGCGTTTCGAGCACGTGGCCGAGGGCGTCGAGCAGCTCCTGGCGGAGGGGCTGGTACTGGCGCTTGAGGTCCAGCATGGGTACGGGCTGGACTTTGGCGGCTGAAGCGGCTGGAGTTGTTGCTGCGTCCTGCACTCATACATGGTAGCAGCCGGGTGGGGACGAGGGGACGAGGGGGCCAAGGGACTAAGGGACGAAGGGACTAGGGGACCAAGGGACTAAGGGACCAAGGGACCAAGGGACTACGACGCGCGGCTGGGAGCGGGCGAAAAGGAGAGCTTTGGGGTCTACAGCACCCGTTAAGATGGGCTCGCAGCTTATGCCAGGTTTGCGGCCTGGGGGCCGGCGGCGGGACGGAAACGTCCGCCGAAGCGGACAGGGA
>JARLGE010000214.1 GCA_031296215.1 Occallatibacter sp.
CTGCCGAAATTTGACAACTGGGTGGATGAGTTTGCGTGGAAAATAGACTCAAGTGCAATTCTGTACGTCTATGGTGTCGCAGGCGAGACAGAAATTCGATTTGTCGGTATAAGCAGCGGCGGTCGCTCAATCCTCGAATTCAATCCATATTTTCCAGGTGGGGAGATCTCCGATGTGCATGTTTTGCCGGGCAGGAACAGCATTATGGCAAACCGTATGACGGTTCGAAATCCAGGCGAGGTGTTGACGTTTAAGTTGCCAGAAACACCAACTACTCCTGCAAATGCTGCCATAAATTCAAACAAATTGGACTATGTCGAACATTTTGGACCCGAACCGAATTCTCTGAACCAAGTCACGCATCTCAACGACGCCCTCCTCTCCCAACTCGACGTACCCAAGATGGAATCCTTCTGGTTCACGGCCAAGGACGGAGTGAAGGTCCAAGGCTTCCTCATCCGCCCGCCCGGCTTCGACCCCGCCAAGAAATACCCCGTAAAGTTCCTCATCCACGGCGGCCCGCAAGGTGCCTGGGGCGACTCTTGGAGCTATCGCTGGAACGCCGAGCTCTTTGCCGCCAACGGCTACGTCGTCGTCATGATCAACATGCGCGGCTCGACCGGCTACGGCCAGGCCTTTGTGGACGGCGTCAACGGCGACTGGGGCGGCAAGCCCTTTACCGATCTGATGACCGGCCTCGACTACGCCGAGCAGCACTACTCCTTCATCGACAAGAACCGCGAGTGCGCCCTGGGCGCCAGCTACGGCGGCTACATGGCCAACTGGGTCCTCGGCCACACCAACCGCTTCAAGTGCATCGTCAGCCACGACGGCATGTTCAACGCCGAATCCGCCTTCGGCTCGACGGAAGAAGACTGGTTCAACATCTGGGAGTTTAAAGGCTATCCCTGGGACTACTACGGCAAGCCGGACAGCGAGAACCCCTTCCGCAAGTGGTCGCCGTCGCTCTCGGCCAAGAACTTCAAGACGCCCACGCTCGTCGTCCACGGCCAGCTCGACTACCGCCTCGACGTGAGCGAAGGCTTCCAGCTCTTCGACACCCTCCAGTTGCTCAAAGTGCCCAGCAAGATGCTCTACTTCCCCGACGAAGGCCACTGGGTGCTGAAGCCGCAGAACTCGCAGCTTTGGTGGAAGACGGTAGATGACTGGGTGGATCAGTGGACGAAACCAGCTGCTAGCCACTAGCTTCTAGCTGCTAGCTTATCCGTGCGCACAGCAAACCGAAGGTGCCCCATCCTTCGCGTATTTTGCGAAGGGTGGGAAAGCACAACCCCAAAGCAGCCTCGGCAGAACAGCGAGAGGCAGGAAGCTAGAGGCTAGAAGCTGCCTTTCCAACGCAAATCTCCGAAGCCGCGCCCGTTTCTCAACGAAGCCGGCCTGTTCGACTACGCCGTCAAGGCGCTGGGGCGGCGGATGCGCTCCGAGGCCGAGCTGCGCCGCCTGATGAAAGCCCGCGCCGTGCCGGACGCAAGCGGTGAAGCAGCCATCGCAGCCGTCCTCGTCCGCCTCAAAGACTACGGCTACCTGGACGACAAATCCTTTGCGGAAACCTACGCCCGCTTGCGCCAGGAGAACGAAAAGCTTGGGGTACGCCGGGTGAAGCAGGATCTGAAGCAAAAAGGCGTGCCCGACGCCCTGATCGCCGAAACCCTCGAAGCCCGCTACGGACCCACCAACGAGGAAGCCCTGGCCCGCGAGCACCTCGAACGCAAACGCATTCGCAAACCGGAGAACGAGAAAGAAACCGCCCGCATCATGCGTCGCCTGGTCGCGGCCGGCTTCTCCACCGGCGTCATCTACAAGATCCTGCGCCAGTGGGACGTGCCCGACGAAGCTCTGGCCGCGCTCGACAACCTGGACGAAGAGGCGCACGAAGAGTAGAGCGTGTTTCGTAAACCCGGTTTGTATCGGGGCACGACTTCAGTCCTGCTGAAAGAGGCTCTCCAACGCTCTTAGCTGCCGTTTTCAGGTCAATGAATGCCGGCAAGCCGCTTCAAGCCAGCTTGTACGGAGCCCGGTAAGGCCGCGACAGCAATTCACTCGCCTGCGGGTCGTTGAGGATCTTCTCCTGTTTCACATCCCAGTGCAGCTTGCGTCCGACCAGCATCGAAATCAGCCCCAGGTGGCCGGGTAGCGTGGAGTGGTGCGCGACCTCGACCGGCGTGATGGTGGGCTTGCGCGACTTTACCGAGTCGAGGAAGTTGCGCCGGTGCTCCGTTGACTCAATGAGCTTCACCTTGCGCAGCTCCTCGGAGAGCGAATCGCCCTTCGCCCAATCGGGATTGGAAGCGTCGAAGCCGCCGCGATCGACCCACACCCATCCTTCCGTGCCGATCCACTTGGTGCCCATATTGATGGCCCCGGAGCCGCCTGCGATGGTCAGATGCACGTCGCCCGCATAGCCTGTGACCTCCTTGCGGTAGGTGCACTCGATATCGTACTTTGTCGCCGTGTTCCACACTGCGTTGGCTGCCGGGAACTGGCCGTGGCCCTCAATTTCAGAAGGTCCGCTGAGGTCGAAGCCCAGGCCCCAGTGGGCGATATCGCCGTGGTGGCCGATCCAGTCCAGCAGTTGCCCGCCGCCAGTGTTCGAGTTCCACCGCCAGTTCTGGTAGACGCGGACGTCGATGTAGGGCTCCATCTTCGAGGGGCCGATCCAGGTCTCGTAATCGAGCTCCGCCGGCGGCGGGGTGACGGCCAGGTCCCAGGCCGCGCTGCCGGGAACGATGTCGGCGGGGCTGGCAATCTTGTCCGGGAGCGTGGCCAGCCTCTGCATGAGCGCGGGCACGGTGCCGGGGAAGTCGTGATGACCGCCGGGCAGCCCGACCTCGACGTGAGTGACGGTGCCGATCAAGCCGTTGCGCACGATCTCGGCGGCTTTATGGAAGTTGGGCACGGAGCGCTGCCACGAGCCCGTCTGCCAGATGACGTTGTGCTTCTGCACCGCTTTGACGATCGCCTGCTGCTCGGCGACTGTCTTTGCCAGCGGCTTTTCGCCGTAGATGTCCTTCTTGCGGGCAGCGGCTTCGGTAGCGATCACGGCGTGCCAGTGGTCGGGCACGGCGATCATGATGGCGTCGATGTCGTCGCGCGCCAGCAGTTCGCGGTAGTCGTGATAGGCCTTGCAAGCGGTGTTGCCGTATTTGGCGTTGACGGTATCGACGGCGGCCTGCAAATGAGCGGTGTGGATGTCGCAGGCGGCAACCACCTGGCAGTCCGCCTGTTCCAGGAAGGCCTTGGTGTTGGCTGGTCCCATCATGCCCCATCCGATCACGCCGAGGGTGATGCGGTTGGAGGCGGAGGGGCGGGCCCATGCCGTGCGGGAAAGCAGAGCGGCGGCTGCGGCGGCTTTGACGAAGTCGCGACGGGTGAAGGGAGGTGCGCTGGAACCGGTTGAGAACCTTTTCATCGTCTTCTCCAATCTCTGTGCCCGGTGGGCCTGCGCCGGTGTGGCGGAAAAGGTCCACGGCGGGGCGGAACTCCGGCCTCGGCACCAGCCTTTATAGCAGAAAGAACCAGCCGGTTGCGATTGGACGTACAATCGGGGGGCTGGGCACAAAGATTCCGTTTGCTCTCAGCGCGACGCTGAGTCAGCGGGCGAGGACCTTTGGCAATGAACTTTTCCAATCGAGATTGGCCCGGCTGGGTGCCGCATCTGCTTTGGATCCGGCGCGAGTGCCCGCGTTGCCATTCGCTGAAGTTCAAGCAGGCCGAGCTGCGGCCGATCGACGGCCTGCTGGAGATGTTTGCGCTCAGGCCGGTGCGCTGCATGTTCTGCTGGCGGCGATACTACTGGTTTGCGCTGCACAACGCCGTGGCGGAATAAGCACGGACCGGATCGCCGATACCTATCCCGCCAGCCGGAAAAACCGCACTGCCTTCGCCACATCTTTCAAGATTTGCGCCTTCAACGCCTCTGGCGAGGGCCATTCGATCTCCCCGCGCAGACGC
>JARLGE010000215.1 GCA_031296215.1 Occallatibacter sp.
GACACCGCGAATCAAATACACGTAAATTTCGTCACCAACCCAAGCGGCGAGGTAGTTTTGTGCAAGATCTTCACGAAGATGGCCTGCTGCAATTTGTTTCACCCTCGAGAACTCAAATGATTCGCAATCGTGCTTCTTCGTGGGCAATTTTACGCCGCGCATATCAATGATCGATGGCGTACCTGTGCGACTGTCAAAAACATCGCTATCGCTCCTGTAATCAAGCAAATCGCGGTGGTCGAAACCCCTGGGTAATGTTCCCGCAAATCCATGGCGCTGCAAGGCACGCAAACCCAGGCACTGCGCTCCGCGGTAACCTTCTTCCCCTTCGCGCATCTTATAGAGGGGTGGAAAAATGAGCACCGGAATCCTCAACAGCGGCCAGCCTGAACCGGAGCCCGGCCGCCCTCACGATCTTGCCCGCCGCGCGTTCATCCTCTCCGCCGCAGGAGCCGTCAGCGCCGTCGCCTTCTGGGGCCTGCGGCGGAGCACCGTCGCCGCAGCCCGTCCCCTGGAACCCAATGAAGGCCCCGCAAACGTGACCATCGTCCAGTTCTCAACTGACGGCAAAAAGACCGGCACGATCGCTGTCCCGCGCCTCATCAAAACCGACGCCGAATGGCGGCTCCAGTTGAACCAGACAGCTTATTGGGTGACCCGCCATGCCGATACGGAGCGCCCCTTTACCGGCGACCTGCTCAACGAGCACGAGCGCGGCCTTTTCCACTGCATCGGCTGCGACCTGTCCCTCTTCAGCTCGGACACCAAATTCGATTCCGGCACCGGCTGGCCGAGCTTCTGGGAGCCCATCGCCGAAGAAAACATCGTGAAAACCGTTGACGGCAGCTTGATGGAGGTCCGCACCGCTGTGTCGTGCCGGCTTTGCGACGCTCATCTCGGCCATGTCTTCGACGACGGACCACCGCCGACCGGGATGCGCTACTGCATGAACTCGGCGGCATTGCGCTTCGTGAAGGTCGCCTAGAGCCTGGCCAGCATCTGGTTTACCACCTTGATCATCTGGGCCTTCAGCACCGGCGTCATCTTCCGGTGCACGCCGAGCGAGACCATCTTCCGGTGGTAGAGCACCACCAGGCCATTTTCGAGCGAGATCCGCACCACAAGAAAATTGTGCTCGCCCATAGCGGGGATGGTTTCCGTTTTCGCCCCCTGCTGCATGGCAGTCGTTTGCTCGATGTGGAGGAAATCGGCGGTGGTCGTCTTCTCGGCATCGGTGATGGTCAGTCCCACCGATGTCCCCGCGGATTGGCTGGTGTAGGAGCAGCCGATGCCCTGCAGATCGAAGGGGGCTGCCACCGGCCCGCCGGCAAGGGAAGCGGCCGTCTGCGCGTTCAACAATTCGCAGGCTTTGGGCGTTTCCGGCCTTGCGGTTAGAGGAGCCATGGCAAGCAGGAGACAACCGGCGGCAGCCGCGGCAGTGGCGGGAAAATGCATGGGAATGTGCGACCTCGAAGATTGGATTTCTTAACACTGCCGATCGGAGCAGCAGGGCTGCAAGAACTATACCAAGCCCGACAGCGCGCTCTTCGAGAGACTTTGCCGGACGCGCCTCACTTGCCCTTGTAATCCTGGAACAAATCGGGAAACTGCGCCTTCAGCGCCTCGACCTTCGGCCGGTCGCACACCAGAATGTACGGATTGTCCGGATTGTGCAGCGCGTAATCCTGGTGGTAGTCCTCGGCGGCATAGAAGCCCTTCAGCGGCGTAACCTGGGTGACAATCGGCCCTGCGAACACATGCGCCGCGTCCAGTTGCGCGATGTAGGCCTGGCCGATCCTGCGCTGCTCATCATTGGTGTAGAAGATGACTGAGCGATAGGAGGTGCCCACGTCCGGCCCCTGCCGGTTCAACTGCGTCGGATCGTGCGCGACGGAAAAGAGGACGCGCAGCAGTTGCCCATACGTGATCTTCGATGGATCGTAGACTACCTTGACCGATTCCGCGTGGCCGGTCGCCTCCGTGGTCACCTGGTCGTATGTTGCGGTATCGGCGGACCCGCCCGCATAGCCCGCCGTCGTAGCCTGCACACCCTTCACCCGCTCAAAGACCGACTGCGTTCCCCAGAAGCATCCTCCCGCGAACACCGCTATCTGCTCGCCGGGCGTCGCCGCCAGCGCCGCATCGCTCGCCGCTGCCGGAACCGGCGTCTTCGTCGCCGCTCGGCACCCGCCGCACAAAGCCATCGTGACAAACAGCGACACGAGCGTGCAGCGAAGGAAAAGGCCTTTGAACATGGAAACCTCCTGGGCCAGTCAATTCCGGCCCGCACATTGTCAGACGCGCCGTACAAGCAAAGGATACCGCCGGACAGCGCCACAGGGCGTATACGGCGCGTTCAACGACCCCATGTTCCAGCCGCCATTCCCGATGTTCCCCATGGCTGCGATGCACCGCGCGCACGGCCATCCTCTTTGCCTCGCTGCCGAAGGCCCGGAGCGGCTCTCCCGCTTCTGCTGCCTGACCGCCTCTCTTGCCGCTGCGGGAACTATCTGCACAATTCCCGCGTATTAGCAAAATATGCAATGTGTGGCTACATTAAGCTGGAGCGGGATGGGGATAACGCCGCCGAGGCAGCCCCGCGACAGAGACCTGTCGCCGGGAACCCCGCCGAGACTTTCGCGGCGTACCATGGAAGCGCCGGAGATTGCCGCTCCCAGGGTGCCTGCTACCGGCGGCCTGCCGGGCGGCACGGCGGTTGCGCCCGCCGTCCGACAAGCGCGCATGGAGGGTAATCCGCTGGAGACCGACTGGTCCCAAGTTGTCCGCCTCTGCATGAACGGCGATTCCGGCGCGTGGGCAGAACTGGTCCGTACGCATCATCGCCGTGTCTATGGGCTCTGTTATCGCTTTACCGGCAACCCGGCCGACGCCGAAGACATGACGCAGGATGTGTTCCTCAAGGTCTACTCCAACCTGGCCAGCTTCGATTTGACCCGCGGCAGCCTCCAGGTCTGGATCACCACGATGACCCGCAACCTGCTGGTCGACAACTTCCGGCGGACCCGCAACCAGCGGGCGACCGGTTCGCTGGACGACGGCTGGGAAACCTCAGAGGAGTTGAGCCCGATTGACCGGCTCACCTCCCGCGCTCCTTCGCCGCACGAGTCGGCGGCTCAGAAGGAACTCGCCGCCATGGTGCAGAACGCCTTGGCGAGGGTCTCGGTTGAGTTGCGCGAAGCAGTGATTCTCCGCGACCTGCAGGACCTTGACTACAAAGAGATTGCCCAGGTGCTGGGCATACCCGAAGGGACGGTAAAGTCCCGCATCAGCAGGGGCCGTGCGGAACTGGCGCGCCTGCTGGAACGTACTAAACGGGAGGTGATGTAACCATGACTGAGCGCACAAACATTCCGAGCTCCCCTGCCTGCGGGCACTGGGAGACCCTTTTGGCGGACGCGCTCGACGGGCTGTTGAAGCCCGAAGACCAGACCACCTTTGCCGCACACATGGCCGTCTGCCCCGCCTGCACCGCTTTGTTTGAAGAATCCCGGCGCGGCCGCGAGTGGCTTGCCTTCCTTTCGACCGAGCCGGAGGTCCCCGCCGGCCTGCTGGACAGAATCCTGGCGCAGACGGGCCCAGGGCAGGTGGAAGGCTACGGGCTGATCCCGGTGTCGGCTGCCAGCAACGTGGTGCCCATGCGGCCGAGATCGATCCCGGCCTGGCAGCGCCCCGGCTTCATGGGCCAGATTCGCCGCTTTGCGGAGCCGCGCCTGCTGATGACCGCCGCCATGGCCTTCTTCTCCATCGCGCTGACTCTCAACCTGACCAACGTCCGGCTGAGCAGCATCCGGCTCAGCGATCTGCGTCCCTCTTCGGTGCGCTCGTTCCTGGAGCGCCGCGTAACCATGGCCTCCACGCCCATCATCCGCTACTACGATCACCTGCGCTTCGTCTACGAGGTCGAGTCCCGGATGAGGGAACTGCGCCGCAACAGCGAAGACAGCAACCAGCAACAGCCCAGACAAGCCGCGCCGGGCGAGTCCAAACAGAACCCCGGCCGCAAGGACGGAGGTTCCCGGGTGGACCCTCCGCAACAGTCGGTGACCCCGACCTTTAACGATGTCAACGATTTATCGGAAACTTCCCTCACGTTTCCTGCCCTGATGAAGGATTCCGCAAGTCAGGCCCGGTCCGCGCATTCCGGCGGCTCCGCTATGGAAGTTCGGGAAAGGAGCACATCATGGACTGCGTAAATCACACAGGCACCAGCGCGACCGCTTTCTGCCAGAGCTGCGGCAAGGCCCTGTGCCAGGGCTGCGCACGCAATGCGGCCGGTGGCCAGGTTCTCTGCGAGCCCTGCCACACGGCTTGGCAAACCTACCAGCAACCCTTCGTGCCCATCAACACGGGCGCGCCGAATCCAGCCGCCGCCGCGGTACTGGGACTGATTCCCGGCGTGGGCGCCATGTACAACGGCCAGTTCTTCAAGGGCCTCATCCACGTGGTGATCTTCGCTGTGCTGGTCTCGATTACCAGCACCGTCCACGGCATCTTCGGCATCTTTATCGGCGCCTGGATTCTCTATCAGTCGTTCGAGGCCTTCCACACCGCCAAGGCGCTGCGCGACGGCCAGCCCGTGCCCGATCCGCTGGGGCTCAACGAGGTGGGCAACTGGCTCAACCTGGGCAAGCATCCGCAGTATCCGGGCCAGCCGCTGGGCCAACCTGGTGCAGGGCCAAGCCAGCCTCCGCCCACGTCCGGCGCGTGGCAGCCGCCCTCTGCCGGAGCTCCCTACCAGGCCCCATACCAGGGCCAGTGGCAAACGCCGCCCGCAACCGCACCGGCTGACCCCAACGCGCCGCCGCCGCCCATTCCGCCCGACCCCTCCGCGTATTGGGGACCGGTCTTTGCGCGCCGCGGCGCGCCAATCGGCGCCGTCGTCCTCATCGCCCTGGGCATGCTCTTCCTGATCGGGCAGCTGGACATCTTCAACGGCCGCCTCATCGAGTTTTCATGGCCTATATTCCTGATTGGCCTGGGCGTCTGGCTCATCGTCCGCCGTCTTGGAGAATCGCAAGGAGGTCCCAAGTGAACCGCTATATCCTCATTCGCCGCCTGCGCGGCCCCGCTTTCCTTCTGCTTGTCGGCGTAAATGCCCTGCTGGCCCAATCGCACATCCTGGGCTGGAGTAGGAGCTGGCCCTTTTACCTCATCCTGGCCGGCGTTCTCGCGCTCGCGGAGCGGGCCGCTCTGGCCACCGACGGCGGCATGATGCCGCCGCCCTATCCCGGCGCGCCGGTTCCCGCTGCGCCGCCGCCCACGACGGAGTCTGCATCCATCGTTCCCGCGCACTCCCATGATTTCAGCGACGATTCCAATGGAGGGCAATCATGAGCAGCGTTCCTCCCAACATGCCTCCGGGCGGCGGCCAGCCACCCTACGCGCCCTACGACCCCAAGACCCAGTGGCGCATCTATCGCGAGCAGCAGAAGGCCGCCTGGCGCGCCCAGCGCGACGCCATGCGCGCCCAGCGGTACGCCGCCAAGGCCGGCTACTATGGCGGCGTCTATGCCCCGCGCGTGCCTTCCGTGGTCGGCCCCATCATCCTCATCGGTGTTGGCGTCGTCGCCCTGCTCGTGGTCACCGGCCACATCGCCGCCGGCCAGTTCTGGAGCTGGTACGGCCACTGGTGGCCGCTGCTGTTGATCGCCGCTGGCCTCGCCCTGCTCGGCGAGTGGGCCCTCGACGCCCGCCGCGAGACCCCCGTCCGCCGCGGCGGCAGCTTTGTCGGCCTCCTCATCCTGCTCGCCATCCTGGGCTTGAGCGCCGCCGGCTGGGATCACTGGTGGGGCCCGTTCCGGGCCCAGTTCGGCGACCAGGGAGACGACTTCTTCAACTCCTTTGGCCGTCCTGAGCACGACATCGATCAGCAGATACTCAACGCAACCATTGGCGCGAATGGCTCCATTGAGATTCAGAACCCGCGCGGGGACGTGAGCATCACCGCCGGCGACGGGCCCAACGTCCAGGTCCAGGCCCGTGAAGTGGCCTATGCCGACTCCGACTCCGACGCCAAGAAGATCTTCGACTCTGAAGCCGCGCACCTCACCGTCAGCGGCAATGCCGTGCTGGTCAAGTCGGCCAGCAGCGACAACGGTCGCCTCAACCTGACCGTCACCGTGCCCAAGTCCGCCCGCGTCACCATCGACGCCGGCCGTGGAGACGTAACCGCCGCCGGCCTCGGCTCCGGTCTGAGCCTCACGGCCTCGCACGGCGATGTCCACCTCAACTCCATTGCCGGCTCCGTCCTGGTCCACTTCCCTGGCGGTCATCCCGACTTCTCCGCCCACCAGGTCGATGGAGACCTGACCACGGACGGGGACATCAACGACCTTACGCTTTCCGAGATCAAGGGAAAGATCACCCAGAACGGCGAGATCCTGGGCGACGTGCACATTGAAAACGCCGCCGGCCCCATCCACCTGCACACTTCAGTGACCGACCTGCAAGTGGCCGAGCTGCCCGGCGACCTGACCCTCAATTCCGACGATCTCCGCGTCAGCGAAGCCAAGGGCCAGGTCCGCGTCACGACACACGCCAAGGATGTTGACCTGAGCCAGATCTATGGCGATACCTACGTCGAAGACCGCGACGGCCGCATCTCCATTGAACCCGCCGGCAATTACGCGGTCGAAGCAAAAAACAGCAAAGGAGACGTCGAGCTCACGCTTCCGCCCAGCGCGTCGGCCTCCCTCAACGTTCGCGCCCACAACGGCGAGATCGTCTCCGAATACCCCATGCCCTCCACGGAAGGCGAAAACAAGTCGGCCAGCTTCCTGATCGGTTCCGGCAGCTCACGAATCGTGCTCTCGACCGACAATGGCGACTTGCGCATCAAGAAGGGCCCCGCCTTTCCCGCCGTTCCGCCGCCGCCGGTCGTGGGCGCAGTGCCCAGCGCTCCTGAAGCGCCCAAGGCGCCGCACCTGAAGACGCCCAAGCCCCTCCCCCCACAACCCGTCACGCAATAGGGCCGTCAAAGCCCTTGCAGCAAGCTGAAGGCAGGCGCCGGAGCAATCGCTCCCGCGCCTGTTGTGCTTTCCATAGGTTCTTGGCGTCTCGCCAGGAATCTGGGCCCCCCATCCTTGGCGCGTTCTTTCCGGTTCTTTGCGCCAAGGGTGGGAAACCACGACCCCCAACCCGCCCGCGTTTTCACCCCTTCCCAATGAAAATGTGAGGGAATCCACGAACCCACCCCGGCTCTGGTAAAACTGACCCCTGACCCCTGATCCCTGCCTTTCGTCACTCCACCCGCAGCGCCGTCATCGGGTCCAGCCGCGACGCCCGCCACGCCGGCACCAGGCAAGCCAACATCGCCACCAGCAGCAGCGCCGCGCTGACCGCCACAAACACCGGAGGGTCCAGCGGCTGCGTTCCATACAGCATGGACGCGATTTCCCGCGCCGCCGCCGCACTGCCGGCCAGTCCAATCGCGAGTCCC
>JARLGE010000031.1 GCA_031296215.1 Occallatibacter sp.
CCGTTCCGGCGTCCGAGGTCACGGCGACCTCGTTCACCTGCGTTCCCGGCGCGCAGACCACCTATCCAAACGGCATACCGGCAGGCGTCTACTCGTTGGCGGCCCAGATTCTTGCTCCCAACTCGACGCCCGCCGAGATCTTCATCCAGCAAACCACCAACGAACTTCCGGTCGCACTTGCGCCCACGCTGACCGCGCAAGCCGTCACCCCGGTGGCCAATCCGGACGGCTCGCCGACGGTCCTGGTCACCATCGACAACATCGCGCCGGGCGTCTGGGAGGGCCAGGCGGTGGCGCTGTCGCTGAGCAGCCTCACGGCTCCGCCGCCTCCGGGCGTGCTCTACAACGTCACGGCCAGCCTGAACGCTCCGGCCCTGCCCCCCGGACAAACAAGCTGGACCTCGCTCACCTTCGAGTTTCCCAACACCCTGTCGGCCGGCCAAAGCTATCTTGGCCGCCTCGCCGTGGACGGCGTCAGCAGCATTGTCGGTGTCAATTGGAACGTGCATCCGCCGGTCTTCACTGGCCCAACGGTGACCACATGAGCCCTGCCCCCATCGCCGCCGCGGCGTCGCTTTCCTGGCAGGATATGAACCAGCGGTCCCTGGTGCGTGAGTTTGCCCTGCTACGCCGCCGGCTGGGCGATGAAACTCCGGCCGACCCCAATCTGGCCTCGGAAGCCGAGCCGATGTCCGCGCCCGCCGCCATCGACAACCTCTGCGCCATCTTCGATCTCAGTCCCTTCGAGCGGGAGCTCGTTCTGCTTTGCGCCGGCGTCGAGATGGACTCCGCCCTGGCTGGCCGCTGCGCCGAGCTGCTCGGCAGCGGTTCATCGCGTCCCGCCCGCGGCCTGGTCACCTTTTCGCTGGCAATGGCCACCCTCAACAATCCTCATTGGAGCGCCATCTCCGCCTCCGCGCCGCTGCGCCGTTTTCGCCTTCTCACCCTCGAGCCGGGCCATGGCATAACCGCCGCCGCGCTCAACATTGACGAGCGCGTCCTCCATTACCTCGCCGGCAGCAACCGCCTCGATCCACGCCTCGAAGACCTGCTCTTCCTTAAGCAACCGCCGGAGTGGATGGACGACGACCACTTCCGCCTGGCCACGGAAACGCTGGGCGGTTACAGCGGCGATACCCTTCCGGGGACGATTCTGCACCTGTGCGGCGACGATCCGCTCGGCCAGGAGAGCGTAGCTTCCCTGCTCGCCCATCGCTCGGGCCGGGCACTCTATGTCCTGCGCCACGAGGACACCCCTGCCGCCGGCGCGGAACTCGAACAACTGCTCCATCTGTGGATGCGCGAGCGGCTGCTCCTGCCTGCCTTTCTGCTCCTCCAGTGGGGCAGCGAGTCCCCCAGCGCCGCCGCGCGCCAGCTCGCCGAGCGCATTCCCGGCGCGCTCATCGTCGCCAGCCGCGAACCGCTTCGTCTCCACCGCCCGGTCGAAAGCTATCAGGTTGACAAGCCCGGCCCCTCTGCGCAGCAGCGTCTCTGGCAGGATGCCCTGGGCGTATCTGCCCAGGCTGCTCCCGCGCTGCTTGGCCAGGTCGCCCAGCAGTTCCGTTTGAGCGCCGAGACCATCGTCTCCATCGCCGCTTCCGTGGCGCCCGCCGAGCCTGTTACGGCGGAGGGCGCCGAAACTCCGTCAACGCTGTCTGCCCGGCTTTGGAATGCCTGCCGTCTGCACACCCGGCCCCGGCTGGAAGGCTTCGCCGAGCGCATCGTCCCCAACTCCACCTGGGACGACCTGGTCCTGCCCGATGCCCAGAAGCTGGTCCTTCGCCAGATCGCCGCGCAATCCAGAAACCGCATGACAGTTTACGAAACCTGGGGATTTGCCGCCCGCGGGCCTCGCGGCCTCGGCATCAGCGCGCTGTTCGCCGGCCCCAGCGGCACCGGCAAGACCCTCGCCGCCGAAGTCCTGGCCGCCGATCTGCATCTCGACCTGTACCGCATCGACCTCTCCGCCGTGGTCAGCAAGTACATCGGGGAAACCGAAAAGAACCTCAAGCAGGTCTTCGATGCCGCTGAGACCGGAGGCTGCCTGCTCCTCTTCGATGAGGCCGATGCCCTGTTTGGCAAGCGCTCCGAGGTCAAGGACTCCCACGATCGCTATGCCAACATCGAGGTCGGCTACCTGCTCCAGCGCATGGAGAGCTTTCAGGGGCTGGCCATCCTCACCACCAACCTCAAGACGTCGCTCGACAAGAGCTTCCAGCGCAGGCTTCGCTTCACGGTAGACTTTCCGTTTCCCGACGCCGCTCAGCGCCGCCAGATTTGGGAGCGTGTCTTTCCCGCGCAGGCGCCCACGCGGGATCTGGATTCCGCTCGCCTTGCCACGCTGAATATGACCGGCGGCAACATCCGCAACATTGCCCTCAATGCCGCCTTCCTGGCTGCCGATTGCGGGGAGCCCGTCTCCATGACCCACCTCCTCCAGGCCGCGCAGCTCGAAGCTGTCAAGTCGGAACGCCCCATCTCGGAGATGGAAATCCGGAGGTGGGTATGAGCCGCTTCGACCCCACCCCGAGCCGCGCCGCGAGCGTTAACGTGACCATCGACCGCATTGTTCTGCGCGGCCTCGACCCCGCTGCCCGCGCGGCATTTGTGGAGGGCCTGCGCTCCCATCTCGGCCGCCTCCTGGCCGACCCCGCAACGCGTGCCGCTCTCTCCTCCGCGTCGGCCTCGCGGCGCACTCCGGTTCTTCGCCTCGGCCAGGTCTCCTTGCAGCCCGGCGTCTCCGGGGCGCGCAATCTGGGCGCAAAGGTGGCCCGCGCCATTGCCGCAAGCGGCGCCGCCCGGATTGCCGGAAGGGGTGTCCGCCCATGAGCCGCGCCGCCCTGATGCACGATGCCGACGCCGCGGAATCCTCGCTCGCGCGGTCAAGCAGCAGTGTGCGCGTCAGCCATCCCGGGGATTCTTTCGAGATGGAGGCCGAGCGCGTCGCCGACACCGTCTCGCGTGGCGGCCGGGTCTCAGGGTGGTCGCTCTCCGCCTCCGGCTTTGATGGAGTTTATCGGCAGCCTGATCCGCCGACCCCGCCTATCACATCTCCCGGCGACATCGCGGGCAAGGTTGCCGAGGCTATTCTGGCCACCCCCGAAGGCAAGAAAGCCCTCGACAAAGTCACTTCCGCGGTCACTTCGCCTGCCGGCCTGGTGATTACCGGCGCTACCGCCGTCGGCGTGGTCGCTGCCATGGACAAGGCCAAGAGGCCGCTGCCCCTGCAAGCACCCGCGATTCCGCTGGACTTTATCAAGCCGGGCCTGAGCGTAAAGATCACCTATAGCGGCCCAGTGAACCAGCCCACGGGCGGCTCGATCGCCTTCAGCTTTTCCCCCAAGGCGGCAGATAAGAAACCCGCCCAGTCGGCAACCGACAAGCAGCGCGCCGAAAATGCCGACTTGGCGGCGGACCAGGAAAAGTTCCGCGCCGGTTTGCAGACATCAAGCGGTCCAGGCCCGGTAAAGAGCGCGGAAGATCGGATGTTTGAAAAGTGGCAGATGGACAAGCTGGCGGCCATCGGCAACCTGGGTAAGTCCAAGGTGACGGAGCCGGCAACTGGGGCCGCCAGCGCGCCTCCCGCCGCTGCCGCGCCAGCCGTGGCGCCCGCGCCCGCTGAAAAGAAGCTGGAACCCGCACCCGCGGCTGCGCCCACGCCAAAGGTCGAGGAAAAGAAGAAGGAAGAACATCCGGTGCAGCGCAAGGCTGAGCCATCGGGTCCGATGACTACCGGCTCCGCGGACGTGGATTCTGTGCTGCGCTCCCCCGGCCGTCCTCTCGACCGCGCCACGCGCCGCGAGATGGAGTCCCGCATCGGCTTCGACTTCAGCAACGTTCGCCTGCACACCGACTCCCACGCCGCCGACTCCGCGCGGTCTTTGAGCGCGCAAGCCTACACCGTCGGCAGCAACGTGGTCTTCGCCCCCGGCCGCTTTGCGCCGCACACTACCGAAGGCCGCCGCCTGCTGGCCCACGAGCTTACCCACGTGGTGCAGCAAACCACCTCGCCGCAGCGCGCCCACCCCGCCGTGCGTCCGGCGCCCCAGCATGTGCAGAGAAGCTGGTGGGACGATCTGGGAGCGTTCGTCGACAAGGAGAAGGAAGAGGCCAAACAATGGCTGCTGCGCAAGCTCAGAGAGCTGCCCGGCTACGACCTCTTCTGCATGATGATCCAGCGGGATCTCATTACCGGAGAGCGTGTCGAGCGCTCGGCCGAAAAGCTGGTGAGCGGCGTGTTGAACCTGATTCCGGGAGGGCAGGAGGTCTACAACAAGCTGAAGGGAGCCAAGGAAGCGGTTGACAAGGCGCTCAAGTGGCTGATTACCAGAGCCGGGGAACTGAAGCTGACGGCAGAGGACTTTTCGAAGCTCTTGACCGACGCTTTGAACGCCGTGAGCATTCGCGACCTGGGAGGAAGCTGGGAGCGGCTGAAGAAGCTCTTCAATGAGCCGCTGAAGAATCTCATGACTCTTGCCGGAGAGATCGCCACCAAGGTTCTCGATTTGATTGTGGAGGGCATCTTCAGCAGGTTTCCAGCCGGCCGGAAGATCTGGCCGATCCTGCAGAAGGCGGGGGCGGCGCTCTCCAAGATTGCCGCAGATCCGTTGACATTTGGCAAGACCCTCGTGGCCGCGCTCAAACAGGGTTTCCAAAGGTTCTATGACAATATCGGAGCGAACCTGCTGAATGGCCTGCAGCGGTTCGTCTTCGAAGAGATCAAGATGCCCGACCTGAAACCGCCGGAGGGCTTCAACCCGTCCAGTCTCTTCAAGTTCGCGCTCAATCTGCTCAAAATCTCCTACCCGTCAATCCGCGCCAAGCTCGTTAAGAAACTCGCCCCGATTGGCGGCGAAACGGTCGTGCACTACGCAGAGAAGGCCGTCGACTTCATCCAGGCAGTCAGAGCGGGAGGACTGACTGCAATCTGGGAAATGATCAAGGATAAGCTCGATAGCATCGGGAGCGCCATTTTCGATTCCATCAAGAGCTGGGCCATTGGAAAGATCGTCAAGCTGGGCCTGGAGAAAATTATCGCGCTCAGCAATCCGGTGGGCGAGATCATCGAGGTGATCAAAGATACAGTTGAGATCTTCGAATTCTTTCTCGAAAAGGCCGAGCAGATGATCAACTTCTTCGAGTCGGTAGTAGACTCGTTTGCCAAGATCGCGGAGGGCGACACGAACGGTGCGGCCGGCTTTATCGAAGCCACCATCAAGCGAAGCATCCCGCTGATCCTGCGCTTTCTGGCATCAATATTGGGGTTGGGCGACTTCGGCGAAGGAATCCGCGATGCCATCCAAGGGGTTATCGACAAGGTCGATGCGGCAATCGACAAGGGGCTTACCTTCCTGGTGGATAAGATCACACCAATTTGGAACGATGTGAAGGCCTTTGTCCTGGGCAAACTCGCCGCCGCAAAAGAGTGGTGGCTGAAGCCAAGAAAGTTCCACTACGGAGAGGATGAACACGACATCGTGGTCAAAGGCACCGGCCAAAAGCCGGAAGTATTTGTGCATAGCGCCGAGGAGAAGCCCGTGGATGCTTTTCTGGCCGAGGCGAATGCGACGCCTGCGCAAAAAAAGCAGATCCACGACACAGTAAAAGGGCTGACACACAAGGAAGCCGACAAGCAGACGCCTGAGGAGAACGAGGCCGGCGCAAACAAACTGGATCAATTAGGTGACCAGATGGGTAAGCTCAAGCCGCAAGCGATTCCGCCGGTTCCCGCTATCGATAACCCAGGGACAAATGCTCTGGGTGGCGGAATCTCCGCGACCGCATTTCTGCGCAAGGGCCTTGGAACCGGTACAGGTACCGCAGGCGCCAAGGATGTGCCGATTATTGCGGATCTGGGTGTCCTTCGTGCAAATAATGAAAAGAAGTATGTGAAGGGTCACCTCTTAAGCCAGAAGCTGGGCGGTGTTGGCGAATGGAAAAACCTGATGCCGATTACAAACACCGTGAATGGACGCATGAATGCATGGGTTGAGACACCATTGAAGAATGCCGCGCCAAAGTTGGGTGGAAATAGAGCTTACTGGTACAAGGTGGACGCTGGATATGACTTGGCCGTTGACATCAACAAAATCGATCCAACATCTAACAAACCGCCGGAGAGACAGATGGCCGAGCTTGCCGAGAAGCGATTGGTCAGTTTGAGTTGGAAAACGAGGATGGCGACTTGGACGAAGGAGCAAGGCTGGCAGCCGAATGAGGACCAGTTAGTCGATGAGAAAGGCACGCCCATCGCGGAGGCCAAGCCCAAGAAACTTCGCGAGGATAGTTTTGACCCGACAGAAAGGTGATGGGGCCGGGCAGAAATCTGATGACTTTGTATTGGAAGTCAACGAGCGTGGAGCGCGCAGCATAGAAAAATGGAAGGAACGACCGCATGGCCTATGGATTACCGATTGCGCCACGCCTGATTCGAGGCGGCATCGTGACGATGGACCCCGACACGTCAATCGTCACGGGCGTCATTGCGCTGCAATACAATCCCGACACGCTCACCCGCTCGCTGCAGATTCAAGCGGTTCCCGGCGGCGCGGACGGGGTGCGCGTGGATGCGCTCAGGCTGCGCGGCCCGGCCATTGAGACCATCAAGCTGGAGGCGGAGTTGGACGCCACCGACCAGCTCGAGTTTCCCACCCAATTCCCGGTCACGGCGCAGTACGGCCTGCATCCGCAACTGGCCCAGTTGGAGATGCTGGTCAACCCGACCGTCGAAACGCTGATGGCCGACGATGCGATGGCCAGCGCCGGCACCCTCGAGATCATTCCGCTGGAGCAGCCGCTCACGCTTTTTGTATGGAGCAGCAGCCGCGTGGTTCCGGTGCGGCTGACCGAGATCTCCATCACCGAAGAGGCTTTTGACCCCAACCTCAACCCCATCCGCGCCAAGATCTCCCTGGGCCTCAGGGTGCTGAGCGTCGATGACCTGGGCTTCGATAACCCCGGCGGGCGGATGTTCATGGCCTATCTCACCAACAAGGAATCGCTGGCCGGCCGGGCTACCATGGCCGCCCTCACCACCCTCGGTCTCGGAGGTCTTCCGTGAACTATCCGCTTCAAGCCATGATGATGCTGGGAGTTCTGCCCCAGGTCACCTTCCCCACCGACAGCCGCTACTACAACTCCAGCGTGCTTCAGTACACCGCGCCCAACGGCCAGGTGATTCCCTATCTTCAGCGCCGCATTGTGCCGCAGCCGGGCGCGCGCAACTACGCCACCATCAATACCCATACCGTCCGTCAGGGCGACCGGCTGGACCTGATCGCCGCCAAGTATCTCGGCGACCCGCTCATGGCGTGGCTTATCTGCGACGCCAATGGAGCCATGCGGCCCTACGATCTGGTGGCCACGCCGGGCACTGTTCTGTCCATTACCACGCCGCAGGGCGTTCCGGGGGGATTGATTGCTCAGTAGCGTCCAACTCACGCTGATGATGGGCCCGATCATCGCCGTGCCCGTGCCCAGCGTCGTGCTCGAATCGCTGGCCTCGGTCGAGGTCAAGGTCGAGGACGTCGGCCAGAGCGGCTTCCAACTGGTCTTCAGCGTCGACAAGAACTCCCCCTTGCAGCTCATGTTTCTGCTTACCGGCGGCCTGCCCCTGCTCTTCATGCGCTGCATCCTGGTGGCCACGGTCAACGGTGTGCCCAACGTGCTGATCGACGGCGTAATCACCAAGAACACCATCGCTCCGGGCGACAAGGGATCGAACTCCACCCTGACTTTGTTTGGCAAGGATCTCAGCGTGCTCATGGGCCAGTCCAACTGGAGCGGCTTTCCCTTTCCCGCCTGCCCGCGCGAGGCCAGGGTGGCGCTGCTGCTGGCCAAGTACGCCTTCTTCGGCATTGCGCCCATCGTCATCCCCAGCCTGCTGTTCGACATTTCTCTGCCCATCGAAGGCATCCCGGCGCAGCAGGGGACGGACCTGGACTACATCAAAGCCCTGGCCGACGAAGTGGGCTACGTGTTCTACATTGCCGCCGGTCCTGTGCCTGGCGTCAGCACGGCCTACTGGGGGCCCCAGGTCAAGATCGGCCCTGTCCAGTCTGCCCTCAACGCCGACATGGACGCTTACAGCAACGTCGAATCGATGCATTTCTCCTTCGATCAGGACAAGTGCAAGATTCCCCTGGTCTACACCTATATCCAGGAGGTGGGCATCAGCATTCCCATCCCCATTCCTCCCATCGATCCTTTGCAGCCGCCCCTGGGAGCCATTCCGCCGCTTCCCACCAATCTGATTCCGCCCGACCTGAAGTCCTTCCGCGAAGACCTTGCCAAGCTCTCCATTCCGCAGGTCATCATGATGGGCCTGGCGGCCGGCGCCGCCAGTTCGGAGGTGGTCACCTGCGAAGGCTCGCTGGATGTGACCCGCTACGGAGGGGTGCTGAATGCGCGCAGCCTGGTGGGCGTGCGCGGCGCGGGCCAGGCCTTCGACGGCCTCTACTACGTGAAGAGCGTTACCCACAAAATCAAGCGCGGCGAGTACAAGCAGAACTTCACCCTCACGCGCAACGGCCTTGTGTCCACAGTTCCAACGGTGAGCCCATGAGTTCAGCGCCTACCAGCGTTCTGCCGTCGCCTGCCCGCTACTACGGCAAGTATCGCGGCACCGTGCTTGTCAACATCGATCCCATGCAGATCGGGCGCATCATGGCGCAGGTGCCCGACGTGCTCGGCGAAACACCGTCCAGTTGGGCCATGCCGTGCGTCCCGGCCGCGGGCATTCAGGCGGGAATCTTCATCGTTCCACCGATCGGCTCGCAGGTCTGGATCGAGTTCGAGCAGGGCAACCCCGACTACCCCATCTGGAGCGGCGGCTTCTGGGGCATGGTGGCCGACGTTCCCATCTTCGCCTCCGCGCCTCCGGCCATCCCGCCGGGCCAGAACATCGTGCTGCAAACCACCGGCCAGAACTCGATCATTCTCTCCGACGGCCCGCCCACGCCCGTCACCGGCGGAATCGTCCTCAAAGGCGCCAGCGGCGCCATGATCGTGGTCAACGAAACCGGCATTTACATCTCCAACGGCCAGGGCGCCACCATTACGCTGATAGGCCCCGCCGTCGCCATCAACATGACTGCTCTAACCGTTGTCGGACCTTAGTCAGGCAACCAAACGTAGCCTCACTGAATTCAGCGCACCAAACCCAAAGGAGGTTTTCAACATGCCGGGACCGATTCTTCACATGGGCGCCGTGGTTACCTGCGCACACGGCGGGCAGGCTATCCCCACCGTCCCCAGCACCTGCGTCATGGTCTCCGGGATGCCCATCGCAACCATCGCCGCTCCTTATGCCGTGGCCGGATGCGCCTTTGTTCCTCCGGCCGGCAACGGCCCCTGCGTCACCGCACAGTGGGTGGTAGGCGCCGTGCAGGTCATGTCGCAGGGCCAGCCTGTCGCCATTCTCTCGGGCGTCTCCGTCTGTGTCCCCACCGGAACGCCGCTGCTTCCCGTTTCCTCTCAAACCCTTGTGCTTGCCACCTAGTGATCGCCATGAATGCAAACTTTCCCTACCAATTCGATGGCCGCGGCCGCACTCTCGATCCAGCCGGCGATTACCTCCGCCAACTGGTCGAGCAGGTCCTCTTCACCTCGCCCGGCGAACGCGTCAACCTGCCCGACTTCGGCAGCGGACTGCTGCAACTGCCCTTCGCTCCAAACAGCATGGAGTTGGCCGCCGCCACGCAGTTCAGTGTGCAGGGCGCGCTGCAAAAGTGGCTAAGCGGTCTTATCAAGGTTCAGTCCGTGGTCGCCTCCGCGCAGGAGTCCGTGCTCACCGTCACCGTCACCTACGCGCCCCTCGGCACCGGCGTCACCCAGGTGCAGACCTTCGTCTACGGAGGTCCGCAATGATCTACTCCTGCTGTGACGAAAACCGCCGCGCCGCTGTGCTCAACAACCCGGCGCTGAACGCCATCGATTACCTCGAGTTGCTCGACGATCCCAACCTCTACGGTTCGCCGTCCCAGCAAACCCTCCTCGTCACTTGCCTCAAGCCGGCGCCCACCAACCTGACCACCGGCAACATCCTCATCACCGGCGGAGAGAGCATCACCGGCATCACCGCGCTCTGGGCCGGTCCGGCCGGACCGGCCTCCGCTCAGCCCGTGCAGATCGGCGTTGCGGTTCCCCCGCAAACTCCCGCCCAAGCCTCGGCTCTGGCATCCTATCTGGCAAATCTTCCCAATGCCGCCAACATTCTTGTCATCCGCACCAGCGCCAAGGGCGACTTTTCCCCCTATACCCTGAGCCTCGTCAACAGCATTGCCGGCGCCACGTCCGGCAACTTCGCCGTGGCCGAGGTTCTTCCCGGATTCGATCCGCAACTGGCGCAGGTCACCTTCTCCTTCAAGATTGACTGCGGCCCCTTCTTCGACTGCGCCCCCGTGCCGCCGGCTTGCTCACCTGCGCCACCCACGCCTCCGCCCATCAACTACCTGGCCAAGGACTACGGCAGCTTCAGAACCATCCTGCTGGACCGCATGAACCAGTTGCTCCCCTCCTGGGGCGCAACCTCCGAGGCGGATCTGGGCATCGTCCTGGCCGAGCTGATCGCCTACGCCGGCGACCAGCTCAGCTACCACCAGGACGCCGTCGCCACGGAGGCCTACATCGCCACGGCGCGCAGCCGCATCTCGCTGCGGCGCCATGCGCGGCTGGTGGATTATTTTGTTCACGACGGGGCGAACGCCCGCGCCTGGGTCTGCCTCAACGTCTCCGTCCCCGTCTTCCTCGACCGGACCGTCACCCGGTTCTACACCTACGCTGCCGGCATGCCCACCCCGCTGCTTGGCAACGAACAGGCCGCTCTCGACGCCGGAGCGATTGTCTTCGAGCCCATGCAGGACGCCAACCTCTTTCCCGAACACAACACCATGCAGTTCTACACCTGGGGCGACCTCAACTGCTGTCTGCCTCAGGGCGCAACCGAGGCCACGCTGGCCGGCTCATTCCCCAACCTCCAGGCCGGCGATGTGCTCATCTTCAAAGAGGTCCTCGGTCCGCGGACCGGCGATCCGGCCGACGCCGACATTCGCCACCGCTACGCCGTGCGCCTCACTTCGGTTGCCACGCTCAACGGCCAGGGCCAGCCGCTGGTCGATCCGCTCTTCGAGCAGGGAACTGGCGCACCCATCGTCAACCCCACACAGCAGCCCCAGCCGGTGACTGAAATCGGCTGGTCCACAGACGACGCGCTTCCCGCTCCGCTCTGCCTCTCGTCGACATTCCTGAACGACCAGGGCGACACCCGGACGATTACCAATGTCAGCATCGTCCTCGGCAATGCGGTGCTGGCCGACCACGGTCTCTCGATGCCCGCCACCCCGCTGCCCGCGGTTCCCGAGCCCACGCTGTTCTATCCGCCCTCGCCTTCAGCCAATCGTTGCGCGCCGCCCACCGCCCCTGCGCCTCTTCCCGTCCGCTACCGTCCGCAGTTGGCGGATAGCCCGATCACACAGGCTGTCTCTTTGCCGATGGCCGGCAGCCCGGTCACCACCAGCGCCGTGGCGCTCGTCGCCAACGGCTTTGTCAGCCTCTCGGACAGCAACGGCTACACTTCGCTGATGGTCGGCGCCGACTATCCCGCCGCCTGGCCGCAGTTCTTTGGCGTGCAGGCTTCGGTAGACACCGTCCACTCCACCTTCACCCTCTCGGTCGTGTTTTCTCCCACCGGGGATGCGTCCACGATCGTTCTTGAAACCTTCGCCGGCCTCACCTCCACGGCCGATGCGGTTACCAAGATCGGGAAATCCCAGCTGATCGTTGCCAGCGCACCCGGAGCCGCCCCCGCCAAGGTGGCCGGTGTGCCCACCATGCTGTCCAACTCGGGCGCAGTCGATCTTATCGATCTGGATAGCGGCCTACCCTACCTCAGCGTCAGCCCCACCCTTCCCAACACCTGGCCGCCACTTTTCTCTGTGCTGGCGCAGGGAAATCTCGAAACGCCGACAGAGTTCAATCTGCTTCTTCTCTACAATTCACCGTTTGGCCCGGTGGGTGGAGTGCGGCTTCCAGTGATCGTCGAGCAATTCAACAATGTTTCGCTGGCCAGCGTGGGAGCGACCTTCGCCACCGGCTCGGCGCTCCTTTCGGTTCTCACCTTCGACCAGGAGCCCAATCCCTCCCTTTCGGCCTTCGACTTGATGAACTACGACCCCTCGACGGCGGTTCCCTCTATCACTCTCACCGGCTCGCTCCATGGCAATCAAACCACCTGGACCGCTGCACCCGACCTGCTCGCCGACGGCCCCACCGACACCAACTTCGTCGTCGAGATCGAGTTCAACGGCGTGGCCACCCTTCGCTTTGGCGACAACACCAACGGCATGTCTCCGGCCTCCAGCACCGCCTTCACCGCCGCCTATCGGATCGGCAATGGCGCCGCCGGCAATCTGGGCGCCGAAAGCCTGGTCCACCTGGCTGCCGACCCGCGCATCCTCTCCTGCACGAATCCCTTGCCCGCCAGCGGCGGGGTTGACCCGGAAACCTCCGCTCAGATCCAGCGTCGCGCGCCGCAAGCCTTTCTGACCCAGGAGCGCGCCGTGACGATGGCCGATTACGTGACCATGACCGAGGCCAACCGGCAGGTTTCAAGCGCTGCCGCCACCCTGCGCTGGACGGGAAGCTGGTACACCGTCTTTGTGGCGGCCGAGTCGGCCAACGGCGGCAGCCTGAGCAAGCCGCTGCGCAAGTCGCTGACACAGTATGTGAACCGGTACCGGCTCGCTGGACAAGATCTCAAGCTGGAAGGACCGGATTACGTCTCGCTGGTGATTGCGCTGACGGTCTGCGTCGACCCGGCCTACTTCAAATCCGACGTGCAGCAGGCGCTGATGCAGGTTCTCGGCTCCGGGCCGCAGCCCAACGGACAGCCCGGCTACTTCGCCGCGGGGAGGTTCCAGCTTGGCCAGAATGTCTACTTGAGCCCGATTTACGCAGCCGCCCGCACGGTCGCGGGGGTGACGACGGTGACGGCAACTGCCTTCCAGCCGCAGGCCGTGCCGCAAACCAACGCTTTCATTCAATCCGGCGAGATTCCGATCGGCCCGTTTCAGGTTGCGCGGCTCGCCAATGACCCCAGCCTTCCCGCCAACGGCCAACTGACCTTCATCATGCAGGGCGGAAAGTGAGAACGCGATGAGTTGCAACGGAAACCAGAACTGCGACTGCGGATGCTGTTCCGGCACGTCGGTCCAAACGCCGCAGGGCGAGACCAACCTGCCCGGCCTCAGCTCCATCGGCTATCGCACCGGTACCTGGGCCACGTTCAGGGAGTCGATGCTGGCGCGCCTGTCCAGTTCCGACTACCCGGCCCTGGCCGCGCTGAAGACCCGCGACGACGACGACCTGTCGATCGCATTGCTTGACGCGACGGCCGTGGTTCTCGACATTCTGACCTTTTACCAGGAGCGACTGGCCAACGAGAGCTACCTGCGCACCGCTACGCAACTCAACTCACTGAGCATGCTGAGCCAGCTCATCGGCTATCAGCCTTCGCCCGGCGTGGCCGCCTCGACTTATCTGGCTTTCACCATCAGGGCTGCCACCGGCCTGCCTCCCAACCCCAATACCACGGCGCTCACCATACCCGCTGGAACCCAGGTGCAGAGTGTGCCTGGGCAGAACCAAAAGCCGCAAGCCTTTCAGACCTCGGCCGGCATTCTGGCCAAGGCCGACTGGAACGCGCTTCAAGTCCAGACCGGCATTCCGTGGGTTCCCGCCCAGGGCGACACGCAGATGTATCTTGGCGGCACCGGGACCCAACTCAACCCCGGCGACGCCATTCTGATCGTGGGCGACGAGCGTCTCAACGACCCTGCCAGCCAGGCCTGGGATCTCTGCCACATCGTCTCGGTCCAGCCGGACACCGTCAACCAGCGCACTCTCGTCGCCTGGGCCGAACCCCTGGGCAGTCACTCCTCAGGCCCTTCCAAGGTCAATCCCCAGGTCTTCGCCCTCCGCCAGCGCGCGTCGCTTTTCGGCTTCAACGCCATGAATCCCAACCTGCTATACGGCACCGCCGCGTACGATCAGATTTCCTGGATGCTGACGTGGGACGGCGGGGATTGGAGTTTTGGCACGGCCTTTAATACCCCGCCCTGGGACCTCGCCTCCAACAGCCTCATCGATCTTGACTCGACGTACTCCAAGCTCACCGCAGGCGGCTGGCTGGTTCTCATCGCGACCATGGAGAATTACGCTGAATACGAAAAAAAGCAGTCGATGAGCTTCCTGGCAAAGTCACGGTTTGTGGAGGAGGCGGAGATTTCCGGCTCTGGCGTGTCGGGTTCCATCAGCGCGGGTTCCTCGGGCAGCATCGCCCAGAGCGTTTTGTACAACGACTTTCTTCAGATGAACCTTTACAACCTGACCCAGGTGGCCACGGTTTCTCGCACCGACTACGGCCTGAGCGCCAAGATCACCCGCGCCACGGCGGACACGAACGACGAGTTGAGCGACTTTTATACCGCTACCACCCGCTCGGCTGCCGCCCTGACCCAGAGTGAGCTGCTGCCCGTCTGCGAACAGCCTCTCGACCACCCTCTTTACGGCACGCTGCTGGATCTTGAAGTGCTGCGCCCCGACCTGGTGGGCATTACCGCGGTGGCCGTCACCGGAAAGAATCCGAAGCTCACCGTCAACACTCCGGACATTTCCAACCCGCGTCCGGTCGTCTGGTTCGCACCCAACGACGACCCCACACATCCCGTGGCGCTGGTGCAGGGCCAGGTTCTCACCCTCCTTCAGCCGCCCAATGCGGTGATCGACTCGAGCAGCAGCGCCACCCCCGGCGCCATCCCCGCGTGGAGCACATCCAACGCCACTCCGACCCTGGCCGTGGCCGACGCGACCGGACGCACCGGCGCCATCAGCAACACTCCGCTCTCCTATTTCACGCTCACCGCGGCAGCCACCTCCGACCCGGTTGTGCAGGAGGTTGCCCTGGTCTCCGCCATCGTGCTGTCAACCGGCGCCAACTTCCCCCACACCCAGATCCAGCTCACCGCGTCGCTGACCAACGTCTATGACCGCACCGCAACCACCGTCAACGCCAACGTGGGGGCGGCCACCGCGGGCTCGCCCGTAACCGAGCTTCTGGGCAGCGGATCGGCGGCCCAGCCCAACCAGCAGTTCAATCTGAAGCAGTCGCCGCTAACCTACGTCCCCTCGCCCACTCCCGGCGGCAAAGTCAGTTCTCTCACCGTGACCGCCAACGGCGCCGCCTGGACCGGGGTTTCCACCCTCTACAATCAGCCCCCCACCGCGCAGGTCTACACCACCCTCAACCTCCCCGGCGGCAAGGCGCAGGTCACGTTCGGCGACGGCG
The DNA here is from genome assembly GCA_031296215.1 of Occallatibacter sp. GTDB lineage: Bacteria > Acidobacteriota > Terriglobia > Terriglobales > Acidobacteriaceae > Telmatobacter. The sequence goes on from JARLGE010000031.1 coordinate 15,344, forward strand.
TGGAGGGCGCTACCCTACCCACCGGCGCCAACAACATTCAGGCCAGCTATCGCGTCGGGATGGGCGCCGCGGGCAATGTTCCCGCGGGCGCCATCACCACCCTGGTCGATCGCCCCGTCGGCGTCGGCGGCGTCATCAACCCGCAGCAGGCCACCGGCGGCCAGGACGCACAATCCATCGGCGACATCCGCGCCAATGCACCGTTGTCGGTTCTCACTCTGGGCCGCGCCGTCTCCCTGACCGACTACCAGAACTTCGCCTCCACCTTCGCCGGCATCTCGAAAGCACTCGCCATCTGGATTCCCAACGGCGCCTACCGCGGCGTCTTCCTCACCGTGGCTTCCTCCAACGGCGCCCAACTGGAGCCCTCCAGCCAGACCTTCAGCTATCTGGTGACCGCGCTCCAGAACTACGGCAACCCCAACGTCGCCATCAACGTGGCCTCCTACTACGAAACCACCTTCGGCCTGACTGCCCACCTCAAATACGACCCAGCCTATAGCCAGCCAGCTGTCCAGGCCGCCGTCATGGCCCTGCTGCAGTCCACCTACAGCTTTGCCAACCGCACCTTCGGACAAGGCGTCTCTCAGGATGAGATCGCCGCGCTGATCCAGTCCGTCCCCGGTGTGGTGGCAGTGAATGTGCTCTCGCTGACGGTGATTGGCAGCAGCAACGCGGGAGACATCGGCAGCGCCGCTTACTCGGTTGTGGCCTATAACACTTGGCAGTCGACCATCCTGGTTCCGCCTCTGCCGCGACCGTGCACCGTGGCCGCGAACGGTATCTGCGCTTACATTCCCGTCGCGTCCACTCAGCCCGGCTCTCCTAAAACCGGTCTGCCCTACGCGGCCGAAATCCTTGTCCTCGACCCCGATCCCAACCACGTAATTCTGGGGACCATGTCATGAGCCTAGACCTCTTCCAGCTTCTGCCCGCAGTCTACCGGCTCCGCGACGCCCAGGTCGCGCAGTCGATGCAACTGCTGACCCCGGCTCAGCTCGCCGAACTGGCCCAGCTTCAGGCTCTTCCCCAGCCGCTCCCCGCCGGCCAGCAGGCCCAGTTGGACGAGCTGCAGGCCCTGGCCGCCCGCGGTCCATTGCAATCCCTGCTCATGCTCGTTGGCGAGCAAATCGAGGCCGTCGCCTACGACCTCGATCAGCTCTACGACGACCAGTTCATCGAGACCTGCGGCAAGTGGGTCATCCCCTACATCGGCGACCTGATCGGCTACCAGTCCATCAAAAACATCTCTCCGGCCGTGGACGCCCCGCGCGCGGAAGTGGCCGAGACCGTCTCCTTGCGCCGCCGCAAGGGAACCATCCTGGTCATTGAGCAGTTGGCCCGCGATGTCACCGGCTGGGGGGCGCACGCCGTAGAACAGTTCCAGGTTCTTGCCGACACCCAGTACCTGAAGCATCTGCGCCATCGCAACCTCTACGCCCCCAACCTGCGCCGCTGGCAGACCGGAATCTACATGGACACCGCCTTCGATTCCACCGCCCACAAGGTCGATGTCCACCTGATAAGTTCCGGCCGCGGTCAATACAATATCCAGAACGTCGCCATCTTCCTCTGGTCGCTGAGCGCCGCCGCCATCACCAACGCGCCGCTGACGGCTGCCAAAGAGAGCCCCTCCGGCCAGCTTTGCTACCGCTTCAACGCGCTCGGCCTGGACCAGCCGCTCTTCCACCGCGCACTCTCCCAGGGCGAACAGATCGCCGCCGCCGCCGGCCCCGCCAATGTCCCGGACCGCCTGCTGCGCCGGGTCCTCTGCGCCGACCTCGCGCAAGGCGTTGGCGCCTCGTTTTACGGACAAGGCGCAAGCCTGGCGATCTACCTCGACCAGAAGCTCCTCAGTCCCTACCAGATCGCCGTCGCCACCCTCTCCGGAGCGGACGGAGCCTGGGCCAACCTTCCTTCCGCATCCAGCCCGTACACGGTGGTGGTCGATCCTGAATTGGGCCGGCTCGCGCTTCCGTCCGGCAGTACCGGCCACCAGGTGAGCGCCTCCTGGTTTTACGGCGTCAACGCCAACCTGGGCGGCGGAGAATACCCGCGCTCCAACAACTTTGCCGTGCAAAACGAGGCCTTTGTCGTCCCCTTTCCCAATCCCGATCCCAGCTTGACCACACTCCAGGAGGTGGTGGCCTACGCCCAGACGCTGCTGCCGCTCAACAGCGCCGTCGCCGTCGAAATCTCCGCGCAGTCGGCCAACGCACTGGCAGAGGATTCCGCCCAGGGCTTGGAGCCATTCGGCAGCGCCTCGCTCACTGTCACCACCACGCCCGCAACTCCGTTGGCCATCGATCTTCCTGCCGGCGCCACGTTTGAACTTCGTGCCGCCGATCTGACCGTCCAGACACTGCTGCTCGACTCGCCGCTGACCGTCTCCGGCGATGCCGACAGCACCTTCCTGCTCAACGGCATTGTCCTGGCCGAGCAGCCCGGCATGGGGAAATCCGCTGCCAACCCCGCGCTCCTCGTGGTCCCGGCCGCCCGCCCCAATGGCGCCGACAATCTTCTCTCACAGCTCACTCTCATGGAGTGCACGCTGGCTCCCGGCTGGTCGTATTCAGCCGCCGCAGGCAATCCTGCGACGCAAACCCCGAACCAGCCCACCGACCCGGTGCTGCTGATTTTTTCGCCTGCGGTCAGCTTCTCGGCCAGCAACTCCATTCTTGGCGGAATCCGCTCGACCGCCCTGGGCACGGTCACGCTGACCAACTCGATCCTCGATTCCACCGATCCCGGCAACACCGCGTACGCCGCCCCGGACGGATCCAGCGGCGGCGCCGCTCTCACCCTCAACGGCTGCACCGTGGTGGGCCGCGTCCACGCCACTCTGCTGACCCTGGTCACCGACAGCATCTTCTGGTCAACCAAGGACGATTCCATAACCTCCGGCCTGATCGCCGACAGAAAGCAAGAGGGCTGCGTCCGCTTCAGCTTTCTGCCTTTCGATGCCGTCACTCCGCCGCCCTACAAATGCGTGCAGCAGGCCGTTGCCGGGGTGCAGCCGTTCTTTGTCGCCACGCGCTACGGCCAGCCCGGTTACCTCAAGCTGATGGTCTGCACCGACGACACCATCCGGCGCGGCGCAGACGACGGCGGCGAGATGGGGGCCTATCACTTCCTGCTTGCACCGCAACGTGAAAGCGACCTTGAAATCCGTATCCAGGAGTACCTCCCAGTGGGCCTTGAATTTGGACTCATCTATCAAAACTGAACCATCAAAACCGATCCGTCGATCGTGCCAGAAGCTGCTGCAAACCACACCTGAGCCAGAGCGAGAATAGGAGTCAACCGTGAGCTTCGACAACAGCCGCACCATTTTCAATCCCTTCAACGACTATTCCTCGGTCGTCATGCCCCAGGGCCGCGTTCAGCTCGATGCCGACTGGAATGAGTTTCTCGCCGAGATAGCGCGCCGCATCCAGGCTGGCGCCCTCGACACCATGGGCCGCGCTGTCTACCCGATCACCACGCCTGACGCCTTCTATATCTCCCCCTCGACCACGGCCTGGGTGGTGAACATCGGCCAGGGACGCATGTACATCGACGGTCTGCTGGCGGAGAACCACGGCCCCATCGGCTCTGCCCTCTGGGACCCCGCGCTCGCCGAGCTTTCCGGCGCGCCCCAGCCTGCGCCGGCGAGCATCGGCAACACCCCCAGCATCCCCTTCACCAGCCAGCCGATGTTCCCAGCCGCCGCGGTGCAGACCAACCCACAAATCAAGCAGGATATCCCCAATGCCGCCGGCTCCTATCTGTTCTACCTCGACGTATGGACCCGTGAAGTCACCTGGCTGGAGGATCCGTTCACCGCGAATCCGGATTACGGGCCCGGCATGGTCGATCCGGGCGTCGGCATCGACACCTCCGGCCGTCTCCAGACTGTCTGGCAGGTCCGCTGGATGCCCGCGGCCATGGCCGGCGGTTCCGGCCCAGCGGTCACCTGCGGCACGCCCGACGCAAAGATTGCCTATCCGTCCGGCTCCGACGGCCTGCTCACCAATGGCGTCGTGCCGAACACCTCTACGGGCGATTGCTGCCTGACCACCGGCAGCGGCTACACGGGCCTGGAAAACCAGTTCTACCGCGTGCAGATCCACCAGGGCGGCCCGGTCGGAACAGCCACCTTCAAGTGGTCCCGTGAAAACTCGTCTGTCGCCACCAGCGTCACCAACATCGTTCAAGGAGCCAACCCCGGCGGCGCTCAGGCCACGGTCCTCACCGTCGCTTCCCTGGGCCGCGATCAGGTGCTGAATTTCTCCAACGGCGACTGGATCGAACTGCTCGACGACAACATGGAGTTGAACGGCCAGCCCGACCCGAATTATCCCAGCGGCGCTGCGTACACCTTCGGCAAACCAGGCATCCTCTGCCAGATCGACACGGTCGATCCCACCACCAACGCCATCTACCTGGTTACTCCGCCGCTCAACAACCCGCCCACTGCCTCCGCCAACTTGCACACGCGCATCGTCCGCTGGGACACCTCTCCCACCTTGACGACCGCCGAAACCGCGGTTCCCGCCACAGGTACCGCCCTGCAACTGGAAAACGGCCTGACCGTCTCCTTCAGCACCACTCCCGGCAGCAACGGCAACTTCCTCTGCGGCGATTTCTGGACCTTCTCGGCGCGCACCGACGGCAGCTACGATCAACTCACCAGCGCCCCGCCGCGCGGAACCCACCACCACTACACCAAGCTTTCGGTAGTCGCCTTCGACGCCGCCGGAAACGCCACCAGCACTCCCGACTGCCGCACACCATGGCCCAGCAGCGGAGAAAACGACTGCGGCTGCTGCACCGCCACGGTCGGCGACAACCAAACCACCTTCGGCGCCTATACGTCGATTCAACAGGCCATCGACAACCTGCCTGCGGGCGGCGGCACCGTCTGCATCCTTCCCGGCCAGTACTACGAATCGATCGTCCTCGCCGGCCTAACCGAGGTCACGCTGCGCGGTTCCGGCCCGCAGACTACCCTCTATGCACCGCCCGCTCCCGGCGGCGCCGCCGACCAAAGCGGCTCCACCGACACCATCGCTACCAACAGCGGCATCAGCGCCATCATCACCATCACCAACTCCCAGCACATCCAGTTGACCGGCTTCAGCATCGAAGCTCCCGACGGCATGAGTTGCATCCTGCTCGACCAGATCTCGTCCCTCGCACAGGTCAGCGTCGATCTTGGCGCAAGCAAGGATAGGGTCGCCAGGAAGACCATCGCCGGCCAGGTGAAAAAAGCTGCTTCGGCCGCGAAGCAGCAAGCCGATCTGGCCGCCGCCGGCGTCCTTGCCGCGCAAGAAGAAACCATCGCCGGCAAATACAAATACATCCCGGACTACCCCAACTGGTATGGCAACGGCGCGAAATTCGCCACGCCCTTTTTCCTGCCATCCGGCTCCGACGTTACCCTCACGGATCTGGTGCTGACGGCTTCCACCAGGCCGGCCATCGTCGCCATCCAGGCCACTCTGCTCAACATCGTTGAAAACCGCATCCTCATGAAGGATGTCGCCAGCTTGTGGCCCGCGGTCTACGTCAGCGGCGCCGAAATCACCATCGAGAGCAACTGGATCGGCCTTCAGGACAACAGCGACGCGGGCAACTTCGCCACCGCCCAGATCGTCACGGACCTCGCCGCGAACTTCGCCGCCTCCACCTCCACGCCGGTCGGAAACGGGGGCATCCAGATCGGCGGCTACTCCACGGGCGTCTCGGTCGTCGACAACCAAATCGAAGGCGGCGCCTTCAACGCCATCTCCCTGGGCGCCATCCTTCTGTTGAACAGCAACAACCAGGTGCAGGTCAGCGGCCTCAACGGCCTCTTCCTCGCTTCGCCGGTCACCTCCGCTGGAACCACACTTGTCCTTCCGCCCACGGACGCGAACGGCAACACACTGGCCGCCGATGGCCCGCTGCAGAACATCCTTATCGAGCGCAACCGCATCGGCAACGTCGGCCTCTCCGCCGTGGGTCCGGTCGGCTTTTTCACCTCCACAACTCCGGAGATCGTCAGCGTAGCCAACCTCACCATCCTCGGCAACATCGTCTCCGGCTCCGTTCAGGCGCCCATCGCGCCCTTCCCGGCGAGTGTCACCGGGCTTGGCTATGGCGCCATCTGCCTTCCCGACCTGCAAAACCTCATTCTGCGCGATAACTCCATCACCGACTTCGGCCCCCAGCCCGGCGCCCAGGTCTGCGGCATCTTCATTCTCAACGGCGAGCAGGTGGAAATCTCCCGCAACCAGATTCTGGAGACCCGCGACTGGGCTACGATCGAATCCGCGCCCACCCCGCTGAACGGCCTTCAGGCCGGCATTGCGATTCCCATGGTCTCGCCGCCAGCCCTCGACCAGAGCGCCACGGCATCGACGTGGGCAGGCGCCAGTTCCCAGGGCGTCGTCAAGGCGGGGAGCCCGCCCGTCTATCAGCCCGGACTTCCCGCTCTGCGCCTGGACCAGAACGTCGTCCGCGTTCCGCTCGGTTGCGCCCTCGAAGTGGCCGGTTACGGCCCCTTCTCGATTACCGGGAACCAGCTCAGCTCCGGCGGCACAGTCCCGGCATCCGCCGTGCCGGCGCCGGCCCTCACCGTACTGATCTTCAACCTGGGCGCAGCTGTCGAGTTCGATACGCGCACCACCTTCACCGAACTCTGGGGCGCGGTCAGCAATCCCGCTCCGCCCACGGTTCAGTTGGTCGACGCCGCGCTCTCCAAATCCACCAATGGCATGGTCCAGTTCGCCAACAACAACTGCCAGTTGGAAACCAGGGCTTGCGGCGCCGTAGGCATTTCCTCCGTGCTCGTCTTTACCCTGGACCAACTCAATTTTGCCAACAACCTCACCTGGATCGACGGTGGTGGAGCGACCGCATTGCTCAACGAAGCCAAGGAAACCCTCACCGCGGCGATGGATGTCCTCCTCCTTGGCACCGCGGTCAACATCTCCGGGAACCGCTTTCAAGAGGGGCTGAACTCTGTTGTCTTCTCCGGCATCACCGGCGGAATCTTCAACATCACCACCGGCAACATCTCCACCAATTGCCTCTTCAGCGAGACCAACACTGCTCCGTTCGGCGTCAACAGCAATAACGTCTGCCTTGCGGCAGCAGTCGCCTCTCTGCTCAAGGACGCCACCCTGTGCAAGGACATCTCCAAAAAGCTCCTCAACGGCTATGGGGTGAAGATTGCCAAGGCTTCCAACCGAAGCCAAACCAACTACTCCTACGCCGACACCGAGTTCGCTATGAGCCCCGCAGAGAAGATTAACGTCGCCGTCGGCCAGATCGACTCGACCGCCGCCGATCGGGTCCAGCAACTCTCCCTCAACCGCCAGGCTCGCCTCAGCCAGGTCAGCCGCATTGCCGCCACCATTAGCACGCAATCGGGCGCAACCTCCAAACAAGCCACTGCGGCCACCGCTGAAGTCACCGCCACCAAGGCAACCATCGCCCGCTTCGAAATGCTCAAGCAGCAGGTCACGGTTCAGCCGCCTGCCGTCACCGCCACCGGTTGGGCGCTCTATGGCGTTCTGTACAACTCCAGCAATGCACCTGTCTCGGCCTACAGCCTGTACTTCGTCGACGCCGGCAACACCTACCAGAACGCCTTCGGCATCGCTTACTCTGGCGCCGACGGCTCCTTCCAGATGGTCTATGCCGGCCCTTCCGCCGGCCATGCGGCTCCTACCGCGCAGCTCTTCGTTCAGGTTTGCAACGCCAGCGGCGACCCCATCTACACCTCCCCAACCGCATTTACTCCCGCCAACGGCGTCGCCACCTACCAGGCCATTACCCTGCCCGCCGGCGAAAAGCCCATCGGCAAACTCCCCACCGTCTTCCGCGGCATCACTCTGCCCAAGCTCAACAAAAGCATCGACCCCGCGGACACCCCATCCGGCGCCGAGCCCAACAGCGAGGAGAGCAAGGAATAGCGCATGTTCACTTTGAATGGAAGACGAAGCCGAACCTGTGCAAAAGACGGGATACCTCGGTGAGCCAGTTTCTGGCGTCCACACCGTGGCTGGGGGCGTTATCATCGCGTGTTGGAAGGAGATATCAAGATGATTCACGCCTGGCGGGGCAGCAAGCTTTTCTTTCTGGCCGGTGTTCTCTTTTCGGGTCTCGCTCTTCAAGCGCAGCAGGCACAGCAAGCGCAGCAAGCGCCGTTGACGCTGACCCGCGGCGTTAGCAACATCGTCCTCGAGCCCTACGCGCCGAACATTCTGCGGGTGACGCTGAGCCTGACGCGCGATGCGGCGCTGGCCAAACCGGGCTACGGCCTGATCGCCACGCCCGCCATTTCGGGCTGGACCGCAAGCCAGACCGCGCAGGCCGATGTCTACCAGTCGGCGCGCATGATCGCCACCGTGGACAAGGATCTACCCCCTTCCCATCCCCCGCTCCAGACCGAGCTGGACATCGCCAAATACTTCAACGGCTCCGCGCCCGGCGCGCACATCACGCTGCGCACGCCCGAGGGCAAGACGCTGGTGGAGATGACCGGCTGGTCGCAGTCGGTGCCCAACCACAAGGATGGAACGGCGGAGCTGGAAAACGATCGCAGGCCCGCCGACCCCAAGTTCTGGGTGGTCGGCGCGACCTTCGCCGCGCCGGACGACGAACACTACTACGGGCTGGGCCAGAATCACGAGGGCTTCCTCGACCATCGCGGCCACCCGGTGCGCTGCTGGGCCGACTACACGGCTCCGGCCGCGCCCAGCTTCTGTGTGCCGTTCCTGATCACCAACAAGGGCTACGGCCTGCTTTGGGACAACCCCTCGAAAACCACCATCGAGCCGGGATTCAACGAGCAGACCAAATGGACCTCGGAGGTGGGCGACCGCGTTTCGTTCTTCGTGATTGCCGGCGCCACGGCGGATGAGATCTATGGCGGCTACCGGCTGCTGACCGGGGCAACGCCGATGCTGCCCAAGGCCGCTTACGGCTACATCCAGTGCAAGCAGCGCTACGCCAGCCAGAAGGAAGTGCTCGACGTGGCGCAGGGCTACCGCGACCGCCATCTGCCCGCCGACGTGATGGTGGTCGACTGGTTCTACTACACAAAAATGGGGCAGATGGACATGGACCCCAAGTTCTGGCCCGATCCGGCGGCCATGAACAAGCAACTGCACGCGATGGGCTTCGAGACCATGATCAGCGTGTGGCCGCGCTTCGTGCCCGACGACCGCTACTACGCCGAGCTGCTGAAGAAGGGCTGGCTCATTCACCTGGCCGACGGCACGCCCATCAACGGATTGCCGTATGACCGCGCCGGCTCCGACATCGACACTACCAATCCCGAGGCCGCCGCCTGGTACTGGAGCACAATTCGCGACAACATCATCAGCAAGGGCTTCGATTCGATCTGGGCCGACGAGACCGAGCCCGACCTGCCTCCCAACGGAGCTTATTACCACATTGGTCCAGGAACCCAGTTCTTCAACGTCTACCCGCTCTTCCACACCGCCGCGCTCTACGACGGATTCCGCAAGGACCAACCGGAGCGGCGGGCGCTGATTCTCTCTCGCGACGCCTACCTGGGCGCGCAGAAGAATGGAGCTATCTTCTGGTCCTCGGACATCTATCCCACCTGGGACACGCTGCGCCGCCAGATTCCCACCGGCCTCGATTTCGCGGCTTCGGGGCTCACTTACTGGTCCAACGACACCGGCGGATGGCAGTATCTGCCCGCCGAACACCATCCGGCCCATCCGCCGCTGCTTGACCCGTCCGATGCGCGCGACAACGTGGGCGGCTACGACGACTACCCGGAGCTCTACACGCGCTGGTTCCAATACGCCACCTTCCTGCCCATCATGCGCGCGCATGGCAGCCGCCTCACCAACGAGGTCTGGTCCTACGGCAAGCAGGCCGAACCCATTCTGGAAAAGTACCTCCGCCTGCGCTACCAGTTGATGCCGTATATCTACTCGCTCGGCTACCGGACCTGGCAGACCGGCGCGCCCTTCCTGCGCGCCTTGCCGCTGGATTTCCCCAACGACCCCAAGGTCGCCGACCTGCGCGACGAATACATGTTTGGGCCGGCGTTGCTGGTGGCCCCGATTACCGAGCAGGGGGCGACCAGCCGGGAGGTTTATCTCCCTGGCGATGCCGATTGGTACAACTACTGGACGAATGAACGGGTGACGGGCGGCCAGACCATCACGGTTCAGGCGCCCATCGACACCATCCCGCTCTTTGTGCGGGCCGGCTCGATTCTTCCGCTGGGAGCGCAGGTGGACAGCACCCACCAGGTGCAGGCCATCGAGCGAGTGCGGGTCTACCCCGGCGCCGACGCGGACTTCACCTTGTTCTCCGACGACGGCCAGACCTATGCCTACGAGAAAGGCGCTGGCTCGGTCACCCGCCTGCACTGGGACGACGGGGCGGGGAAGCTCGCGCACGAGGGCGTCCAAGCCTGGACCGGCCCGGACAGCGCCGTGCTGGAGGTGGTGGGCCGCTAAGGCCGAATCGAAAGCCGGACGGAGCTACAGCATGCAAATCCGATGCCTCTTTCTCGCGCTGGTTTTATCCTCCGGAGCGTGCCTTGCGCAAACCACCGCGGCTTCCCCGCAGGCCGCCGCCGCGCAGCCGCCCAACCCTCCCCAGCCAACCAAGGCGGAGTATCTTCGCCTGGCCGCAGAAGTCGAGCACGCGTTGTATGTGGACGACATCGACGTGTGGTTTCCGCGCTCGGTGGACCATAAGCACGGCGGCTTCCATACGCACTTCACGCGCGACTGGCACTGGGCGCCTGGCGATGGCAAGGCGGCCGTCATGCAGGGACGCATGACCTGGCTCGCATCCCAGGTGGTGCTGCGCGACCCCAAACGGAAAGCTGAGTTTCTGCCCATTGTTCGCCAAGGCGTCTCCTATATCGAAAACACGATGTGGGACAAGCAGGACGGCGGCTTCTTCTGGTTGCTCGACGATGACGGCCACTTCACGCCGGAGTTCGGCAGCGGCAAACATCTTTACGGCATTGCGTTCTGCATCTACGGATTGGCCGCGGCTTACCAGGCGACCGGCGACGCCGATGCGCTCGATCTGGCGAAAAAGGCCTATCTCTGGACCGACCAGCACGCGCACGACGCCGAGCACGGCGGCTATTCCGAGTGGCTCGCCCGCGACGGCACGCCCATCAAGCCGAACGCTTCCAGCGGAATGGTCGAGATGGGCCCCATCGGTCCCGTGGGCCTCAAGTCGATGAACACCCACATTCATCTGCTGGAAGCCTTCACCGAGCTCTACCGCGTCTGGCCTGACCCGGCGCTGCGCAGCCGCCTCGAAGAACTGCTTGCCGTCGTGCGCGACAAGATCTCGGTCGAGCCCGGCGTCATGAATCTCTACTTCACCAGCGCCTGGCAGCCCATTCCCGGCAACGATTCCTATGGCCACGATGTCGAGACAGCCTACCTGATGCTGGAGTCGGACGAACTGCTCCACGGCCATGCGAGCGAGAAGACGGAACAGATGGCCAAAATGCTGGTCGATCACGCGCTGGCCTACGGCTGGGACGGAGCCAACGGAGGCTTCTTCCAGGAAGGCTCAACCTTCGGCAAGCCGGAAAGCACGCTGAAGGAATGGTGGGTCGAGGTCGAAGGCCTGAATGCTCTGCTCATGATGCATGAGCGCTACGGCAAGCAGAATTCCGTCTATTTCCAGAGGTTTCTGGCGCAGTGGGAGTACATCCGCAACCACACCACCGATGCCGAGTTCCACGGCCTCTACAACCTGACCAAGGCCGACGGCACGCCCATCACCGCGGACAAGGGCTCCATCTGGAAGGGAGGCTACCACGACGGCCGTGCCTTCTGGAATGTGAGCGCGCGGCTGCGCAAGCTCGCGGCGGAACACTAGACCTGGTTGCATAAATCGGGCTTTGAAAGGGCACGGCTTTAGCCGTGCCGTAACAGGCCCATAAAACCTGGGGCTTTAGCCCCTGAGGGAGTCCACTTCATCGCCCAAGCCTATTTATGCAACAAGCTCCAGGCCTATCGCGCTGCGCGGGTCAGTGCGAAGCCAGCCCCGCAGCGCCCGAGCTCACTTCAAATGCGGCTTGCTGATCGGCCAGCGAACTGCCCCCGATCCACACCGTGTAGTGCGTCGCCTCGATCGTCGGCCGGCTCTCGATGTTGTAGAAGGACAGCTCCTTGAACCCCAGCGGGAAGCTGACTTGCTTCGATTCGCCGGGAGCCAGCGTCACCCGCTCAAATCCCTTCAGGCTGCGCACCGGCTGTTCGATGCTTGCTCCCAGATTGCGCACGTAGCATTGAACCACCTCGGTTGCCGCGCGGTCCCCGGTGTTGGTCACCGTCGCCGTGGCTTCAACCAGCGCGCTGCTTCGATTCGCCAGCGCCTCGGCCAGCGGAATGCTGGACTTCGACACCGTGATGTCGCGATAAGCGAAGCTGGAGTAAGAAAGCCCGTAGCCAAACGGGAACAGCGCGCTGTTGGGTGCGTCGATGTATCGGGAGAAGAAGCGCGAGTCGCCGCCTGGGGCCTGCGAAAGATCGAGTCCGACCGGCGGCCGTCCGGTGGGGAACTGGTTGTAGTAGAGCGGTTCCTGGCCCACGGCGCGCGGGAAGCTCATGGGCAGCTTGCCGCTGGGCGACACATCGCCGTAGAGAACGTTGGCGATAGCATGGCCGGCTTCGGTTCCGGGAAACCAGGTTTCGAGGATCGCGGAAACGTTTTCAGCGGCCCAGTTGAGAACCAGCGGCCGGCCGGAGAAGACGACCAGGACCACCGGCTTGCCAGCGGCAGCCACTTCTTCCAGAAGCTGCTCCTGGTTGCCCGGAAGGTCGAGGTATGCGCGCGAGCCTGCTTCACCGCTCATGGCGTTCGATTCCCCCAGCGCCACAACGACGGCATCCGCATCCCGCGCTGCCGTGACTGCCTCGGCGAAGCCCGCGCGCGAGGTCCCTTCGATCTCGGTCCCCTTGGCGTAGAGCAGGGTTCCGCCCGTTTGCCGGGCGCGCTCCTCAAGGGCCTGCCGCACCGTAATGATGTCCGGATCACGGCTCCCTCCGCCCCATGCGCCGACCATTTCCGCGGCGTCGTCGGCCAGCGGCCCGATCAGCGCGACCCGCTTTACCGCGGGCGAAAGCGGCAGCAGCGCTGCGCCGCCCGCGAGTTTGCCGTTCTTCAGCAGAACCAGCGACTCCTCCGCCGCCTTGCGCACCAGCGGCCGGTGCGCGTCCACGGCCGAAGTGACCTCCGCTCCTTCAGCGTAAGGATGCTCGAACAACCCGGTGGCAAACTTGACCCGCAATACCCGCCGCACCGCCTCGTCGATTTCGGCCATGGAGACCTGGCCGGAGCGGATGAGCCCAGGCAACTGCGTGTCGTAGAAGTGCGACATCATGTCCACGTCCACGCCCGCGGTGAAGGCTTTGCGGGTAGCCGTCGCGGGGTCCAGCGCGATGCCGTGGTTCAGCAGTTCCATCACCGCCGTGTAGTCGCTGACCACGAAGCCGTTGAAGCCCCACTCGCCGCGCAGCACCTTGGATAGGAGAAACGGATTGGCGGTGGCCGGCACACCGTTCAAGGAGTTGAAGGCGCTCATCATGGTGGCCGCGCCGGCTTCCACTGCCGCTTGATATGGCGGTAGATAAACCTGGCGCAGGGTAATCTCCGACATGTCCGTCGTGTTGTACTCGCGGCCCGCCTCGGCGGCTCCGTATGCGGCGAAATGCTTCACTGAAGCGGCCACGCGGCCCGGCTTGGACAGATCGTCGCCCTGGTAGCCGCGAATGTAGGCGCGCGCCATGGCGGCGCCCAGATAGGGGTCCTCGCCGGCGCCCTCCGCCGTGCGGCCCCAACGGGGATCGCGGCTGATGTCGACCATCGGCGAGTAAAACCAACGCACCCCCGCGGTGGCGGCCTCCTCGGCGGAGATGCGCCCAAGGCTGGAGACCAGTTCCGGGTCGAAACTCGCAGCCAGGCCCAGCGGGATGGGATAGACGGTGCGGTAGCCGTGGATCACATCCGCGCCGAACAGCAGAGGAATGTGCAGGCGGCTCTTGTCCACAGCCAGGTGCTGATAGGTGTTGGTGCGGGCCGCGCCGACCGTGTTGAGCATCGATCCCAGCCGGCCCGTTGCTGCCAGTTGCATGGCATCCAGATGATTGGCCGTTACCGGATTCACGGCGACAATCACGCTCCCCTGGTTTGCGGCCGGTGTCGCGTCGGCGGTCTGCGCCTGGGGAGAATCGCCGGTGTCGTTGTACTGCACCAGTTGCCCGATCTTTTCCTCCAGCGTCATCTGCTTCAGCAGGCTCTCAACGCGGGCTTCGATCTTGGGGTCGGCAAGCTGGGCGTTGGAGGGATGCTTGGCCTGGTGGGTAACAGCCGGCGTGGCTGCCTGCGCTGCTTGTTGTGCAACGGAGTGGGGTGCGGCGGCGCCCATCAGAAGGGAAAGGGCGGAGCAGGCAAGGAGCGTGCGGAGACACTGCCCGGTCCCGGGATTCCGAGATAGCGCCGTGCGAGGGCCGTCAGCGTTCGATCGACTCAAAAGCGAGTTTCCCCGGACAGGACTTCCAAGGGACTCGGTCTCGGGAACAGGCGCCGTTTGCCGGCCGCCGCGGGGTGTGAAAAACAGGATCATGGCCATGGAGCCGTCCAATCGGGTATAGTACCCATCGGGGTCGGTAAGAGGTGATTTGCCGACGGGTGCGCAATCGTTTGCGCGCTCATGATTCTTGTATCACCTGCAAATCACGGGAGTCAAATCCCGGCGCTCATCGAAGGCGCCCAATCGCTCCCCGCAACGCCAGGAGGATCCTGTGACGAAGACCATCTATTCCGTTCGAATTCTGCCGCGCAGCTCTGCCTGGCTGCGTCTCTTCCTTTTCGTCGCCGCCGTGCTTCTGCTCCCCGCGCTTGCCCACGCCGCATCGGACTACTACCGTCACGTTGTCTTCGACAACAGTCTGACTCCGGACGCCTACTTCTATAGCCGCGCCCAAGCTTCGGGGAAGAGCTTCCTGGAGCAGCAAAACGGCCGCCTGCCCGTCGAGACCGGCACCTTTCTCACCCCTCCCAATGCCATCCGCATCGAGTGGCAGTCCGCGCCGGAAGGCGGATGGACAGCGGAGATCGCGAGCCCCGACGTGCGCAATCGCCTGCCTGGATTGGACGGACACAACCTCTACTTCTGGGTCTATTCTCCCCTCCCGATCGCTGCCGCGGACCTGCCCCGCATGGTGCTTTCGAATGCAGTCGAAGGCCTCCAGGTGGCGGAGTTTCCCGCCAGCTTCAGCGAGCCCCTCGATCTCGGCAAATACTCGGGCGACGTGCCGGCCGGCCGCTGGGTCCAGGTGCGCATTCCGCTCTCCGACTGCCGCACCGCGTCCATCTATCCTTTCAAGCCGGAATACCTGCGCGCCATCACCTTCCACCAGGGCCGCGCCGACGACGCGCGCCACACGCTGATCGTCGACGAGATTCGCGTCGATGACGAGCCCGCCGCAGGGTCCGTTCTGCCCGCGCCCAAGAATGTGCGCGCCACCGGCTACGACCGCCACGTCGAGATCGAGTGGGACGCTGTCGAACCCGCATCGCTGGCGCGTTACGTCGTCTATCGCTCTCTCGACGGCGGCAACTTTTCCCCGGTCGGCATCCAGTTGCCAGGCAATCGTCGCTACGAAGATTTCCTGGGCAAGGCGGGCGTTCACGCAGAATACAAAGTTGCCGCTTCCGACTGGCAGTACCGGCAGTCTGCTTTCTCCGCTGTCGCCGGGGCAACCACCCGCGCGCTGAGCGACGACGAACTGCTCACCATGCTCCAGCAGGCCTGCTTTCACTATTATTGGGAGGGCGCCGATCCCCATTCCGGCATGGCGCGCGAGAACATTCCCGGCGACGACCGCATTGTGGCCACCGGCGCCAGCGGGTTCGCCATCATGGCTCTCGTCGTCGGCGTCGATCGCGGCTTCATCACCCGCCAGCAGGGGGTCGAGCGGCTGACCAAGATCGTTGACTTCCTCGCCCACGCGCAGCGCTACCACGGCGCCTGGTCGCACTACATGGACGGCAACACCGGCCGCACCATGGCTGTCTTCGGCATGTACGACGACGGCGGAGACCTGGTGGAGACCTCCTTCCTCATGCAGGGATTGCTGGCCGCGCGCCAGTACTTCCATGGGCCCGGCGCAAGCGAGCAGGCCCTCTACCGCGGAATCACGCAGCTATGGGAGACCGTCGAGTGGGACTGGTATCGCGAGACGCCCACCGGCGACTTTCTCTACTGGCACTGGTCGCCGGAGTGGGCATTCCAGATACATCATCCGCTCATCGGATTCAACGAGGTGATGATGACCTACCTGCTGGCCATCGCTTCGCCCACGCACTCCGTGCCCGCCAGCATGTATTACTCCGGGTGGGCTGGGCAATCGAAGATCAACACGAGCTATCGCGAGGGTTGGTCCGGAACAACGGATGGAAATCACTACGGAAACGGGAACACGTACTACGGCATCAAGCTCGATGTGGGCGTGGGCCGCGGCGGTCCGCTGTTCTTTACCCACTACTCCTTTATGGGGTTCGATCCGCACAGCCTCCACGACCGCTTCACCGGCTCGTACTTCGAGAACAACCGCAACATCGCGCTCATCAGTCGCGCTTATTCGATTGCCAATCCCAAGCACTTCGCGGGCTACGGCCCCGACGCCTGGGGACTTACCGCCAGCGACGGCCCCGATGGCTATGTGCCGCATGCCCCCGACGAAGCCGACGATCGCGGAACCATTACGCCCACCGGTGCGCTGGCTTCGTTCCCCTACACGCCCGAAGCGTCCATGGCCGCCTTCAAGCACTACTATCGCGATCTCGGGCCACAGTTGTGGGACATCTACGGCCCGCGCGACGCCTACAATCCGGGTCAGAACTGGATTTCGCCCATAGCGATGGGACTGAATCAAGCGCCCATCGTCGTCATGATTGAAAACTACCGGACTGGCCTGGTGTGGAAAAACTTCATGGCTAACCCGGAGGTTGGACCGATGCTCAGGAAACTCGACGAGGCTACGGCAAAGTAGTTGTGCTTCATGAAGAAGGGTTGACAGCGGGCAGTGCGAGTCATGACAATGACCAAGGCGCAATCGATTGCGCTTGCGCGCGCCAAAAACTGTGCTCCGGATGCCTCCGTGCGATTTTCAACCTGTTCCATCCATGGGTACCCGATCATGAAAGCAATGTGCGCTGGAGTAGTCACTACCGGTCAACGGATTGGCCGTGATCGAGATTCAGCCCCGATGACATGAAGGAGAGGAGGGAATTCGATGACTGAGCGAAGCAGCACTTGGCATTCGAGTTCTTCTTCTGAGGTGTGGAGACCGAGCCGGCGCCGGGCGCTCAAGTCGATGGCCGCGGCGGGATTCGCACTGCTCTCTGGCTGTGCTGGAACTTCTGAAAGTTCCGGCGGCGAAAGCGGCGCTCCTGCCAGGGGTGGTCCACCCGTGGGGTTCACGATGCCCACGACGCAAGCCGGCTTCCTCGACGATCTGGTCCGGCAGGGTTGTCTCTTCTTCTGGGAGCAGGCCAGCCCCACGACCGGACAGGTTCTCGATCGGGCTAACAACTATCTGGGCGGGGCGCTCGACAAGAGAACTGCGGCGAGCATAGCCTCCACGGGCTTTGGCCTCACCGCGCTGTGCATCGCCGATTCGTATGGCTACTTGCCGTCCGTGTCCCATGCGCAGATCGCGAAGCGGGTACAAACCACGCTGAGCTGGCACCTGAACAACATGCCCGAAGAGAATGGGTTCTTTTACCACTTCAGCGATAGCGACACCGGGGCGCCACAGACGGGATCGGAGGTTTCCTCCATCGATACGGCGATTCTGCTGTGTGGCATTCTTGCGGCACGGGCGTATTTTGGCGGAGAAAACGCAGAAATCCAGTCCCTGGCCAC
>JARLGE010000216.1 GCA_031296215.1 Occallatibacter sp.
GCCCTTTCACGGCGATAACACGGGTTCAAATCCCGTCGGGGACGCCAAATGTTCTGCCGTCACGGACTCGTCCGCTACTCACCCGCGAACCCGAGCGCTCAGTTGCCGTTGGAATGCGCGATCACCCCCCTCCTCCAGCCGGCGACCATGCGCTCACCCGCGTCGTAGCTTCGGTCGGCCTGGTGTAACTGCGCGCCAGATGCTGCACCTCCAGCGTGCCCTTCTCGCCGTGAAGGACCGGCAACAGCATCTTCGAGCGCAATCAATCGGCCAGCCTGCGCGCATCGATTGCATCGCTCTTTTTGCCCGACCTCATCTGAGACCCTGGGGTAGCACCAACCTCAACACACAAGCCTATCCGGTCACAGAACCAGAGAGCCAACAGCGTCCCCAAAACCGCATTCGCCGCAGCCGGCGCCTCACAAACTGCATGCCAAAACGAACCATCCCGCCTGCAATGTGCAAGGTTTTTGGCTCTGCTGTGCTCTGCTCGGGTCCATCAGGGTATGCTCTTTGCATATCTGGCCTATGCATCGGCCTTCATTGAGAAGGGAAGAGCCGGTCCGGATACGCCCGGTGCCAGGAGGCAACCATGCGCCGCAGTCTTCCCATGATCCTCGTTCGCGTGGTTGTGGGATTGGTGTTTTTGACCGAGGGCATCCTCAAGTTTGTGCATCCGGCCCAGTTTGGCGTGGGCCGGTTTGTCGCTATCGGGATCCCCTTTGCTCCGGCTCTGGCGCCCCTGATTGGAGCGGTTGAGATTGCAGGCGGCCTAGCCATCCTCCTCAATCTCTTTGCCGGCGACGCCGCCCTGGTCCTGCTCGCCGTCGTGCTCACCGCCCTGGTCACCACCAAGTTGCCCATCCTGCTCGGCCATCCCCTGGGGCCATTCGCCCTTGCGCAGTTGCCGCGCTACGGCCTGCTAAGCTTCCTCCACGAGGCGCGGGTCGACCTGTGCATGATCTTTGGCCTGGTCGCCATCGCCATCGACGGCGGCATCCGCGTGGGCCGCCGCCGCCCCTGGTATCAATCCAAGGAACTCTAGCCTCTGCTCCCTTCGCCGGGAAGTTTATCCAAACCGATAAGCGCTGATCGCCGCGCCCATCGGCTCATCCGCAAAAATCCGCGTGCCCGGCCCATCCCCTCCCGCCCCCGCCGCCACCAGAAGCGGAATCAGGTGCTCCTCCCGCGGATGCGCGTAGCCGGCATACGGAGCCTCCCGCCAGCCAGTCAACAGCGCCGCGCGCTCGCCCGCCGGCGACTGAACCGCGCGCGTCAGCCACTCGTCGAAAGCCTTGGCTCGCTCCCGCGTTCCGGGTTGGAAGTAGCCGCGCAGATTGTGGAAGCTCATCCCGCTCCCGACGAGCAGCACCCCTTCCTCGCGTAGCGGCGCCAATGCGCGTCCGGCGGCAAGGTGCAGCACAGGGTCCAGCGAACCGGCCAGCGACAGCGTAACCACCGGAATCTGCGCCTCCGGGAAAGCCACCTTCAGCGGCACAAACACTCCGTGGTCGAAGCCCCTGCTGGGGCTCATCGCGGACGGAAGCCCCGCCCGCTTGAGCAGTTCGGCCACGCGCGCCGCCAGTTCTGGCGCCCCCGGCGCAGGCCAGGTCAATCGGTAAGTGTGCTCGGGAAAGCCGGAGTAGTCGAAGATCAGCTGCGGCGTCGCCGCCGCGCTGGCCGTGAACGCCGGCTCCTCCCAATGCCCGCTGATCGCCAGAATGGCCTTGGGCGGCTCGGGCAGCGTTGCGGCCAGCCCCTCCAGAAACCACCGCGTGGCTTCCCAGGTGTCCGCCGGACCCCCAAACCCCGAAGCTGCCCAGTCCATGAAGAAGCACGGCCCCCCGCCGTGGGGAATGAAAAGGGAAGGCTGGGTTTGGGGTCTGGCGGTCATGAGGTTCCTCCGGGCATCCCGGCCTGATGAATCAGGCTCAAGCAAAATAGTCGTTCAAACAACTATCATCTTGGATGCAACCATTTCCGCCTTGGATTCATCGCCCCGCTGCCTTACTCCAGCGGAGCGGCCAAAAAATACACGTAGCTCAGCAGCGCCACGCCGATCAGCCCGGGAATCAGGCCGCACAGATAGACCGGTTCGTCGCGCACCAGGGCGTGCAGAAAGATCACCAGCCCCACGCCCACGCCGATGTTGAGCAGGCCGCCGATCTTCATGCCTTCGCGGGCCTTCACCCTCTTGATCCGCTCATCCTCCCGCATCAGCTCAATTGCTGTCTTGGCGCCTTCGCCGGGGGCTTCCGCAAGCCGCTTCAACGTCTCGGCCCGGTAAAACGCCTCGCGCTCTTTGCGGCTGCTGTCCACCCCATGAACAACGGCCGTAAACGTGAATACCACCGCAATAATCGCTAACGGAAACAGGAATAACATAGGACCCATCTCTTCCTCCTTGCCGGGGCTTTTCCCCATGCGCTTGGTACGACAGCGGGTGTGCGAATCCGGTTGCATAATGTCAGCAGCCGAGTCGCCCGCGGGAAATTGCAACCGGAACCGGATAAGATCGGTCCTACCCGGCGCGGGGGAACGCGTTCCAAGATGAACGACCCAACCAATGCCGAAGCCGATCTGGCCGACGTGGCCCGCGTGCTGGCCGGCGATGTCCGCGCCTTCGAGGGGATCGTCCGCCGCTGGCAGGGCCCCATCGTCAACATGGCCTGGCGTTACTGCCGCGATCGCGGACGCGCCGAGGAGCTTGCCCAGGAGGCCTTCCTCCGCGCCTGGCGGGGGCTTTCTCAATGGCGTCGCGAGGGCAGCTTCTCCACCTGGCTGTTTGCCCTCGCCGCCAACGTCTTCCGCTCCGAACTCAAGCGCTTCCCCACCGTCGACCTGCCGCTGGAGGCCGCGCCCGAGCCGTCGCGCCCCGCCTCGCAGCACCGTCAACTCGAAGAACGAGGACAGGACGAAGCCGTCCGGCGTGCCGTCCTGGCGCTGCCCGTCCGCTATCGCGAGCCGGTAGTTTTGTTCTATTTTCACGAAATGGACCTGGCCGCCGCCGCCCGCACCATGGGCCTGCCGGAAGGAACCATGAAGGCCCGGCTCTCCCGCGCTCGTGCGCTCTTGCGAAGTCGCTTTCCCCAACTCGAAGCCCAGCAGGCCCCCGTGGAATACGCTCTTCCCAACACCGGAAAGGAGGCATGAAGATGGATCGGAACAAGCATCAAATCGAAGCGCCGCAGCCAACCGAGATGCAGCCAACCCGCGTGGACCGGATTCTCTCCTCCGAAGAAGCCTTCGTCCCCTCTTCCGGCTTTCTCGCCGCAGTGATGGACCGCGTGGAGCAAGAAGCCGCCGCGCCGCCCCCCATCCCCTTCCCATGGAAGC
>JARLGE010000217.1 GCA_031296215.1 Occallatibacter sp.
GAAGGCAGGATTCAGCCGCTCCGGAATGGGCATAGTTTTATCCTAAGGCAAATGCAGGCACATGCACCTTGCATTTTGTGCTCCAGCCTCGCTCCCCGCCGTCCTTCGGCGCTCGCAGGAGGTCCCTCAGGCGTGCGCCGCTACCGACCCGGCTTCCACGGCCTGCAGCATCACCTGGTCCTGCGCGGGCAAAAACCGGCACAAGTAGTCGATGGGATCGTCCGAGCCGGCCATCTGCCGCAGATGGTACTTCCACACATCGGCCTTGATGGTCCGCCGCGTAAACGGTTTGCGGGTGACCTGGATAACCTCGCCTTGAGCGTTGACCCTATCGTAAGTACGAGTGGGAATCATGAAGCTCATGTGCGCTCCGCTCCGCCAGAAGCAGCGCGCGAAGTCGTGGGAGAACAGCAGGGTGAAGTGGCGTCCCTCGGTCGAGAGCAGCGCCAGCGCCTCCTCGGCGCCCGGCCAGGCGGGACGCACATGCGCCTGAAACCAGCGGCGGAACTCGAATCCGTTAAACTGGGCCTGATTGAGCAACAAACGCAGCAGCTCTTTTCGATTCATCGCACCATTCCTTAAGCCAGCACAAGAGAACCAGGGCAAGAAACCAGGGTCATGCGGCGCTTGGGTGGCGTCGCGCAAACGAGCCTGCAAGGGGAAGCAATTCAAACAGCCTTCTACGATGGGTTAACGTGAAAAGGCGGGGAGTTTCCTTTTTTCCTGATCTGCCGCGGCACAAACAACTTGGGCAACAAGCGCAAGGAAAGAGGATCGACGTTGAGTTTCGGATCGTTCAGAAAGGCAATTCTCGTGGGGGCAATCGCGCTGGCCTCGGCGGCCGGCGTGGCCCGTGCCGCAGCGGTCCATACCAATCCCCTCAACAACGATCCGCTGGTCAAGGAAGCCTTCGAACACTTCTACAACCTGGACTACGACGGCGCGGTCGACCGCTTCGGCCGCTTTCACGACCAGCATCCGGGCGATCCGCAGCCAACCGTGCTGTTGCTCGAAGCGGTCGTCTTCCAGGAGCTCTACCGCCAGGACCTGCTCGACACCACCTTCTACGCCAACGACGGCTTCCTCACCGGCCGCCACGCCACCCAGGAAGACCCGAAGATCCGCGACCGCATCCTGGGCCTGGCCGCCGAAGTCATCCACGAGGCCGGCTGGCGCTTGAACAAAAACCCCAACGACGTCGACGCCCTCTACGCCCGCGGCCTGGCGCGCTCCCTCGAGTGCACTTACGTCGCCATGGTCGAACGCGCCTACGGCACAGGATTCCGCCTGGCCACCCGCGCCAAGGACGACTGCGTGCGCGTGCTCCAGATCGACCCCGACTACGTGGACGCCAAGCTGGTGACCGGCGTCTACGAGTATGTGGTTGGCGCGCTGCCCTGGCCCTTCAAGCTGCTCATCGGCTTTGCCGGCATCACCGGCTCCAAGACCCGCGGCCTGGAGATGCTCACCGACGACGGCAACCGCGGCCCGGTCACCAGCGTCGAGGCCCGCACCACCATTGCTCTGTTCCTGCGCCGCGAAGGCCGCTACAAGGAGGCCATCCAGGTGGTGCGCAAGCTCAAGAGCGAGTATCCACGCGACTACCTCTTCAACCTTGAAGAAGCCAACCTGCGCAAGGATGCGGGCGAGGGCATGGCCGCCGTCGATGCCTATCGTGCGATTCTCACCGCCAACGCCAAGCCCGGCTACTTCTATGCCCCGCGCCTGGAACTCACCTACTTTGGCCTGGGCGAAGCGCTGCGCGGCCAGCGCCACTACGCCGATGCGGCCCGGTCCTACGAGCAGGCCGCCGAGGCGCCCAACGTCGGACCCGAGCTGAGGATCCGTTCGCTCCTCGCCGCCGGCGAGTGCCGCGATCTGAACGGCGAGCGCCCGTTGGCGGTGAAGGACTACCAGGCCGCCATTGATGCCGGCCCCACCACCTCCCGCGCCGACACCGCCCGCAAGCGCCTGCGCAGCCCCTACGCCGGCAACTGACCAACCCGCCGCACGGAACCGTTGCATCTTCCGCTTCGTACATACACAATACTGGGGAGGTTTCTAACCATGGCCGTCTACTGCAACAGCTGCGGAACGGGGCTGCCGCACACCGCTCGCTTCTGCTCCAACTGCGGCGCAAACATTCCCGTGGCGCCGCAAATGCCCGCGCGCTCTCTTTACCGCCCGCTCGGGGGCAGGGTGATCGCCGGCGTCTGCATCGGCCTTTCGCAGACCTACGGCTGGGACGTGGCGCTGGTCCGCATCTTCACCGTCCTCGGCTTCTGCTTCTCCGGCGGACTGGTGGCCATCGCCTACCTGGCCTGCTGGATCGGCATTCCCGAGGAGCCGCTCGGCATCCCAGGAGCGTATCCTCCAGGTATATGACTGGCTGGTATGAGTCGGACGGCGCAAGGCTGAGCTACCGCGATGCGGGCTCCGGCCCGCCGCTTGTTTTTCTGCATCCAACTCCGCTTGATCACGACTATTGGCGTCCTCTTCTCGACGACCTGGCCGGCACGCGCGCCATCGTTCCCGACCTGCGCGGCCACGGCCGTTCCCAGCTAGGCCAGAACCTCCCCGTGGGCGGCTTCGCCCGCGCGCCCTCGGCGTCCGTGCTGACCATCGGCCAACTGGCCGCCGACGTTGTTGCCCTCCTCGATCATCTGGGCATCCCCACCGCCGTCTTCGTCGGCTGTTCCATCGGCGGCTATGTGCTGCTGGAGCTGTGGCGGCGCATTCCCCAGCGAATGCAGGGCCTTGCGTTCATCTGCTCCAAGCCCCAGCCCGACGCCGAGGCCGGCCTGGCCAAGCGCGCCGCCAACATCGAGCAAATTAAGGCCGGGGGCACGAGCGGTCTCTTCGACGCCATGGCGCAAACCCTCACTGGCTCAACCGCACGCCGCCGCCATCCGAAGCTTGTCGCCGAGCTGCGCGCGCGCATGACGCTCACCGCCGAGGCCGCCGTCGCAGTCCAGGCCGGCTTGGCCCTGCGCCCCGATTCCGTCCCCACCGTTGCCACCGTCACCGCCCCGCTGCTGGCCATCGCCGGCGGCGAGGACCCCGTCGTCACCCCCGCCGAGATGGAAGCCTTCCACGCCGCGCCCGGCGGCTGCGAGTTCCACCCGCTCCCCGACGCCGGCCACTTTGCCGCCTACGAGCAGCCCCACAAAATCGCAGCCCTCATGGCCGAATGGCTCCGCCAACCCGACGCGTAAGTGAACAGGTCTAAGAACTTGTTGAAAAACTCCGGAATCGTGTCAGGCACGCCTTTACAGGCTGCGGAAGAACTCATTGAAACGGCAATTCCGCATGGCTTTGTAAAAGGGCATGACTTTAGTCAGGCCGATTGAGCCCGTCAAATCAACGTCGGGCTTCAGCCCCTGCAAACGCCAATAGTCGAACTTGCATCATCCAAGGGCGGGTGCCCCAGAGCCTTCCCTGAGCCTGCCGAAGGGTCCCTCGCCTTTGGGGACCTGGGAAACTACCAATCTACGCGGTCTTGGTTCCAGGAGGGAGCAGGGGCATTCATGCCCCTGAAGAGGGCTGTTGGTGCATTGGCCTTTAGGCCCGGGCACTCCCTTGGCCGCAATCAGAGACACGGGCCAACACCCCCTACCACTGGCGTGGCTCAGGGCCATGATTGCCTGCTACGTCGTTCGTCGTCGTCCACTTCGTATAATGAAGCAAACCGGATGATCGAGGGGAGCTCCCGATGCCTGCGTACGAATACCTGTGTGACGAATGCGGAAGCCGCTTTGAGCGCCGCCAGAAGATGTCGGACGCCGCAATCGAGTCTTGCCCGCAGTGCGCCGGAAGCGTGAAGCGGCTGATCAGCGGCGGGGCGGGCGCGATCACCAAGGGAAGCAGCCACTCATCCGCCAGCGCGGAGCCGCGCGGCATGTGCGGCCTCGGCGGGCCTTGCTGCGGCCAGGGCGCCGGGTGCGGCAATGGCGGGTTCTGCGAGAACTAGGGGCACGAGGCGGGCAGGCGACCCTCCGCACCGAGCGCAAAGAACGACGCAAACCGGGCCGGCTAAAGCATTGGGCAGTAGGCGCCAGTTGACGTTCCTGCCCAAGAAAATCGGTAAACCCTTGCCGACATTTGGGGAGTAATCCTGGGGAGATCCTGTAGTGAGCAGAAAATACAGCCGTTGTTCAGATTCTTGCCCGACAGTATTATCGACTGCAAGACTCTTGCCGAAATCAATTCTGCCGCCCTGTAGCATGGTGAACTGCTGCAACCAAGACTGTCGCGGTCTCCAGCACGGCTCCCGCGCCGCCATCGAAAACCGAAGGAAATCAGTCGATGGACTCAAGATGCGCGATCTGATTCTTCAATGTAGATGCTCTTCCGAGGGAGCCAAGGAGTTTGAACAACGCGTAGATAACCGTGAGCGGCGCAACCACCACGCCTACCCAGAAGGCGGCTCCGAATACCAGGACGCCCAGGGCACCGATCGGGGGGATGACTCTGAGGATCTGCTCGAAGAGCTTTGCCAGGACGTAACACAAGCCTTCCAGGACGGGCGCAAGGACGAGGAGCCTGGCCGATTTGCGAGCCGCCTCATTCTCTGGCGCAAGCGCAGCCAGGATCTTTGCGATCTCCTTTTGCCTTTCTTCATGGCAGAGCCTGCGCTCGACTTCTAAACGCTCCTCCGTGCGTCTGCGCTCCTCGGCTTGCTGCTTTTCCTGGAGCAGGCGCTGCTGCTCGCTGAGACTGGCCTCGGTTTGCCTGAGCTGTTGCTGAAGGAGCTTATTGATTTCACCCATTTCTTAAATCCTCATCTGCCATGGCCTCAAAGATGACGGCTTTGCGGTCTCGATCAGAATAGGATTTGAGGCAGTGATCGAGCCATTTCGCGGCCTGCGTTGATTTTCCGAGACGGCAGGCGTATTTAGCCGCGTCAAAGTAGGTTCGCCTGTCGGTAAGCTGGCGCTCCGCCTCGCTTCTGATATCTGGGACGAGGCGCCGGAATTCTTCAACGGCCATGTACTGACGCCCATCGTCGAGGTAACTTCCAATTGCCTTGCAGTGGCCGCTTTGATCCCAAAGAGCCTGATGCTGCTTGCGGAACGAGCCGATGGCCGCGGAGCATTGGCCAAAATCGGATCCACTCCGGCTGGTGAGATCGAGGTGATGGAGAAAGTCGCGAAGCTGCTCATCCCGCCGGATTCTCTTCTCCATGCGTTCGAGCGCAAGATCGAACTTCTGCTCGAGGTAGTCCAGATGCGCCAGATGGCGGTCGACGAGGAATACGTGATCGGCCGGCGCGTTGAGCTGGGATTCGAGGTAGTATTTTCGAGCCTGCGCGAAATCTCTCTGGTGTTGCTGGCAGAGATAGGCAAGTTGGAAGTTGCGCGCCGGTTCAATGGTAAGGTGGGTCCTGGCGTTGCGCAGGCGAGCGATGGCCTCGTCGAGCATCGCCTTGCCCCGGTCAATTCCCGGTTCGTTGAGGGCTTCGCGAATAAAGGCGAGAATGGCGGCGAACTCCTCGGCAGCGGCCCTGAGCTGATAGGCGTCGTTCGCTTCTTTCGCTTTTGCCGCCTGGATGGCCTGATAGCGTCCGGGATAAGCCAGGACCTGAAGCACGTCTTCGAGCGTTCCGTGAATCTGGCTCAGATCCCGATGCACGGCGTCGAAGCCCTGCCGGATGCTGGTATCCACGGTATGAAGGCCGGAGACGGTCTCGTTGAACCCCTGCATGAGCAGATCGCCGAGCCCACTGCCGAGTTGAGCGATCTGAAGCGAAACGTCGTTGAGGGACGCAGTTTGAGTGCTATACATCTCAACCAAAGCGTCCTTGATCTGTTCCTGCCTGGCGGCGGCCAGATAAAGGCCGTGCTCGACTTCAATGCGATGGATCGGGGCCTTTAAGGCATTGGGCCGGAGCCAATATTCGATCACTGCGCCCATTGGAGCTCGGGACATAAGCGCTCCTCGCAATTGACACCTTCAAGCATTGCACAATCTATGTACTGAATACTTTAGCAGGAAGGCGGGTGGCCCACTTCTCAATCAACCCAAAGCATTGGAACCCCAGGACTCGATTTTGAAACCTGGGATCGCATGAACCTATCCAAGCCACGGATCGCTCCCGATAAACGCCGATGTCGCCTGGAGCGATTCTTGCTTCAAGCTAAATCGCCAACGCGCTCACCCAGCACTCCGAGTGAGCCGAACAAATGCACCTTTTCCGGGCTCTGGTCGGTCGACCGCCTATACGGGCAGAGCTGTGCAACGGGTTCCCTGACGCCGCCCCGGAAGAAACCGTGTCCTCAGCCAATCCTCCGCAGATCAAGCCTCAGATCCTCACGCTTCTCCCTAGTCCCTATTGCCTAGTCCCTAACCCCTAACCCCTGCTTCCAACTTTGCATATAATTCCGTGTCGATGGCGCACAATGGCTCTAAAGCTCGACCGACGGAGGCCTTTTGCCCCGCCGAAACGCCCAGAATTTCGCCCCCTGCGCCCCCGAAAACCGCTACATAGGGGGGTACCCCCCCCACTTTTTCTCCATGCCAATGAAAATAATCAGGTTACACGAAAAAACCGCGAAAAATGGCGCATAAGCAGAAATGCCGGGTGCCCCTGGTCCCTCGCTTTTGGGGACCAGGGAAACCACAATCCTCAACACGCAAGAATAGGCAGCCAAAGAACCAGGAACTCGTTCTGAGAAACCGGGCCGTTCAGTCCGCAGCCCGCAAATCAAAGACCGTCTGGTACCGCGATCCGCTCGCCATCAGCTCCTCAATCGCCGCGACCGGCCGGATGCCGCCGCGGGCGCCCGAGAACATGCAGTTCACCGCGGCCGCGGCGCAGGAGAAGTCCAGTTGCCGTTCCAGCGGCCATCCCTGTAGCAGGCCGTAGATGAACCCGGCGTGGAAGATGTCCCCCGCTCCGGTCGTGTCGACCACGGGAACGCGATAGGCGGCCCGGTGCAGCAACTCGCGCCCGTCCCAGGCCAGCACGCCCTCCTCGCCCAGAGTCGCCGCCGCGAGCCGGCAGCCGAATCGCAACTGCATGCGCTTGAGCGCGCGCTCCAGATTCGTTTCTCCCATCAGCCGGCAGGGGAAATCGCGGCTGACAATCAGGTAGTCGATGTTCTCGATCAGCTCCTCGACTCCGTCATAAATCTCATCGAGATCGGCAACCACCGGAATCCTCGCCTCGCGCGCCCACCGCGCGGCAAGGGTCGCGGCGGCCGTGTCGCGACCGTCCAGATGCAGCGCGCGCGCGGTCGCAATCCATTCCCGCCGCAGCTCTTCCGGTTCCAGCACCATGCGCTCGTCGCGCTGGCAGAGCACCGTCCGCTCGCCTTCGTCCACCATGATCAAGTTCTGCAGGCTTTGCGCACCGGGAACGGTGACGATCTCCGCCTCCACTCCAGCGCGCGCAAAGGCTTCGCGATGCAGCCGGGCCGCGTCGTCCTCGCCCAGCTTGCCCACGTAGCGCGTGCTCAGCCCCCACGTCTGGCAAGCGACAACCGTGGTTGCTGCCTGCCCGCCCGGCAGCACCGTGCGCCTGCTGTACTCAACCTTGGACCCGCGCTCGGGATAGCTGGGCAGCGTGATCAGCGTGTCGGTGGCGTTCAGTCCAACGCCCACCAGGTCAACCTGTTTCGACTCCGCCATTCCGCCATTGTAAAGGCCAGCGCTGCGCCCTTACGAGAACCGCGTCGCCCGCCACAGGGCCCACCCCGCCGCCAGCGCGCTGGCCACCAGCACCAGGCACAGCCCCCACACCCACGTGAAGTCCATCGCCAGCGCCGGCACCCGCGCATTCACGCCGAAGTAGACAAACACGCCCACCGCCGCCGCGACGATCGGAATGTCCCACCAGGACCGCCCTTTGCCGGGCTCAGCGCCCAACTCCGACCGCCCATAGGTCGCGATCACCCTGTCGTAGTCGAGCCCGTAGCGGTTGCACTCACGCTCGAGCGCCTGGTTGGTGGAGGCATTCTCGCGCTCCGTAGCCACGGCCGTGCTCACGGCCAGGGCGCCGAAGATCATCACCACCGATCCGGCCACCACCAGCAGCCGGTGCGCCGCGTCGGCGTGGGCCAGCTCGCCAAACACCAGCGCCCCCCAGGCGAGCCCCCACAACTGGTTGGTGTTCGACAGCGGAATCGCCCGGCCGATGCCCAGGTACTTGGTGGCGAACTGCTGAAACAGGTCGCCGATGACCCACACAAAACCGCCCAGAAACAGCCAGAAGATCAGGTGCTTGATCTCCGGCGAGTGAAAGACTTGGGCTTTGGTCCCTCCGTCCAGCGCCAGCACCAGCGCAAAGCAGGTCACCAGCTCGCCGATGGTGAACACTGTGACGAACGACAGCGGGTTCATGCCGCTGATGTAGGCCTTGCGGTAGGGAATGTACATGGTGCCCCACAGCAGGCTCGCGCCCGCCGCCGCCAGAATGCCCGCCACCGCCCGCCCCCCGTGCGGCCCCTCGGCGTGAATGGTGCTGAACCCCAGCAGCACTGCCGCCACCACGATGGCCAGCGCCCCCAGCACCACCTTGGCAATGTTTCTGCCGCTGGCGCCTTTGAGCTCGCCGAACAGAATCCGCCCCCACAGCAGGCCGACCAGCGAGTTGGCGTTCCACAAGGGAAAGGCGATGGTCAGCCCCACATCGCGAATGGCGAAGACGGTGAGCGTGTTGGCCACCGCCCACAGCATGCCGGCAAGAATTGCATTCGCGATTAGGTGCTGATTCAAAGCCAGGTCGGCGAAGACCGACCGCGTTCCCTTCAGCAGTGTGGGAATCGTCCAGCGCGCCGTGAAGACGCCGGCCACCATGCACAGCGAGATGGCGAAGGGCGACAGCCCCGAGTTGACCAGCTTGGTCGGTGCCTCCGCCGCGCCCAGCCAAACCGCCGCCGCCAGACCGCAGGCCACGCCCACGCCGTGCACCGATCGAAAGCTCGCAATCGCATTCGTCTTTGCCGTTGTATTCAATTCTGATCGTTCCTTCGCCGCGAACTGAGAGGCCTTTAGGGAAGCTCTGAACAGGTCGATGTTTTGAAAGGGCACGACTTCAGTCGTGCCGCAGAAGGTGCAAAATTAACTCGGGCTTTAGCCCCTGAGGGAATGCCCGGCGTGGATGAGAACTTACTCAGCGATTCCCTAGTGGAGCGTGATGAGCAGCGCAAGTCCGATCGCGAAGACGGCGAGCGGAATGATGAAGTGGCTGTCTGTCAGAATGGCGCGGGCCTTCGAGGAAGTTTTCATAGGCAGTCTTTCGATTCGTGGAGGAAGTGGATGAGTCAGCGAAGACCATCATAGGGGACCGCTCCCGCAGTTTGTAAGTCTGCCGCCGATCTTTTTGAGAGGGCTTCCGAGACGACGCAACTCCGGGACCGATCCGGGGCCGCGATCGGAACCCGCAACCCCCGAACTCGCCCCGCAGAATGCTGTAGGCTCAAGGGAGAAGTTTTCGTTTGGAAGCCAACCGTGCCATCGACCGCAATCCGTCCTTCCCGACCCTTCCACCATCCGCAGCCGGGCAGCGCCCTCTCGTGCGGCAAGGTCTCGCTCGAGACCCTGGCCCGCCGCTACGGCACGCCCCTCTACGTCTACTCCGCCGACCAGATCGTCGCGCGGCTGGGCCTGTTTCAGCACGCGCTCCATGGCCGCGATCACCTGGTCTGCTACGCGGTCAAGGCCAACTCCGCGCTGGCCATTCTCAAGCTGCTGGCCGCCCGCGGCGCCGGCTTCGACATCGTCTCCGGCGGCGAACTCGAACGAGTCATCGCCGCCGCGCCTGAAGCCGTCGGTCGCGTGGTCTTCTCCGGCGTAGGCAAAACAACCGCGGAGATCGATCTCGCGCTTGAGGCGGGCATTCTCGCATTCAACGTGGAAAGCGAAGCGGAGCTTGCGCTTCTCGCCGCGCGCGCCCGCAAGCTCAAGCGCAAGGCCCGTTTTGCCCTGCGCGTCAACCCCGACGTCTTCGCCGACACGCACCCCTACATCTCCACCGGCCTGCGCGAGCACAAATTCGGCATCGACATCCGCCAGGCCCACCGCATCTACGCGAGCGCCGCCGGCAACCACTGGATTGAAGCCCACGGCGTCAGCGTCCACATCGGCTCGCAAATTCGTTCCGCGGCCCCCTTCGGCGCGGCCATCGAACGGGTGCAAAAGCTGGTCGCAGAGTTGCGCCGCGACGGCATTCAACTTCAGTCCATCGACGCCGGCGGCGGCCTCGGCATCGACTACCACGGCGGCGCGTTCGATGCGGCGGCCAAAGTTGCCGAGTACACCGCGGCCATCGAAAAGGCCCTGGCCGGCTTCGAAGGCCGTCTGCTCCTCGAGCCCGGCCGCTTCCTCGTTGCCCAGGCCGGCGCGCTTGTCGCCCGCGTGCTCCAGGTCAAGCGCAACGGCAAAAAGACCTTCGTCATTACCGACGCCGCCATGAACGACCTGATCCGCCCCGCGCTCTATCAGGCGCATCACGAGATTGTGCCCGTGCGCCGTCGCCCAGGAAGACCTCGCACCGTCGACGTAGTGGGCCCGGTCTGCGAGACCGGCGACTTCTTTGCCCGCGACCGCAAGCTCGCCCCCGTCGAACCGGGCGATCTGGTTGCCTTGCTCGACGTCGGCGCCTACGGCATGGCGCAAAGCTCCAACTACAACACGCGGCCACGTCCCGCCGAAGTCCTCGTCGAGAAAAACAGCCCACGCCTCATCCGCCGCCGCGAGACCATGGCCGACCTGCTCGCGCCGGAGATCCCCTGAGACTTCCCGCTACCGTAGCTTCTTGAATCGCGCTATCATCTCTGCATGAGCAGCACCACCGAGTCCCGCATCACCATCGAGCCCGGCAAGCGCTCCGGCCAGCC
>JARLGE010000218.1 GCA_031296215.1 Occallatibacter sp.
GCCCGTCCCAGGCATACTGCAAACCAGCCGCGCTCATCGGTCCAGGTCGAATCCGGCTCAAAGCCTGCCGCGCTCAGCATCGCCTCCGCCTGGCCCGGCGCATACTTGTAGCTGTTTTCCGTGTGGATGCGCTCTCCTTCGGCAAAGCCGACCTCAAATTCCAGCGCATTCGACTCCAGCGCCTCAAGCCGCACCGTTTGCGCGCAGACACTTTCCAGGTGCATCTCCATCCGCGACTGGCCTTCGTTCCACACCGCCCGGTGCGCAAAAGAATCCAGATCGAAATCCCCGCCCAGTTCGCGATTGAGCCGCGCCAGCAAGTTCAGGTTGAAACGCGCCGTCACTCCGGCCGCATCGTCATAGGCAGCGAGCAGAATCTGCTCATCTTTGCGCAGGTCCACTCCAAGAAGCAGCGCATCCCCCGCGGCCAGCCCTTGCCGGACGCCCGCCAGCAGCCGAGCAGCTTCATGCGGCTCAAAGTTGCCGATGCTTGACCCGATGTAAAGCACCAGCCGCCGCTCGCCTTCCGCCGTGGATTCCAGATCCAGCCCCTGCATGTAGTCCAGCACCCGCGGAGACACGGCAACCCCTGGAATCTCCTGCTCAATCCGCTCCCGCGCAACTTCCAGCGCGGTCTCCGACACATCCACCGGCTCGTAAACCACATCGCCCTGCCGCTCCACCGCAGCCTTCAGCAGCAGCCGCGTCTTGTCAGCCGAGCCGGCCCCCAGTTCCGTAATCCGCAGCCGGGCCTGCCCATCGCTTCCAGACGCCTGCTCGATAATCGCCTGCCCCTCAGCCAGAAAAATCCCTCGCTCCGTGCGAGTCAGGTAGTACTCAGGCAGCTGCGTGATCTCATCGAAAAGCCGCGAGCCGTGGCTGTCATAAAACAGCCAGGGAGGCAGGCGTTTGGGGTGGTTGCAGAGTCCCTCCCGGACAGCGGAGGCGACTGGAGTGTCAGTGCGCTCGCAAGCGCTGGGGAAGGCTACGGGATTCATTCTGTCCCTTCGATGCTGCGAGAATCGAAAAAGCTACAAAGCTAAGCGAATACCGGAAAACTGCCAGCGCGTCTCCGGCGAAAAGAAGTTCCGATAGGTGCCTCGAATGTGCGCAGCAGGGGTGACGCACGACCCGCCGCGCAGCACCATTTGCCCGCTCATGAACTTGCCGTTGTACTCGCCCAGGGCGCCGCCCAATGGCTGGAACCCCGGGTAGCCCAAGTAGGCGCTGGCCGTCCACTCCCAGCAGTCGCCCCACATCTGTGTCAGTCCACCGCCCGCGCCAGCCGCCACTGGCCGCAACGCCCCCGAGTCCAGCAGATTGCCATCCACCTTCCGCGCTCCGACTGCCGCTTCCCACTCAAACTCGGTCGGCAACCGCCGTCCCGCCCACCGGGCGTAGGCGTCCGCCTCAAAAAAGCTGACGTGACTCACCGGCGCGCTCTCCAGGTCTGCAAGCGGCATTTCGCCGCGCAGCGTGAACACCCTCCAACCGCCATCCCCATCATTCCAATAGAGCGGCGCACCCCAGCCATTCGCCTTCACTGCATCCCACCCGGCAGAGAGCCACAGTTCCGGCCGCCTATATCCGCCGTCGGCCATGAAGGCGGCAAACTCGCCACAGGTCACCAGGCGGCCGGCGAGTTCATACGGTTCCAGCCACACCTTGTGGCGCGGCATCTCGTTGTCAAAGCAGAACCCTTCGTCCCCATGCCCCGCCTCGTGGAGGCCGCCGACGAACGGTGTGAACTCAAGCTCCGGCGCTTCCTGCGCGGCTTCAGCCCCGCCCGCCGCCCGGTAGGCCGGCCGCAGCGGGTTGGTGAAAAACGCGTGCAGAATGTCGGTCAGCATCAGCTCCTGGTGCTGCTCCTCGTGGTTCACGCCCAGCTCAATTCGCTTGAGCGCCTCGTGTTCCGGCGCTTCGTCCTGAAGGAGTACCAGGAGCTGTTCCACACCCCGATCCACATGCTCCCGATAGCCCAGCACAGCATCAAGCCCCGGCCGTGAAAACGACGCCCGCAGCTTCTTCTCAGGGAAGGCCGCAAAGCTCTGGTAATAGCTGTTGAACAGCCAGGGAAAATCGTCGTTGAAAAGCCGATATCCCGGCAGAAACTCGCGCAGAATGAACGACTCAAAGAACCAAGCCGTATGCGCCAGGTGCCACTTCACCGGCGAGGCCTCGGCGCACGACTGCACCATCATGTCTTCCGGCGTCAGCGGCTCACACAGGGTCAGCGTACGCCCTCGCGTGGTCTTGAATCGCCGCGCCAACTCCTCCGCCTGACTACATTCACTTGCTGCCCTCATCGCAAACCCTCCCGGGTCAGGACGGATCCCATCCCCGACCAGTTGTTTCCAATTATTCTGCTCCAACTTGTCTCAGCTTTTCCATTTTCTGCTGTCTTTGCTGCCATTTGGTGGTCTAATATCTGATGTTCGAACCGATCCGGGCGATTGTTGGGATTCATCGCTTTTTTGATCGCCCCGTTCCTTCGTGAGGAGGGCCTATGTGTTCGTCCCGTCGATCCCAATGGCTTACCGCACTCGCCGTTTGCGCTGCTCTTGCGGCGCTTGCACCCGCCGCCTTCGGTGAAAGCTCTTTCCAGACCCAGTCGCAAGCCCCCTCACAGAACCCGCTCCCCGTCCCTACTGAACCCGCAGCCCCTATCGCTGCCCAGACCCAGCCGCCCAGCCTCGTGTCGCAGACCCCACCCACGCCAGAGGAGCTGGGCGACTCGCTCATGGGGCATCAGCGCTACCAGGCCGCCATCGCAGCGTATCAGCAAGCGCCGCGTACCGCAATCCTGTGGAACAAGATGGGCATCGCCTACCAGCTCATGTTCAATCCCAACCAAGCGGAACGCTGCTACCAGGCCTCGCTCAAGCTCGATCGCAAAAACCCGCGAGTGATGAACAACCTGGCCACAATCTACGACAGCGAAAAGGAGCTGGGAAACGCCGAGCGCATGTACCGCAAGGCAATCAAGATTGATTCGCACTCGGCCGTCATCTTCAAAAACCTGGGAACCAACCTGCTGGCGCAGCGCAAATACACCAAAGGCTGGGAGGCCTACCAAGCGGCCTTGTCCATCGATCCAAACGTCTTCAAGAACGCTACGGGGCCGCGTATCCAGAACCCCTCAACAATTGGAGAGCGCGGCGCCATGAACTACTACATGGCCAGAGGATGCGTGCGCGCGGGGATGAATGACTGCGCCATCGATTACCTGCGCATGGCTCTGAATGAGGGGTTTACTAATCCGCACAAGATTGAAGCCGATACCGAGTTCGCCGGCCTGCGCAGCTTGCCGGCCTTTCAGCAGTTGCTGGCCGAGCAGAAACAGCAATAGCCGTTAGTGCGAATGTCCATGGTGATGGCCGTGGCCCGCGGTAGCCATCTCTTCAATCGGCACCACACACCCCTCAAGCTCGCCGCAACCCTGGTGCTCGAACTGGATGGTGGTGTGGGCGATCTGGAAATGCTCTTTCAACACATGATTCAGCTTCATCAGAATACATGCGCTCTCTGACGGCGGAATGTCAGCGATGCACACGTGGCAGGCCAGGGCGTGGGACTGCGAACCCAGGCTCCAGACGTGCAGATCGTGCACGTTTATTACGCCTTCCACCGCTTCCATGCCGGCGCGAATCTCCGGCAGCGAGCAGCTGCGCGGCGTGCCTTCCAGCAGGATATTCAGCGTCTCGCGCACAATCCCCACGCTCGACCACAGAATCA
>JARLGE010000219.1 GCA_031296215.1 Occallatibacter sp.
AGCAATCTCGCTTACCGCCTGGATGTCGGTCAGCGACATCAGCGGATTGGTCGGCGTCTCCACGTGCATCAGCTTTGTCGTCGGCCGGATCGCGGCTTCCACCGCGGCCAGATCGCCCGTATCCACATATTCGATGTCGATTCCGTAATGCTGCACGATCAGGTTGAACAGCCGCGCCGTGCCGCCGTAAACATTGTGCGAGCAGATCAGGTGGTCGCCCGCGCGCAGCGTGGCCACCAGCGCAAAAATCGCCGCCATGCCGCTCGCAAACGCATGCCCGCTCGTTCCTCCCTCGAGCGCCGCCAGCGCCTCTTCCAGCCGGTCCCGCGTCGGGTTCCCTGCCCGCGAGTAGTCCCACCCCCGGTCCGCCCCGATCCCGGTCAGCTCAAAGGTCGAGGAAAGGTAAACGGGCACATTCACCGCGCCCGTAAGAGGGTCCGGATGTTGCCCTGCATGCACGGCAAGTGTCGCGTATTTGTATTCAGGCATAGTCAGCGTTTAGCTCCTGGCGTTCCAGCCTCTAGCTTATCGCGGCGGGGCGGGCGAGCTTAAAATCTCTGGCCCGGCAGCTCAACCCGGGGTACAATTGAGGGGCGATGCCGACCAGCGCGCAATTCTACCTCGCGATCGGCCTTCCCATTTTCTCGATCCTCCTCGTATGGCTAGGATCGACGGTGGCGAACAATCGTGCCATCAGCGCGATAGGCCAGCGCATCGACGACTTGGGCCAACGCATTGACGACCTGCGTTCGGAGATGAGAGTTGGATTTGCCGCGGTGAACGCGCGTTTGGACCGTTTGGAGACGCGCTTCGACCGCATAGAGGACGAAGTCCGCAAGGATCACGAGGGCCGGCTGTCGCGCCTTGCAGCCCGCGTCTTCTCCCGCACGGCCTGACCCGCGTCCGGCCGCAGCTATTTCCTACCCCCCGCCCTCGAATATCTTCTTCGACAGATACCGCTCCGCCGAGTCGGGAACGATCACCGCGATGCGCTTGCCCGCGCCCAGCTCCCGCGCCAGCTCGACCGCCGCAAACACCGCCGCTCCCGAGCTCGATCCGCCCACCAGGCCCTCTTCCGCCGCCAGCCGCTTCACCATGTCGAACGCGTCCCTGTCCGTCACGGCAACGATCCGGTCGCACACATCGCGATGGAAGGTCTCCGGCACAAAGTGCACGCCGATCCCTTCCACCTTATGCTTGCCCGGCGCGCCGCCTTGCAAAATCGACCCCTCGGTCTCGACTGCCACGTTGATGACCGCCGGGTTCTGCTCCTTCAAAAAGCGCGCTATGCCGCTGAACGTCCCGCCCGTCCCCACGCCGGCCACAAAGCCATCCACCCGGCCTTCCATCTGCTCCCAGATTTCAACGGATGTGGTGTCGTGGTGGAACTGCGGGTTGGCCGGATTCTGAAATTGCAGCGCCGTGAACGACCCCGGAATCTCCGCCCCCGCCGCGCGCGCCCGCTTGATCGCGCCGGCCATGCCTTCGTCCTCCGGCGTGCGCACCACCTCCGCCCCAAACCCGCGCATCAGGATGCACTTCTCCTCGGCGAATCCCTCCGGCACAAACAGCTTCACCGCGTAGCCGCGATTGACGCCGATCAGCGCCAGGCCCACGCCGGTATTTCCCGCCGTGGCTTCGATGATCGTGGATCCGGGATGCAGCAGCCCGCGCGCCTCCGCGTCCAGAATCATCCCAAGCGCCGCGCGGTCCTTGATGCTGCCGCCGGGGTTGAGAAACTCCAGCTTGGCAAACACCGCCGCGGCCGGCTCAGGCGCAAGCCGCGCCAGTTGCAGCATGGGCGTGTGGCCCACAAGCTTGGTGATGTCAGAAGCGACACGGGGGGCAATACGAAAGGCGGGTGAGGTTGAACAAGCTACGGCCATGGCAGGTTCAGTCTAAATGATCGGCAGAAGACGCTTCGGAAACTGGCCTAAGGGGGTCTGTGGCTTCCCACCCATTCGCCAGAAAGAACGCGAATGGATGGGGCACGGGGCATTTGTGGACTGGGCTGAGGCCAGAGCCTTCCGGCTTATTTCTTGCTCCCCGCCGCATCCTTCTTCGCCGCGCGCACCACGGGGAAGTATCCCGTCCTCGTTCTCACCGTCAGCTTGCCCATCCCCTTGGCCTCGGCGTTCACCTGCACCCGCCGGAAGCCCGGCTCGGTGGTCGGCTTGGTCGAGCGGTAGCCCAGCGTGTACTGGTTGCGAATATCGCGCGCCACCTCGGCCGAAATCTGGTCGATCTGTTCAATGGATTTGGGAAAGAACGCGATCCCGCCCGTCTCCGTCGACAGCATCTCCAAGGCCCGCCGCGCGTGCCGCACCTCGGCGCGGCTCATCTCATCGCCGAACAAGAGGCCGATCGAATAGATCACCGGCCCACTCAGCGCCTGCACCCGCCGGATGGTCTGCTCCAGGTTGAGCGTCGAGGCGTTATCCTCGCCGTCGGTGATGAGGATCAGCACTTGCTTCGGCCGCTTGGCGTCGGCCGCCAGCTTGTCCGCCGAGGCCACCACCGCGTCGTAGAGCGCCGTCCCGCCCCTCGACTCGATGTGCCCCAGCCCGTCGCGCAGCTTGTTCACGTCCGAGGTGAACTCCTGGTCGATGAAGGCCTCGTCGGAGAAGTTCACCACGAAGGCCTCATCCTGCGGATTGGAGGCCTGAATCAAATCCAGCGCGCTCTTGTTCACCGAGGGCCGCTTGCGGGCCATCGACCCCGAGTTGTCCACCACCAATGCGATCGAAACCGGCAGGTCGGTGTGCTGAAAGCTGAGAAGGGTCTGCTTCGCTCCGTCCTCCAGGACCTCGAAGTTCTCCCTCTTCAGGTCTGGAACCAATTTGTTGCCTTCGAGGACCGTGCAGTTCAGCACCACCTCTTCCACATCGGTGTG
Source organism: Occallatibacter sp. (assembly GCA_031296215.1). Lineage (GTDB taxonomy): Bacteria > Acidobacteriota > Terriglobia > Terriglobales > Acidobacteriaceae > Telmatobacter. The sequence goes on from JARLGE010000219.1 coordinate 2,894, forward strand.
CAGAACGAACCCCGACCCCTCCTTGCGCAGCGGTCCGAGCCCGGTGGTGGGCGCCTCCGCATCCGGAGAGCGGACCGGGTCCCGGTCCACCGTCAGCGAGGGAGCCTGCGGAGCCGGCTGGGTTTGAGTCGAGGTCGGAGCCTGAGGTATTTGCGCCGCCAGCGGAGTTGCCGTCTGCGCCGCCAGCGAGAGCGCCGACGCGGGCAGCAGAAGGAAAAAGACCGCGAGGACCGCGTTATTGCAAAGGCGCATAGTAGCCGGTGCGAGCATGAACAGTCAGTGGAGGCAACCCGGCGGGCGGATTCACCTTCACCTTCACTTTACGCCACTTGCCGTCGCGGGTCAGGTCCTTGGGCCGGTAGCCGAGCATATATTGGTTGCGCAGCTCGGTGGAAATCTTCTCCGCAATGTCGCCCATCTCGGCGATGTCGTCCACGCGGAAGAGCCGCCCGCCCGTCTCCTCGCTCAGATCGTTCAGCAACTGAGGCCCGGTGCGCTCCTCGGGCGTCGGCGCATAGGGGTCGAAGATGCCGATCGAGTAGATCTCCACGTCCGACTCCCGCACCTGCGAGCGCACCTCGCCCTCGGTGTAGCGCGAGCGGTTGTCGCCGCCGTCGGAGACCACCAGCAGCGCCTTGCGCTCGTGTTTGGCGTCCTTCATCTTCTCCACGCCGTAGTAGATGGCGTCCAGCAGCGCCGTTCGGTGGCCGCTGTGCACCGTGGCCAGGCGCGCCTCGATGTCTTCGACCGAGCTGGTAAAGTCCTCGATCAGCTCGGGCCGGTCGTTGAAGCCGATGACGAAAAATTCATCCTGGGGGTTGGCGGTCTTGATGAACTGCAGAATCGACTCCCGCGCCCGGATCAGCTTCGAGGTCATCGACCCCGACAGGTCGAAGACGATGCCGATGGAAACCGGCGCGTCCTCGCTGGCAAAGCTGATGATCTTCTGCTGGTTGCCGGTCTCGAAGACCTGAAAGTCTTCCTGCTCGAGGCCCGTCACCAGCCGGTTCATGGGATCGGTAACCGTGACCGGCACCAGCACCATGTCCACGTTCAAGCGGATGCGCGATCCGGGATGAATCTTAAGCGCGTCGGAGCCGCTGACGGCCGGGGCCTCGGCACCCTTCGGCTCCGCAGCAGACGGCGTCGCCGTGGTGGGCGGGGGCACATGCACCTTGTCCAGCGGCTCGTCCTGGCAGAGTGCCCGCGCAGCGCACAAGGCCGCCAAGAGCGTGCACGTGCCCAACCAGCGCCGCATCCACCGCCCGTTGAGGCGCCCATTTAAAAACCTGCGCAGGAAAGGAACCCTCTTCATGCTCCGTCACCAAGGATTGAAGGCGATGTTAGCACGGCTGGCGCACGGCTGGCGTCCCGTCCGTGTCATTGCATTGTCACCTCTTGCTCGCCGTTGGAGCCCGTCAAAAAGCCAGGCTCGACCTGCCCGCTGGGATACAATCGACGCTGAGCGCACCGCCTCTGGCGGCCTTCGCCGGTTGGACTTCGGTGCGCGAATCTCGCTGCAGTTCGGGGAGCAAGTCCTTTCCTATGGCCCGCATTTATCCCTTTCGCGCCTGGCGCTACTCGCCCTCCGGCGTCCGCCTCGAAGACGTCGTCACACAGCCCTACGACAAGATCTCCCCGGCCATGCAGCAGGCTTACTACCAGCGCAGCCCCTACAACCTGGTCCGCATCATCCTCGGCTTGCCTGAACTGTTCGATGCCGAGCGCGGCGAGAGCGTCTACTCCCGCGCCGCCAGCGACTTCCGCGCCTGGCGCGAGCAGGGCGTCCTGGTCCAGGAAAAAGACCCCTGCATCTTCGCTTACGCACAGCGCTTTCAGGTTCCCGGAACTCAGATCGTCAAGACGCGCCGCGGCTTCATCGCTCTGGGCCGCCTCCACGACTATGCCGAACAGGTCGTCTTCCGCCACGAGCAGACTCTCAGCAAGCCCAAGAGCGACCGCCTCAACCTGCTCAAGGCCACCCACGCCCATTTCGGCCAGATCTTCATGCTCTACTCCGACCCGGCCGGCAGCGTGGAAAAGATTCTCTACGAGGATCCCGGCCCCGCCGAAGCCGAGGTCACCGACGAGTACGGCGTGCTGCACCGCTTGTGGCGCATCGGCGACCCGGCAGTCATCCGCCTGCTCTCGACCGCCATGGCCGACAAGAAGCTCATCATCGCCGACGGCCACCACCGCTACGAGACCGCCCTCAACTATTCCAGGGAGTTTGCCCCAGCCGCGCCCGCCCCGTCCGAGCACAACCCTAGCGCCCTGCCCCAGCCCCCCTACCCCGAAGCCGCCGTCATGATGACCTTCGTCAACATGGACTCCGACGGCCTGGTCATTCTGCCCACCCACCGCGTCGTCCACTCGCTGCCCGCCTTCGACCCTGCCGCCTTCGCCAGGGCCGCCGAAGAGTTCTTCACCGTCGATGCGCTGCCCGGCGGCGACGCCGGCGATTACATTGCGAAGCTGAAGCAGGAGACGCACCCGGCCTTTGTCGCCGTCACCCGCGCCGGCGCGCTGCTGCTGCGCTCGAAACCCGAGCCCATCGCCGCCGCGCTCGCCGGTCTGCCCGAGCGCCAGCGCAACCTCGACCTGAGCCATCTGCACTCCATCGTCCTCGATCGCCTGCTCTCGCTCGACGCCGAAAAGGTCCGCGAGCAGACCAACCTCCGCTACCTTCGCGACGCCGCCGAGGCCGTCGAGCAGGTTCGCCGCGGCGAGGCCGACGTCACCTTTCTCACCAACCCCGTCACCATGGAGCAACTCAGGGAAGTTGCCTTTGCCGGCGACGTCATGCCGCAAAAATCCACCGACTTCTTTCCCAAGCTCCTCAGCGGCCTCACCATCTATGCGCTGGACTAACCACCGGATTGGGAACTATGCGTACAGAATCAAATGCCGGAAAAAATTCGCCCACTGCCTTAGCGCCGGAAGCGGCTCCTGAGTCGCCTTGGCGGGTGACGGAAGTTACGGCCCTTTCCGCATTCCGGCTCCGTGTTGCATTTGCCGACGGTCTGACCGGGACGGTCGATCTGTCCGCCATGGTCCGCTCGCCCAACGCTGGCGTATTCGCCGCGCTGGCCAACCCGTCTCTGTTTGCAAAGGTCACGCTTGAATACGGCTCTGTCGCTTGGCCCGGCGATCTGGACCTTGCCCCGGATGCAACGCACGACGCAATCCAGGAGCATGCGGTGTGGTCGCTGTAGAGCCTGGGATCTAACCTGTCCATTCATCCCCTGACAGCCTGCGGGGAAAGTCGGGATTTGAAAGGGCACGACTTTAGTCGTGCCGCAAGAAGCTGAAAATAAAGGGTGGGCTTTAGCCCCCGAAAGAAGCTTTTGAGTGATTTGGGATTTCATCACAGGCTGCTGAGGGAATGCGGAATCGGAAAGATGAACTTGCTCAAGGATTCCCAAACATCGCGAACAAAATCTCTGCGCCGCTTGCTCGCGGCATTCCTTCTCGCCGCTGCCGCCACCTTAGCCGCCCAGGCCCCGCCCGTTCCCGCAGTCCCGCAACCACCCCTCGCTCCACCCCGCTTCATCGTTGTCCTCGACGCCGCGCACGGCGGCGACGACCCCGGCGGCAGCCTCACTAATCCGGACGGAGGGGGCCAACCGGAAAAGGCCTTCACCCTGGCCCTCAGTGTTCGCCTGCGCTCGCTGCTGGCCGCGCGCGGCTTCCAGGTCATCACCACCCGCGAGTCCGACGCGGCCGTAGACTCCGACCGCCGCGCCGAGATCGCCAACCGCGCCAACGCCCAGGCCTGCCTCAGCCTGCACGCCGCCGAGACCGGCTCCGGCGTCCACCTCTTTGCCTCCTCGCTCTCGCCCGCCGCGCCCACCCGTATCCCCGCCTGGAAGACCGCTCAAGCCGCCTGGGTGACGCGCAGCCTGGCGCTGGCAGGCGTCGTCAACTCGGCTCTGCTGCAGGCCGGCCTGCCCGTCACCCTGGGCCGCGCCACGCTCCCCGCCGTCGACAGCATGACCTGCCCCGCCCTGGCCGTGGAAGTCGCTCCCGACCGCTCCGCCGGCTCGAACCCCGCCGACAGCTTCATCGACCCCGCCTACCAGGCCCGCATCGCCGAGGCCCTGGCCACCGCCCTGCTGGAATGGAAATCGGAGGCCCGCCAGCCGTGATCCCCCGCTACCAGGCCGTCCTCTTCGCCATCCTGCTGGCCGCCTCCGTGATCATGGGCGTGGTTCTCTGGCAGTTGCGCGAGCGCGCCCATCAGCGCCTGCTTCAGGGCCACGACTCCGCCCCCACCCAGGCCCCCCAGGTGGCCCCCGCCGAGCAGGCCACCCTCCTGGTCGCCAGCGACCCCGACAACTCCCTGCTCACCCAGCTTCAGACTCTCCCCCTGCCCCAGGACCCCGGCTCCCGCGCCCGCGTCATCCTCGGCAAGCTCCTCGACCTCTACGCGGCCCCCGGCGCCGCCCACCCCGTTCCCGGCGGCGGAGCCTCCATCGCCCAGGTCTTCCTGCTGCCCGCCCCTGAACTCCTTAGCAACCCTGTCATCCTGAGCGACCCTAGCGGAGCGGAGGGGAGAGGAAAGCCGGCCCTGAGCGAAGTCGAACGGGGACCTGCTGTTTCCTCCCGGCGCACTCCAGGAACGCGCGCCCCACTCACACCCAATCCGGCGCCGCCCAACGGGCCCCTGCTCGCCGTTGTCAACCTCACCGGCAGCTTTGTTGCCAGCCATCCCTCGGGCCTGGAGGCCGAGAACCTCACCCTCCAGTCCATCTGCGGCACCCTGCACGCCAACCTGCCCCGCGTCACCCAGGTCCGCTTCCTGGTCGACGGCCAGCAGCGCGCCACCCTGGCCGGCCACGCCGACCTGACCCGCGCCTACCTGGCCGCCGACGCCGCACCGCAACCGTAGTCGCTGCGCCCCGCCATTGCTGTTTCCATTCCCGCGGATTCGCAGTATCATGGAGCAGCAGCCATGCCCAAGTCGGTTCACATCACGACCCCCATCGATCCACTTGAAGTCAGGATCAAGCGGCTCCATATCCCCAAAGCCCGCCAGAAGGAATTACTGGCCATCATGGATGAAGCCTGGGCGCGCTATTCCAACCTGGAGCAGGTTCCCGAGAACGGCATGAACGACACGGGAAAGAAGCGCAAGCGTGCCGCCGCAGCCTAATCCAAATGCGGTCTTTCTGAACATCCCCTACGACGAAGAGTTCCAGAAGCTCTATCTGGCGTACATCGTGGGACTCTCTCAGCTGGGATTCGATCCCTACCTTGCATCGGGGATTCCTGGTGGAGAGCGGCGGCTCGACAGAATCCTTGCCCTGGTGCAAAGCTGCCGCTACTCCATCCACGATCTCTCGCGCGTGGAACTGAGCCCCATCCCGCCCGCTACACCGCGCTTCAATATGCCGCTGGAACTGGGCATCACCATCGCCTGGGCAAAGCTTTATCCCAAGCGTCATACCTGGTTTCTGTGGGAGTCCAGCCCACGCCGCCTGCAAAAGTCGATGAGCGATCTCGATGGCACCGATCCCTACATTCATTCCGGCACTGTCGAGGGCGTTCTGAGCGAACTGCGCAATGCATTCGTGCGCGATGGCGCTCCCACAGTCCAGAGGATGATGGAGACGTATCGTGTTGTGGAAGGCACCGTCGAGGGGATTCTCACCGGAGCCGGCACACGTAACCTCTATGCCGCGAGCGTCTTCAGGGAGTTGCGCTTAGTCGCTCTGGAGGCGGTGCACCGCACTGATTTTCAGACGCTCGCGTCCGCCAAGGCGATCATCGATCAAGTCCACGCTGACTATGAGTCCGGAGCTGTCCTCCCCCGCTCCGCGAAAGCATACGCGGTCATCAGCGAAGCAAGAACCGCCCAGATTCGAGCGGTGAAAGCAATGGTAGAGTATGAGCGACTGAGGACAAGAAATGTGCCGGCTCAAGTATTGGCGGCGGCGCAGTCGAATTTGGCAGCGGCGCTCCCGGACCTGCCAGCCCTGTTGGCCTCAATTACGAAACTCTACACAACGAGAGGAAAGTGATCTAGGCCCCATGCAGACCACCCCTCCCACCATCGGCGTCTTCGACTCCGGCTTCGGCGGCCTCACCGTACTGCGCGCTCTCATGGAGCGCATGCCTCAGGCCCGCTATGCCTTCCTGGGCGACACCGCCCGGCTCCCTTACGGCTCCAAGTCCCGCCGCACCATCGCCCGCTACGCCGCCGAAAGCGCCCAGTTCCTGGTCCGCGAGCAGGGCGCCGAGTTCCTGGTCATCGCCTGCAACACCGCCAGCGCCCTGGCTCTGGACGCGATTCAAGACGCCGTCCCCGTCCCCGTCCTCGGCGTCATCGAGCCCGGCGCGGAAGCCGCCCGCGCCGCTTCGGTCACCGGCGACGTGCTGGTCATCGCCACCGACGCCACCGTGCAGAGCCACGCCTACGCCGCCGCCTGCCGCGCCCGCGGCCTGCGCGCCATCGAGAAAGCCTGCCCCCTGCTCGTACCACTGGTCGAAGAAGGCTGGATCGGCCACCCTGTTACCGCCGAGGTCATCCGCATCTATCTTGGCGAGCTGACCGCCGAAGCCGCCGCCTGCGGCCTCAACCCCGATGTTCTGGTCCTCGGCTGCACCCACTACCCGCTGCTGCGGCCTCTGCTTGAAGCAGCCGTCCCCGCCGGCGTCCGCGTTATCGACTCCGCCCAGGCCGCCGCCCAGGCCGCCGTCCAGCTCATCAACGGCGCCTCGGGCTCGCACGAAACCGGACAACATTCGCCGTCCGCGCAGGACCAGCTTCGCTGCTTCGCCACCGACTCGGTCGACAAGTTCGAGCGGCTCGGCTCCCGCTTCCTCGGTCACCCCGTCGGCAAAGTCCAGCTCGTCGACCTCGGCGGCTGATATTCTAAAGATTGCGCGCCCCCGCACCCCTTTCGCGCGGATTCTCGGAGGAAGAAAGAAAGCATGATCGATCTGGCAGGCAAGACGGCCGTAGTCTTCGGGCTGGCCAACAAGCGTTCCATCGCCTGGGGCATCGCCCAGAGACTCCACCAGGCCGGAGCGACCCTGGCCATCTGCTACCAGAACGAGCGCATGAAGCTCGAAGCCGAAGGCCTCATTCATGAGCTCCCCGGCGCCACCGGCTTCCAGTGCGATGTCTCCAACGACAGGGAGATCGACACCGTCTTCGACGCCATCAAGGAAAAGTACGGCAAGGTCGACATCCTGGTCCACGCCGTCGCCTTCGCTCCGCCCGCCGACCTGCGCGGCGACTTCATCAACACCACCCGCGACGGCTTCCGCATTGCCATGGACGTCAGCGTCTACTCGCTCATCGCCGTCAGCCGCGCCGCCGCCCCGCTCATGACCGAAGGCGGCAGCATCCTCACCCTCACCTTCTACGCCGCCGAAAAAGTCGTCCCCCACTACAACGTCATGGCGCTGGCCAAGTCGGCTCTCGAGTCCGCCGTCCGCTATCTCGCTTTCAGCCTCGGCAACAGGAACATCCGCGTCAACGCCATCTCCGCCGGCCCCATCAAGACCCTGGCCGCCCGTGGCGTCGGCGACCTCGGCGACATGATGCGCGCCCACGCCGAGCGCGCCCCCCTGCACCGCAACGTCGACCAGTTGGAAGTAGGCGGCGCGGCATTGTTCCTAGCCAGCGACCTCTCCAGCGCCATCACCGGCGAAGTCATGTACGTGGACTGCGGCTACAACATCATGGGGTTCTGAGGCGATGGTCAGTTTCACGCGTATCAGGGACGGCAGGAATCCTGTGAATTGAGAATGCAATTCACAGACGGAAAGGCGCACGGCTCTGAAAAGGAACGAGTTAGGTATTACCCGTATGAATACAAATGGTCTAGCTAGTTGTGCGTTGAATCCGTCTGAGTTTGCCTTCGTGCCATGTCAGGAATCGCTGCAGAGTTGAATCTTCGAGACGAGTTGGGCAGTCAACCGGAAGTCCAAGTTCATTTCTTACGGAAACAGCCAGGGCGCGGTGAGAAAGTGGATAGAATTGGTATTTCATAATCAGAGAAAAGCCGCCAGCCTGGCGAACTTCCTCGATGTATGTTCTCGGCATCATTCGGGCGATGAAAAGAGGCACCAAATTGAGTGCAGCGCACATCCTGAGCTTGATTTCAAACTCATCCTTCGGGATGTACCCGAGACGGTTCTTGATTTCCGCGCCATAGTTAATCCCGTCGCGGCGAAACACACGGTCCAAATCGTGGTTGGTTTCCGACCAGGTTAGGCCTTCCCACGATTGCACCGTATCGTCCATCGGTTGAAAACCCACCCTAGGCAGCCCAGCATCAACCAACAATTCACCTTGCACGCCGAGGCTACGCGTAAACGCCTGATCAGAAAAAAGCAGAACCAGTCTGCGGACCTCTTCCGCTTTCCTCTTCCAGTACCGATTCCGGCGATTGAAGTAAAAGCGAATCGGGGTGTTGGGCATTAACTCTTCAAGGGAGGTTCCAATCTTGCCACCTTCCCTGAGTTCCCTAAGTGCACGAACCGTTACCCAATGAAAGAAGTCACGTTCGAAGAGAACTGCAAGCTGTGATTCGTAAAATACCGCGTCCGGGCGCTCATCGAATAATGCCAACAGTTTCGGTTCGAGGTTCTGAACCGCCGGATCATCACCTGGTCCAGGACGGTCGTCTTCAGGATCTGGCTGAACCTCGGGATTGTAGTCATCCCATTCCATATCGTCTTGAATGTTCTCGCTCATGGAGTATTTGTGCCGCGAATTCGAAAAACTGCGCAAGAAATGAGGTGGGCGCTGAAAGGAAGGTCTAAATTCAAGTAGTTGGTGGACCCGCAAGCTTATCAAGCTTTCATTGATCTTGCGGCCATTCTCTGAAATCTTCGGCACCGACCTCTTGCAATCTGGGCCTTGCAAGATACCCCACGGGGCGTGTCTATCATACCGTCGAAAGGTGACGTTTTCGGGATTTGAATCTGTGGAGTCCAACCCAAACCATTTAGAATAAGCAGTGTAAACGGAGAAGTCCCGCCGATTGACGGAGTTAGTGTTTCCGTGAATCGGCGGGATCATCAGTCCCACCGCAGTTGGTTATTGGTGGTAGTTCGGATAACTCGGCCGCTCCACTTTCTTCGCCGGCTCCTTCTTCAGCTCCTCCATCGCCAGCGCCACCGCCTTCTCCAGTTGCGGATCGTGGCCTTCGCTCACTGCCTTGGGGTCCTGCTCCACCACGTAGTCCGGATCGACGCCGTGGTTCTCCACGTCCCACTCGCCCTTGGGCGAGAAGAACGCCACGCTCGGCGAAGTCACGTGTCCGCCGTCCATCAGCACCGGGATGGGCCCGATGCCCACCAGGCCGCCCCAGGTCCGCTTGCCTACCAGCGGCCCCAGCTTGGCCTGCTTGAACAGCCACGGCAGCGCGTCGCCGCCCGAGCCCGAGAATTCGTTGGCGATCATCACCTTGGGCCCGTAGATCCCCGCATTCGGTGTGTGCTCGATCGCGCCGTAGCGCGGCGACCAGTAGGACTCGATATGCCGTCCAAGCACCTCGACAAAGTAGTCGGCCACCTGACCGCCCCCGTTGAACCGCTCGTCGATGATCGCTCCCTGCTTCTGGGTCTGCGCAAAGTAGTAGCGGTTGAAGTTGGTAAAGCCGCCCTCGCCCGTGTCCGGCAGATACACATAGCCCAGCTTGCCGCCGGAGAGATCGCTCACCCTCTTCTGGTTGCCTTCGATCCAGTCGATGTTCCGGAGCCGCGCCTCGCTGGCCACCGGAATCACCTCGACGTCGCGCGCGTTCTTGCCGTCTGAGTTGCCCACCCGCAAACTGGTCACGAGACCGGAGGTCCCCTCCAGCGGCTGCTGAATGTCCACCGCGGCCGTTAGCTCCTGCCCGTTGATGGCCAGAATGCAATCGCCCGGCTTGAGGTTCAGCCCCGGCTGCGCCAGCGGCGCTTTGATCTGCGGATTGAACTCTCCGCCCGTATAAATCTTTTTGAGGCAATAGCGGTTGTTGTCGATCGCGTAGTCGGCCCCCAGCAGCCCGCCCGGAACCTTCTTGGCCGCTGGAATCTTCCCGCCCGTGCCGCGCAGATGGCCCACCGAAAACGCTCCCAGCATCTCCTGGAAGATGGAATTCAAATCCGCGCGCGAGGCGATCGCCGCCACATACGGCTCCAGCCGCTTTTCGTCGGCCACGGTATCCGTGCCGTGGAAGTGCGGATCGTAGAAGAAGGCGCGCTCGATGCGCCACACCTCGTGGTACATCTGCGCCCACTCGGCCTTGGGGTCGACGCGCACCTTGAGGTCGCTGAAGTTGAGGGCTCCGTCGCCTGGCTTGACCGGCGCATCGGCCGGCACGATTACCCACTGCGGCGATCCGCTGCCGCCCGGCCCTTCTTCCTCTGGACCGCCCTTCTGAATGGCCAGCAGCATCTTCTTGCCGTCGGCCGAAATCTGAAAGCTCGCCACATCCTCGGCCAGCTTCTCCGTCTTGCGCTCCTCCTGCGTCCAGCGGCTCAGCGTCGCCCCGCGCTCGGCAAGCCGCCCGCTCAGCGACCGCTCCAGGAAGTACAAGCTCCCCTTCAATCCCGTTTCCAGTCCCACGTAGACCGACGCCGGCAGCGGCAGCGCCACAATCCGGTTCTGGATTCCGTCGAGGTCAACCTTCACCGGCTTGGGCGGCGCGGCGGGCTTGTCTGCCCCTCCCTTGTCGGCCGCGCTCTTTTCGTCGCTGTCCTTGCCGGCGGCCTTCGCATCGTCTTTCTTGGCATCCGAGGGCTTGTCGTCGGACTTCTTCTCGTCCGCCTTCTTCTCGCTGGCCGTCTTCTCGTCGCCCAGCTCCGGAGCAATGGGCGAAGCCTCCGCTGAGGCCAGCACCGCCGCGTACACATTCGACGTCACCTGGTAGAGATCGCTGGTCATGTCGAGGCCGTCCGAGGTCGCGCCCGCATTCGTGCTGGCCGTGAAATAGAGATACTTCCCCTCGCGATCGAAGGCCGGGTTGTCCGCGTCGGCCATCTCGCTGGTCACCTGCGTGGACTTGCCTGTCTCGACGGAATAAAGAAAGATGGCGTGCAGGTGGTTGGCCATCGACTGCTCGTAGGCAATCCACTTCGAGTCGGGCGACCAGGCAAACTCGTAGCTCTCATTCGAGAATCCGCCATAAATATTCTCGCCGTTCACCAGGTCAAGCTTGCCCGTCGTTGTGTCCAGCACCCAAATCTTCAGCCGGTTGTCGTGGAAGACAATGCGCTTCGAGTCCGGCGACCACTTGGGATCGAAATAGTAGGCCGGCTCCTTGGCGAGCGGAAACTTCTTCACCGCCGCCGCGCCGGCCAAATCGTTGCCTGTCTGCGGCGCAACGTCGAGTTCGTAGAGCCCCGACGCATCGGAGAAGTACGCAATCGACTGCCCATCCGGCGACCACGCCGGCTCCCGCTCCATCGCTCCCGGCGTGTTGGTAATGTCGCGCGTCGGCCCCTGCTTGGCGGCAACGGTCAGAATCTCCCCATGCGCCTCCACCGCCGCGCGCACGCCCGTCGGCGAAATCGTCACGTGCTCGATCTCGTCCGCCACGCTCTCGATGCGCGGCCGAACCTCCGGCAGATCGGCGTCCGTCTCGATCTGAACCGCGCGGCTCTGGCCGCTGGCTGTGTCGTAGAGATAGATCTCACCCAGCTGGTCGTACACCAGCGTTCCGCCCTCGCCGGCGAGGGTGCGGATATCCGCGCCCGCGTTGTCCAGCGCCCTGGTCACTGTCTTCGCCGCCGGGTCGTACTTGAAGATGGTCATCGGGCCCGCGCGCCCGGAGAGGAAATAAATCGCCCCCGCCGCCCACACCGGATCGAGATCCGAGGCCGTCTCATGCGGAATCTCCGCCGAATCGAGGCCCTTCAGCGTGGTAATCCAGATCGTGCTCGCCCGCCCGCCGTGATAGTTGCCCCACGCAACATACGCCGTATAGTTGAACCCGAAGGCCGGCCCCAGCGGCGAATAGGCAATCTGGTTTCCCTCCGGCGAAAACTGCCCCTGGTAAGCCATCGGCAGCGGCAGCGTCTTGGCAATGCCCCCCCGCGCCGGAACCGTATACAGCTGCGTGTACCGGCTCACCGCATCGCGGTCCGAGCGGAACAGAATCTCTTTCCCGTCCGCGCTCCAGCCCACCACCGCATCCGTGGCCGGATGGTAGGTCACGCGAAACGGCACGCCCCCGGCGACTGGAATGGTGAACACGTCGGTATTGCCGTCGTACTCGCCCGTGAACGCAATGGTCTGCCCATCCGGCGAGAACACCGGGCTGGTCTCGATGCCCACGCCCGTGGTCAGGCGGGTCGCCCGTCCGCCCGCGCGCGGCACCGTCCACAGATCTCCCGCGTAGCCGAAGGCGATCAGGTCCTTGCTCAGCGCCGGCCGCTGAAAGATATGCGGCCCGGCCGCCGCCAGCGCCGCCGCCGGCCAAACTGCGGCCACCGCTGCCACAACCAGCGCCGCCACCAACCCTGAAAAAACCCAAGCAGCCTTGCTCTTCCGCATCGCAACCATCTGCATCGCAACCATGAACGCCTCCCGGCAAATCCCTAAAAATCTTACACGCTGAGCCGTCCCTGGCGTACAAATCCTCTCACCGGGCCGCCGCGACCGCCGCAGCCTTGCAGGCTACGGGCCTGACAGGCTGCTCAGAAAAACTTCCCCCGCCGGAGGGTGGCGAAGCTTTCAGTCCGGGCACGGCCGCGTAGAGGCTCCCGAGGTTGTGCAAGAATATTGGCGGGAAGCCGATCGTCTCATTCCAATGTCCGGAGGGAGATTATGAAGCGTCGCGAATTCCTGAAACAGGCTGGGCTTACGGCCGCAGCCGTTGCATCCACAACACAACTGAGGGCGGCCGATTCCGCCGCGAAGGGCGCCACGCCCACCCATCCCATTGCCCGGCGCACGCTGGGCAAGACCGGCGAGCGGCTGTCCATCATAGGCTTTGGCGGCATTGTGGTGATGAACGAGGAGACCGGCGCGGCCAATAACATTGTGGCCGAGGCGGTGGATCGGGGCATCAACTACTTCGACGTTGCGCCCAGCTACGGCAATGCGCAGGAGCGGCTGGGGCAGGCGCTCGAGCCCTACCGCAAAAGCTGCTTCCTGGCCTGCAAGACCGATGGGCGGATGAAGGACGATTCGCGTGCGGACCTGGAGCAGTCGCTGAAGCTGCTGAAGACCGACCACGTGGACCTCTACCAGTTTCACGCGCTGACCAAGAGGACTGACCTGGATAAGGTGCTCGGCCCAGGCGGCGCGATCGAGACCATGGAGGCGGCGAAGAAGGAAGGGAAGATTCGCTTCATCGGGTTTTCGGTTCACTCGGCGGAGACGGCGCTCGCCGCGATGGACCGTTACAACTTCGACACCATTCTGTTTCCGCTGAACTGGGTGCTGTTTACGCAGGCCGGATTCGGGCCGCAGATTCTCAAGCGGGCCATGGAAAAGAAGATGGGCATCCTGGCGCTGAAGGGGATGGCCAAGACGACCTGGGCGGCCGATCAGCGCGGCAGTCATCCCGAGCCGAAGTGCTGGTACCAGCCGGCGGTGTTTCCAGAGGAGGCTTCGCTGGGGCTGCGCTGGACGCTCTCGCACCCGATTACGGCGACGATTCCGCCCGGCGACGAGCGCTACTTCCGCCTGGCGATGGATGTGGCGCAAAGCTACAAGCCGCTGCAGGCGCACGAGGAGCAGGCTCTGCTGAGCGGCGCGCATGGCGTGGAGCCGATCTTCCATCTGGGCAACGACGTGTAAGCAGTCCGCTCCAGTCCGCATTTCTCACGAGGCGCGTCAACGAATTCGTTGCGCCGGCCTCCTGGCCGGGTCGCCGCGGCGACCGTGGGTCTCCCGACCCACGCCGGACACCGTTTGCTCCGTCACGGTTTGTGCAAACGGTACAGAGGAACGAGGCTTTGCTCTGACGGCGAGGACGCCGCCAGTACCACCGACCAGGAGGTCGGCGCTACGGAGCGCCGATTTGGCCGCGACAAATGCAGGTTAGAGCGGTTCTCCAGTTGCAGTAGAGGAAATCACGGCTGCGAAGCGGCCTTTCCCCCAGGGGTCCCCGGTGACAGGTCTTGGTCGCTGGGGTGGAAGTGGAGGGCCACTTCGCACAATTCCACACACTCCACGTGAACTGGACAACCTGTTAGAACTTCACATCTAGCGGGCGGCGGTGGAGGAGAACTTCTTGACCATGGCCAGCAGCAGCTTGCGGTCGCTGTCGCTCAGGTTCGACGAGTAGCGGCGGATCTGGGTCATGAAGCGCAGCTCCTCGTCGGTGAGCTTCCGGGTGTTGAACTGGCGGCCGAAGGAGTCGTCGGCGAAGAACTGCGCGATGGGCATGTCGAGAGCCAGGGCGATCTTCGACAGTGTGTCCAGCGAGGGCACCGTGTGGCCGTTCTCGACGCGCGAGAGGTAGCAGCGCAGCAGCCCGGTTTTCTTCTCGATATCTCCCTGGGACAAGCCCTTCTGCAGCCGGTGAGCGCGAATCGTGGTGCCGATCTTCATGGCGGAGTGCTTCCAGTCCGCTGCCGGAAGTTTACTTCCTAGGCAGCAATCAAATGACTATTGGCTTAATAGTTAACATGGGCGGCGGGAGAATGCAAGATCAATTCCGGGCGATCTGCCAGCTCAGGAGTCACCGCGGGTACGGGCAGGGTTGCCCTCGCGCGTAAACCTTCGCGGCGCGGGGAGCGTCTGACTGAGTACGAGCAGGAAATGCCAGGGAGCGCCGATGCGGCTTCGAGCCACGGGAATCTTCGCGTTGGGGATGGTTGTGGCTGGCGGCATGGCGAGCTGGGCGCAAAAGGCGCCGCCGCCGCAAGGGCCGGCTGAGGCGCAAAGAACGGCGTCCGCAGTCCCCGGACAAGCTCAAGCGCAACAGGCTTCTTCTGTGCAGACAGGGTCGGGCGGCAAACTGCGTGGCGTGGCCATGAGCGGAAAAATCCCGTTGCCGGGCGTGACGGTGACGGCGCAGAACACGCTGACCGGCAAGCGCTACTCGGCCACGACCGACCTTGGTGGGGCGTGGACGCTGACGATTCCGCAGAATGGGCGCTACGTGGTTCGCACCCAGTTTGCGGCCTTTGCAACGGGCTCCGGGGAGGCGCTGCTGAACGCCGCCAACCGCGAGCAGACGGTCAACTTCGACCTGATGCTGGCCTCGCGGGCTCTCATCCAGCAGCAACAGCAGGCGCGCGAGGGCGCCGGGAGCGAAGCCGGGCTCAACGCCGTGGCGGCGCAGGCCATCCAGCAACTGGCGGGCAACGGGGCGCAGAGCCTGAGCCTGGTGAGCGCGCTGGCCGCGGACACCGAAACGCAGGCGGGAGCGCCCACGGCCAGCGGCGCGGCGCTGCCGCCCGTCGCCGCCAACTCAGACTTCAGCGCGGATTCGGTGGCCATCAGCGGGCAGACCGGGCAGGTGAGTCCGCTGGCGGGCCTGGATATGGACCGCATCCGCGATGCGGTGGAGACGGCGCGCGCCCAGGGGCTGATTCCGGATGGGCAGGGCGGCGGATTGTTTGGAGGCGGCGGCGGCTTTGGCGGCGGGGGCGGATTCGCAGCAGGCGGCTTCGGCGGCGCAGGCTCTGCCGGGGGCAGGGGTGGCCGGGGCAACTTCCGCGGCTTCAATCCCAGCCAGCCCCACGGGGCCATCTTTTGGACGGGCTCGAACTCGGCGCTGAACGCCGAGCCGTTTTCGTTGCGCGGCCAGTCGCAGCAGCAGCCGCCCAGCGGGACCAACCGCTTCGGGCTCACCTTCATGAGTGCGCCCTACATTCCGGGACTGACCAAGCCCGGCGGCAAGGATGCGGTGTTCCTTACGCTCTCGGGGCAGCGCAGTTCGAACCCGTCCGATCAATATGCCACGGTGCCCACGGATGCGGAGCGGGCGGGCGATTTTTCCGCGCCGGGCTTGCCGGCGATCTACGATCCGGCGACGCTCGCGCAGGTTGTCTCGAACGGCAATCCCAATATTCCAAACGGCACGCCCAACGTGATTCCCTCCTCGCGGATCGCGTCCCAGGCCACGGCGCTGCTCCGCTATTTCCCCGAGCCGAACCTGCCGGGCGACGTGCAGAATTACCACCTGCTGACCACCGCGCAGTCGAACTCGACGCAGGCAGGGGTGCGCTACATGCGCAGCCTGGGCAAGAACGCCACGCTGCTGGGCGGTGGTCGCGGCGGCGGCGGGCGCAGAAACCAGAACCAGGGACTGCGGCAGAGCATCAACTTCAACTACAACTGGAGCCACTCGGCCTCGGACCTGGTCAATCTGTTTCCGCAACTGGGCGGCAAGACCGCGTCAGGCTCGAACTCCGTGCAGGCCGGCTACACGTTGGGCTACCACAAGGTGACAAACATCTTCAACGCCAACTGGAATCGCAGCAACGCGCAGACCAGGAATTTCTTCACGAATGGAACGGATATTGCCACGCAGGTTGGAATTCTTGGACCGAACGGCACGGCGCTGAACACCAGCCCGCTGAACTACGGGCTGCCGGACGTGACGCTCAGCAATCTTACCGGGCTCAGCCAGCAGCAGCCGAGCTTCTCTTTGTCGCAGACGATCGCGCTGTCGGAGACG
This sequence comes from Occallatibacter sp., assembly GCA_031296215.1. Taxonomy (GTDB): domain Bacteria; phylum Acidobacteriota; class Terriglobia; order Terriglobales; family Acidobacteriaceae; genus Telmatobacter. The sequence goes on from JARLGE010000219.1 coordinate 19,477, forward strand.
CTGAGCTGGATTCATGGGAAACATAATCTGCGTTTCGGCGGCGACTACCGGCGCGTGCATCGCGATCTCCTGGCGGGCTCGAACGCGACAGGGGACTTCACCTTCAGCGGATTGTTTAGCGAAGACGCGAACGGAGATCAGGCGACAGGTTCGTCGCTGGCGGATCTGCTGCTGGGGCTGCCGCAGGAGAGCACCATCGACGCCGCTGTCTCCAAGAGTTATCTGCGCGACAACGTGATGGATGCGTATGCGCAGGACGACTGGCGGGCCTTGCCGTCGCTCACCATGACGTATGGATTGCGCTACGAGTTCTTTGCGCCCTACACGGAAAAATACAATCACCTTGCTTTTGTCGACACCAATCCCAGCGAGGCGTTTTCCAGGCAGACCGAAGTTGATGCGGGTGGCGTGGGACCGTTCAGCGGCCCGCTGCCGCCGTCGCTGGTGTTTCCCTTTCGCCTTGGCTTTGCGCCGCGCGTGGGGGTGGCGCTGCGGCTGCCCAGGCAGACCGTGGTGCGGGCCGGATTCGGCATGAATTACACCGTGGGCCAATACGCAACCTTCGCCACCACCATGGCGCATGAGCCGCCCTTTGCCAATCAGCAGACCAACCTGGAGGCTGATGCGAACGGCAAGCCCACCTCGGCCTGCGCGCGGAATGCGCCTGCGAATTGCACTACGCTGGCCGATGGATTTCCTTCGCCGCCGAGCTCAAGCACTCCGGGCAACTACGCGCTTGATCCGCAATACCGGCTGCCCTACGTCGAGGTGTGGAACATCGATGTGCAGAAGACGCTGCCCTGGGGCGTGGTGCTCAACGCGGGATACAACGGATCGAAGGGCAATCGTTTGGATATTACCAGCGCGCCGCGCGCCGGCACGAGCAGTCCCGGCACCGACCCCGCCAACCTGGTCTTCAACTACGAGCAGGCGGCGGCTTTCTCCAAGTTCAGCGCGGGCACGCTGCGCGTCAACAAGCGGATGACGGGCGGAATTGCGCTGGGCGCGAACTACCAGTATTCGCATTCGATCGACGACGCCGGATCGGTGGGAGGGACGTCGACGGTGGTGGCGCAGAACTGGCAGGACCTGGGCGCCGAGGAAGGCAACTCGAGCTTCGATCAGCGCCACAAGGTTAGCGGGACTTATCTTTACGAGTTACCTTTCGGAAAGGATAAAAGATGGGTTACTGGCGGAGCAGCGTCGCATATCCTGGAGGGACTGTCAGTTTCAGGAAGTTATACCTTTGCCACCGGCACGTCGCTTACGCCGAGTTACCAGGCCGCGGTGGCGGATGTGGCGCGGGGCACGGCCGGGACCCTGCGGCCGGATCGCGTGTCCGGAGTTTCCATTCCGGCCGGCGGCGGGTCGCTGTTGAAGTGGTTCAACACCGCGGCCTTTGTGACTCCAGCGGGGCCGTTCGGCACGGCTTCGCGCCATTCGATTGAAGCGCCGGGGACAGTTCAGAACAACATGTCTTTGTCGAAGACGGCGCAGATGGGCGATACGCGCAGCATGGAGATTCGCGCCACGCTGAACAACGCCTTCAACACGGTGCAGTACGCGGGCGTGGATACAAGTGTAACTTCGCCCACCTTTGGGCAGGTGATTTCCGTGGGAGCGATGCGGTCGTTCAACTTTACCGCTAGATTCAGGTTTTAACGGAGTTAGCGGCGCCGCCGGAGTTACTGTCCGCCGCGGGAGACGTGTTGGCGAGTTAGCAAGTGAGTGGAATATTGGCGGAAGGCAATGCAATGACGGGTTGGATCGAGAGGATCGGGGCTGGAGTTGCGGCGCTGGCGCTGATGACGCTGGGCGCGCAGCCGGCTTTCGCGCAGAACGCCGATCAGACGTCCAGCCCCCAGCAATCTCCTGCGCAAGTATCCTCAACGCCGCAGGGCGGGTTTGTGCTGAAGATGAACGGCGAGCTGGTGCTGACCAATGTGGTGGTGCGCGACGCGAAGACCGGCGAGGTAGTCGAGGGCCTCAAAGCAAGCGACTTCAGCATCTTCGAAAACGGAAAGCAACAGCACATGGACAGCTTTGACTTTGAGAGCGTTGACAGGGCCACGCCGCTGAACGAGGCCACGGTGAACGGGCTGGCAGCGGGCGCTGCCGGCAGTGGAGGCAAGGCTGTCGTAGTAGCTCGTCCGGAGGACCTGCGCAATCACCGGCTGATTGTGATGTTCTTCGACCTGACCTCGATGCAGCCCGAGGACCTTGACCGAAGCGTGCTTGCCGCGCAGCAGTTTCTTGAGCAGAAGATGCAGCCGGCGGATCTGGTAGCGCTGGTTTCCTTGAGCGGCACATTGAAGGTGGATCAGGATTTTACCGCGGACAAGAATGCGCTCATCAACGAGGTCGCTGTTTACAACGGAACCGAGGGGCAGGGATTTGCCGAGGGCGCGAATGCGAATTCGAACCAGGCGGAGGACGCGACCGGCTACACGCCCGACGAGAGTGAGTATAACGACCTCAACACGGATCGTGAGCTGTTTGCCTTGCGGGCGGTGGCGAAGTCGCTGGAAAAGATTACAGAAAAGAAGAGTCTGCTTTACTTTTCCGGAGGTATTTCGCGGGACGGGATCGAGAATCAGGCCTCGCTCAGGGCGGCGATCAACGCGGCGGTGCGGGCCAATCTGGCCATCTACAGCGTGGACACGCGCGGCTTGCAGGCGATTTCTCCGCTTGGCGATGCTTCGACAGGGAGCCTGCGCGGAACCGGCGCCTACAACGGCGGCGCTCTTGCCAACAACATGAATGCCAACTTCGCCACGCAGGAGGTGATGGCGACGCTGAGCACCGATACCGGCGGCAAGGCGTTCTTCGATTCGAACGATTTTACGCCGGCGTTTGCGCAGGTGGAACGGGACACTTCGGCGTATTACGCAATCGGATTTCGCTCGACCAATCCACTGCGCGATGGGCGCTATCGCAAGCTGACCATCAAGATCGACCGGCCGGGCGTGAAGCTCGAATACCGGCCCGGCTACTATGCGCCGGCGGACTTCCAGCACTCCGGCCACGAGGATCGCGAGCGCGAACTTGAAGAGCAGTTGGCCAGCGATCTGCCGGCGACGGAAATGGCCGTGTACATGGATGCGATGTACTTCCGGCTCGATGACAACCGGTTCTTTATGCCGGTGTCGCTGATCGTGCCGGGTTCGCAGATTCCGCTTGTGAAGGGCGGCGACAATGACTCGCCGCGGCGAGCCACGCTCGACATCATCGGCGCGGTGATCGACGAGGCGAAGCGGCCCATTGGCCACGCGAGAGAGACGGTGAAGCTGAATTTCGATCCGAGCCTGCAGGCGCGGCAGAAGAACATCGAATATACGACCAGCTTCAATTTGCCGCCGGGCAAGTACCGGATGAAGTTTGTGGTGCGCGAGAACCAGACCGGCCGCATGGGATCGTTTGAGGCGGAGATTACGCTGCCGGACATGAAGAAATCTCCGTTGAAGATGAGCTCGATTGTGCTGGCGTCGATGCGGCAGCCGACCAAGAAGGAGAGCCCGCTGGTGCGTGGCGGCGAAGAGTATGTGCCCAACATCAGCCACGTCTTCCGCCAGGATCAGCACTTGTATCTGCTCTACGAGATTTACTCCCCGGCGCGCGAGAAGGCGGCGGCCGATGCGCCGAAGGGGACGAAGCCGGGCATCAATCTGCTGAGCAGCCTGGAACTGATTCAGGGTTCCACAAAGGTCTACGAGACGCCGCTGGTGCAGGCCCGGGCGATCAACGTGGAGGGGCGCGATGCGGTGGCCATCGAGCTGGATGTGCCGCTGGCGGCGCTGAAGCCTGGGCCGTATATCTGCCAGTTGAACGTGGTGGACGACGCGGCCGGGAGCTTTGCCTTTCCGCGCTTTGCGGTGCTGGTGCGGGAGCCAAGCGCGCTTGCGCCTGCAACTCAGCCCGCCGGGGGCACGTCCTCCTCCTCAGGCGCGGCCGCAACCGCGAACCCGTAAGGGCAGTGGCGGCAGCCGGATTGGCAGCAGGAGCCACGCTTGAGGTGGTAGGCCGCGGTGAAGACGAGATTCCTCCCCTCGTAGTAATAGTCTTCGGGCGAGAGCGCCGCCTGCGGTGCGTCGGAGGGGAAATCCTGATCCATGCTTCTATTGTGTCGTGAATCAGCGGCGAATGCGCGTCGCGGCCGGATGCAATGAGTAAAATTGAAGCATGACAGTTTCCGCAGAGGAGCGCGCGCGCCGCATCAGGATCGTTCTTTTCGACGTCGATGGAGTTTTGACGAACGGGACGATCTGGGTTTATCCCATGCCCGTGGCGCTGCCGGACGGGTCCGTGACGACGAGGTTGGTTGAGCCCAAGGGGTTCAGCGCGCACGATGGCGCGGGGATGACGCTGGCGCGGCTGGGCGGGATGAAGGTGGGCGTGATTACCAAGCGCATCAGCGAGGCGGTGGCCCTGAGGGCGCGCGACCTGAAGATGGAGTTTGTCTACCAGGGGCAGGCCTTCAAGATGAAGGCGGTGCGCGAGATTGCCCAGAAGGAAGGCGTGACGCTGGACGAAATTGCCTACGTGGGCGACGACGTGATCGATCTGCCGGCGATGCGCGCGGTGGGGTTTGCCGTGGCGGTGGCCAATGCGCGCACCGAGGTGAAGGCCGAGGCCCATTACGTTACGCCGCATGAGGGCGGCGCGGGCGCCGGGCGCGATGCGATCGAGTTCATCCTCGCGGCCAAGGGGCTGCTGGAGAAGTGCATCGCGGCATCGATCGACGAGAGCAATCCGTTGCCGCCCTCGATGGACATCGGCAAGGGCGGCGATTTGAAGTGAGCGCGAACCGGACAAACATGACCGTGGAACCCAAAAGAGCGGTGGTGCTGTTGAGCGGGGGACTGGACTCGGCGACGGTGCTGGCGATTGCGCGCAGCCAGGGGTTCGAGCTGTATGCGCTGTCGTTCTCCTATGGGCAGCGCCATGTTTGGGAACTCGAGGCGGCTGCGCGGGTGGCCGCGTCGATCGGCGTTGCGCAACATCGCGTCGCGAAGATCGATTTGAGAATCTTTGGCGGGTCGGCGCTGACCGATGAGATCGATGTGCCAAAGCGCCGCTCGGCGGAAGACATGGCTCATGGGATTCCGGTCACGTATGTGCCGGCGCGCAACACGATCTTTCTCTCGTTTGCGCTGGCCTGGGCGGAGGTGCTCGCAAGCAGCGATATTTTTATCGGCGTCAATGCGCTGGATTATTCGGGCTATCCTGATTGCCGGCCGGAGTTCATCGAAGCCTTCGAGAAGATGGCCAACCTGGCGACCAAGGCCGGCGTGGAAGGTAGGCAGGCGCTGAAGATTCACGCGCCGCTGATTGCGATGTCGAAAGCGCAGATCATTCAGAGGGGCATGGAACTGGGCGTGGACTATGGGCTGACCGGCAGTTGCTACGATCCATCGGTCAACGGGGCGCCGTGCGGTGAGTGCGACTCGTGCCTGTTGCGGCGGAAGGGGTTTCGCGAGAACGGGATTGAGGATCCGCTGGTGTACGAAAAACCTGGCTCTTAGCTTTTAGCCTTTAGCTTTCAGCTTGTTCGTGCCGAGTTGACGGCCCAGACCCTTGCACGATGAGCTAAGAGCTTACAGCCGAAAGCTGGTTTTGATGAATTATGCCGTGAAGGAAATCTTTTATACGCTGCAGGGCGAGGGTGCGCAGGCGGGGCGCGCGGCGGTGTTCTGCCGGTTTGCGGGCTGCAATCTCTGGTCGGGGCGCGAGGCGGATCGGGCCTCGGCCGTATGCCGGTTTTGTGATACGGATTTCCTGGGCGTGGATGGAATGGGCGGAGGGAAGTTCGAATCGGCGGAAAGCGCGGCTGCGGCTGTTGAAGAGAAGTGGCAGGGTGATTCGCAGCAAGGCAAGCGGTTTGTGGTGTGCACCGGAGGCGAGCCTCTTCTGCAGTTGGATGGAAGCTTAATCGATGCGCTGCATGAGCGCGGCTTTGAGATTGCTGTCGAGACGAATGGAACGGTGGCGGCGCCGGAAGGGGTGGATTGGCTGTGCGTGAGCCCCAAGTTCGGAGCGCAACTGGTGCAGTTGAGCGGCGATGAGCTGAAGCTGGTCTATCCGCAGACGGGATTCGATCCAGGCGAGTTTGCGGGGCTGGAGTTCCGGCACTTCTTTTTGCAGCCGATGGATGGTCCTGATCGCCGCGTAAATACACGGCTTGCGGTTGAGTATTGCATGGAGCATCCGCAGTGGCGACTGAGCTTGCAGACGCACAAGATTCTGGGAATTCCGTAGAGACGAATCAATATCTCGATTGAAAGTCCTTCATTATTGCGCGGGATACGGGGACAGGCTGACGGGGTCGTTGTCTGGTTGCACGAGCCAGACTTTGCGGTCCTCGTAGTAATGCAGCAGCTCCTGGTTGTTGGCGGCGTCCATCTCGCGGGCCCAGATGATTTTTGCGCTGTCGATGTCGGGGGCGTTGTAGACCCATTCATCCAGCGAACTGTGGGCGGGCGAGTAGCGGACGAGGATGAGCTGGTTGCCGGGCAACTGATTGAGCTGGTCTTCGATGTGCTCGCGCGGCAGGCCCATGCGGCCGGGCCCGTGCCAGGTGGAGGCCCATGAGCCGCTCGGCCACTTGGCGAGGCCTATGTGGAGCGGCTCGGCAACCAGGCGCAGCGCGGCGAGCGCAATGCAGAGGGTTACAATGAAGCGCTGGATGGCGAGCCCGGCGGGCTGCCTGCCGGGCTGCCACTGGCGCAGGTGGCGCATCATCTGAAGGCCGAGCGCGTAAAAGGCAGGCGTGATGGCGGCGAAGTAGTGAGGGATGAGCCAGGTCTCCACGATGACGGCGGAGAAGACGACCGCGATCGAGACCACCAGGAAGCGAATGCGGCGGTCGAGCAGCGCGCGGCGCAGCATGATGAGCGGCGGCAGCAGCGCGAAGCCGGCAAAGAAGAGGAACATGCGCAGCGGCTTGAAAAATAGCTCCTCTTTCACCAGACCGCCGGGTGTGTGCAGGCGCATGGCGGAGCCGAGTTCCTGATTCACGTAGAAGTCGCGAATGACTTCGTGGCGGTAGTCGGGGATGGGGCGCGGGGATTGCCAGATCCAATAGGGAGCGGCGGCATACTCGGCACGGTCGACGGTGTAGGGTAGGGTGCGCGCGTTGCCGAAGGCGCGGTAGTCGTAGTAGCCCAGCCAGGCAACGGCGGCGAGAACGATTGAGAGCGGGAGCACGGTGCGGCGCAGGACGAGCGCGAGGGAGGGGCGGCTCTTGGCGAAGAAGAGCCAGCGCGCGAGAAGGACGGCGGCGAGCAGGCAGAGCAGCAGGCCTTCATAGGGACGGCTGAGGGCCAGGATGCTGACGCCGATGGCCATGAAGATTGCGTCGCGATGGCGCGTGTGACGGATGAAGCGGGGCAGGCCTCCAAGCAGCAGCGCCGCACCCAGCGCCGCAACCGAGCCGCCGCCGGAGTAGGTGTTGATCCAGTAGCTGAAGAGGCCAATGCGCAGAATGGCGATGACTCCGCCGAGCAGAGCCCATCGGGGCGGGAGCCAGGCCTGCAGCATCCAGCAGAATGCCGCGCACATTAGCGCGTTAACGACGAGCAGTCCAAACCAGGGATGGCCGAAGAGCACTTTCCCGGCGGCCAGAATGAGGCCCTGCGCGGGAAAGTACATGGACATGTAGGTGGGCTGCATGGTGATCTGGATGCTTTCGAAATGGACCCACAGGGCAGGGGTGGGATTGGCGAGGCGGCCGAGGGCGAAGGTGTTGGCCGCGAGCAGAAAGCTGAAGTCGTCCTGCACAAAGGGCAAGGGAATGGGGCAGAAGGGAAGAATGGCGAGACGCAGCAGAAATGCGGTGGCGCCGACGGCGAAGACAGAGAGACGCTTTCTGCGCGCGAGCTGAGAGAATGCGCGTTCGATGCGCGCGAACCAGGATGAGCCGAGCCGCGGCAAAGCGAATGCGACGGCGAAGGCGATGGCGGTGAGGCTGCCTTCGATCAGCATGAGTGAAGGGCCGTTGTCCGGGCTGGGAATCACGTTCATATTCTAACGGCTCACCCCAGCAGCTGTTTGCGGATCGGCTGGAACGGTTGGGGCGCTTCGATACGGGAAGATTATGTGACGCTTTGTGAATGCCGCTCGCCTGCCTTTGAGAATGCTCCTTGGTTACTCGGCCCCGGACCAATGGCCGCAGATATGACGCGCCGGCTCGATCGGGAGTGTAGGCGTGGTAGTGGTCGAAGAGCAGCGGAGCCAGCCCAACGTATCTGCGAAAGGGTCATGAAGACGACTACACCCGGGCCAACGCATTCATAAGAAGCTTGCACCACAAATCATCCGAAAAAGGTCGCGCCATCGTCATGCGTTGTGAATCGTCGCCTCTACGATACGCCATCCGGAGAGATGCTCTAAACGCGGGTGAACGGAATCCAGACCTGCATTGCCGAACGCGAACGGTTCGCCCATGCATAGTAAGGAATCAGTTTGAGCGTTGTGCGAGTTTCTTCCTGCGGGCGGCTTTCGTCTGCGGTGAAATAGAGCGAAGTCCCCGCGGAAGAGCGCGCAACGGTCCCGGCATGGTCAAGCACCATCACTCCGTCGAGAAGATCAGGAACAAAGCGGCTCTCGGAACTGGCGCCAACCTCTGCGGCGCAATGACTGAATACGCTTTGCTGCACCGCGTCAGGTTGATCCAGCATTTCCATGCAGAAGACAACCGGCCCGCGCTGAATTGCGACCCGGCCACGATCTTCAGCGACTGCCGCATTTGCTTTGAGCAGTTGCACAGCCATATCGAAGTGAAGGTCGATGGAGTCGCCGGGCGACCAGCGCCGGTGGATGGCGAGATACTTGCCTGGCTCGATTCCTGAAAGCGGCGTCCCGTTTACCGTCGCCGAGTTCTTTGACGACCAGCCCGGAATCCGAACATAGACCGTAAAATCGCGCGCCTCCTCGGGGGAGACGGAGATATGCACCTCGCCATCCCATGGATAATTCGTCTTCTGCTCCATGCGCAATCCGGTTCCGTCTTCCAATCGCCATGACATTCGGGAATTATCGTAGAGGTGCACATAGACGCCGTCAGCGGCGGTGGAGTAGAAATAGCCGGGCAGCTCGGCGAAGGTCCTCTCCAAATTCGGCGGGCAGCACGTGGTGTCATACCAGGGGTTGCGAATCTTGCCCTCCGGATCTTCAGCGTATCGGGAGTCACCGGATGGATCGAATGCCAACGGGTTGCGATAACAATAAGTTGTTCCGTCAAGGGACATCCCGGAGTTGATGCCGTTGTAAAGAGCGCGCTCCATCACGTCCGCGAACTTCGCTTCGCCTGAAGCGGCGAGCATGCGCCAGTTCCACATCATGTTGCCGATTGCCGCGCAACTCTCGCCATAGGCGCGCGCATTCGGCAATTCGTACGGATCGCCAAAAGCTTCGCCTTCCTGGCGTGCGCCGACCCCGCCCGTCACGTAAAGCTGGTGCGAGGCCAGATCGTCCCAGAGCCCGCTCAGTGTCTTCCAGTAGGACGGATCTCCAGTTTCAAGATAGTAGTCGGTTGCGCCGCAGCAGGCGTACATGGCTCGAACCGCGTGGCCCTCCAGCCTGGTCCGCGAGGTGAACGGGATCCCGCAGAACATGTAGGTGATTTGGCCGGGCCGCAGAGGGATCCGCTCATCTCCGTGCAGAATATAGCCGGCAAGGTCGACGTATTGCCGTTTCCCGGTGGTGCGATAGAGTTCGATGAGCGCCATCTCGATTTCGGGGTGGCCGGCGACAATGCCCATTCGATTCGCACCCGGACCGTAGTTGGGAATCAGGAAATTGTCGACGAAGCGAATGCCGGCATCGAGAAGAGTCCTGTCGCCGGTGGCGCGATAGTAGGCGATCGCTCCTTGAAGCAGATGGCCGATGTTATAGAGTTCGTGACCTGTGGTCTGCGTCGGATAGAGCATGCGCAGCGGCTTTCGATCTTCCACGAAGTAGGTGTTCAGATAGCCGCCCGGCTCCTGCCCCGCGACCACATCGCGGATCATCGAATCGGCAGTCGCCCGGAGTTCGGGAAGCTCGTCAGACTGAAGCGCAAACGCGGCGCCTTCGAGCCACTTGTAAATATCGGAGTCAGAGTAAACGGGGCCTTTTTGCGGTGCGGACGATTTGCCCGCCAGGCGCAGAAAGTTGTCCATGCGGCCATGCGCGATCAATTGATCGTGCATTGTGGGGATACTGGAGCGAACGTTGGTCGTGCGGCGTTTTGACCAGAAGCCAGCCTCAATCGTCACGGCCCTGACGGGCACGGGCTTCAGCCGGGCGAAGGGCGATTTGGAGAAGTCTGCGATGCCTGCATTCCTCCACGCTCCGCCCGATACGGCGCTTGCGTCCCGCGTGGGCGCAAGCAGAGCGAGCAAGTCTCCGCCATCGGGCAGGGAATGCGCAACTGCTGGTGTAAAGCAAGACGCCGCCGCGGCAGCGAGGAACTTTCGGCGAGAGAGCCCTGACTTCATCTTGAACCTCCTGGCGAATGGTCTTCCTGGGCAGAATCATGAGTAGCAGTTCGATCTTCCCCAGGCACATGCCATAGCGGCTGCCGGGCGGATCGATCGGTGCCCGCGACGGGTAACCGGTTCTTACATTTCTGCTCATCGCGTCGCTTAATTCTACGCTGAAATCGGCTCAGGCACGCCGCGGGTTCGCCGATCGGGTCGTCTTTGAAACTCGGCAAGCTCCACGGGAACAGATCGTGTCAAGCATGCAAATCGCTCGCACGGCTCACCATTCGCCCCGAGCCAAGGACGTCGGATCCGCCAGAATCCCGCTCGTGGGCCCAGCCACCGCTCGACGGCGTACCCATGAACCCATACCCGGCGGCCGCGAGCGCTGCGGTCTTCTCCGAGCTCGAGGGGATGCGAACGATATTGGGGGCGCACGGCTCCAGCACAACAGACCTGCCTTGGCGCGCCAACACCATCTGCGCATCCGCGCACCAAACGGCCCGGCACTCGAACAAGAAAGTCGCCAACAGGGCTAAAACGACGCCTCTGCGAACCACAGCTCTTGACGCCCGGCAATCTCATCCATCTCCATTGAACCCCTCGGCCGTAGGCGGCGTTTTTTCAGCGCCGGTCGCCCGTCTTTGCCGCGGCGCCCGCTTGGGCCAGGGGCAGGACTGCGCCCTTGCCTCCCTCACCGCCGTGGCCGGGCCACTCTCCGCTCCGGCCGGGGCGCGGCCGGGCTGAAACAATCGAGGCGCATCGTGGCTTTGCTGCCCTCGATCCGCCGTAACTGCTCCTCCACAATCCGCCCCACCTGGGCGGGGTTGCCCTGGGCGCGCAGATTCAACAGCAACTCGTGCCGCCCGGCCGGCGACGCATCCAGATTCCCCTCCACCCTCGGCTCCTCCCCGTTGGCGCAGAGGGCCGCCTTCAACCAGCCGGTTGGCGAGCGATCAAATGTCTTCAGATGCACAATCGCAATCCCGGCTGCGGTCAGCGCCTCGTCCAGCCCATCCAGCAACGGCCCCACCAGCAGCGCCGGAGAGACTTGAGCTGCCGGCTCCAGCGTCACGCTCAGGTTGAGCCACGTCAGCGCGGCTTCTGCTCGTGCGTATTGCCGGTAGTCGATCTCCAGCGTCGTCCTTCCCGCTTCCAGCGATCCAAATAGAATCTCGTCCAGCCATTCTTGAACGCCCTCGCCGGTCTTCGCACTCAGCCTGCGCGTCTCCACGCCCGCGGCTCGGCCAGGAGTTTTTGCTGCGTCCGGATGAAGATCGGCCTTGCTCATGCAAACCAGGTCCGCCTCCTGCAGCTGCTTTTGAAAAAGGAAGGCCAGGTCGGAGTCCGCGTCATCGCCGGCGAGTGCCGCGGCGCGGGCCGGATCGACGAGCACCGTGAACGGCGCCACGCGATACTCGCCGAACCCTTCGCGCAGCGGACCGAAGACCGTCGCCGAAATGTCCGTGCAGCTTCCCACCGGCTCGGCGAAGATTACATCCGGCGACGAGCCGCGCACCTCCCCGATGACTTCCATCAACCGCGAAAACCTGCAGCAAAAGCATCCGCCCGTCACTTCGCGAGTCAGCACGCCCTGCGCCTCGGCGTGGCGCGTGTCCACCAGCTCATCGCCCTGATCGTTGAGGATCACCGCCGCGCGCAGGCCGCGCCGTTCGAGCAATTGGGCAGCAGCCAGAATCAGGCTCGTCTTGCCCGAGCCAAGAAAGCCGCCGACGATCACAACCCACGGTCTCTTCCCACGCGGATTCAAATTCATGCGCGCACCACGATGCGGATCTCGCCGTTCGCCGCCATGGCGAGTGTCTGCGTCAGGGTCACGACCATCCGCTCCGCGCGCCGCTCCACATGGTTCTCCACCGGCTTGCCCAGGCTTTCGACCGAAGCCTGCGTGCCGGGCGCCGCAATCTCGCACGAGCGAAGGCCAAGTTTTCCGCTGAGCACTTTGAGCACAAACTCCGTGCGCCCAGCCTGCGCGCGCTGCGAGAACGTGCCCCATCCGGTGCCCGTCGACCAGAAGCACTCGAATTCTTCCTGCGGAATTCTCGGCACGGCCGTCGCGGCCCCGGCCACGCCATCGTAAAGAAACCCGCTCAGTGCAAGAACGGTCGACCACGACGACAGGGCGCGCGCGTAGTGGTGGCCGCACTCCGGCTCGTCCCATGGGTTGCGCTTCTCGCCGTCGTAGCGCGCGCGAATATTCTCCACGCACTCCACGCCCTCCTTCACCATGCCCCAGTTCATCAGCAGCGCTGCAAACAGGTATTCCTGCCCGGTCCACGCCTCTGCATAATAAGGAAACGGAATGTGCGGCCGCTCGGCCTTGCCGTAGTCGCACACCACGACCGCCGCCTCTTCATTCAGCGCATAGGTCCGCTCTACGTTATCGTGATCCGCAAGCGTCGGCTTGTAGTTGTACTTGTAGATCGACCGCAGCGTTTTGCGAATGTTTTCCGGCGCAACCAGCGGACCCATCCCTCCAACCTCCGCCAGATACTGGCCGATGAGCTGATCGGCCAGGCAGCCGCCGCCCATCTGGTATTCCGGCGTCTCGGTCGAGTCCGCGCCCATGCCCCCGCGCAGGTTCGGCGCAATCTCATCCTTGCGAAATCCCTTCACCTTCTGCACATAAAACTCGCCATTGAACAGGTTCGCGTCGATCCATTGGCTTCCCTTCTCGAAGAGTTGCCTGTATGCATCCGCGGACGCCGCATCCCCCGCCGCACGCGCCATCTCCTCGCCCGCTCGCAGCGCGCCCAGGTAGTAAATCCCGCACAGCGGATTGGGACCGTAGAACTCAATGTCGTAGGTGTTGTGCTGCACGCCTTCCATCACGCCGTCGCGGTTCGCGTCCCATCCCCCCGGCGTCCACGCAAACTCGAGCGCCTTCTTGGCGCGCGGCCACGTCGTCTTCAGCAACGCTTCGTCGCCGGAGATCTTCCAGTCCAGCCACGCATGGATGATCTGCCCCATCTGGCCATCGGCCGCGGCGTACCCTGAGCGCCCCTTGCCCTCCGGCAGCAACTGGCGGAAGTGCATTGCGCCGGCGTCGTCCATCGAGTAGCCGAATGCACTGCGCCGCAGCGACCGCGCAAACGATGGAAAGAGGAACGCGGTCGCCGTCTCGTAATTCCACACATGGGTGCAGTTCCCGAAGCAGCAGCCGGCCGTGTCGTCGCTGCCCTCCCATGCGTGGAACTCGCCGTCCGCGGTGCGGAAGCAGGTGGTCGTGGCCAGCGTGGAAAGATTCGCGCTCGCCGCCTCCTTCACCGCCGCGGGCAGCGTGCTCGCGCGCATCGCGTTGGTAAACGCCCGCGTCCGCGTCTCCAAGTCGGGCAAATGTTTCGCCGTGTAATCGACCGCGTCCCACGCGCTTTTGAAGCGCGCCGCATGGAAGTTGCCGATCACCGTCTTGCCCTCGCCCTGGGGCGCGTCCCATCCCATCCAGTCCGGCGTGCGGTTGGCGAACCGCCAGCCGAGAAAAAACTCGAAGCTCGCCGTCTCGCCCGCGGCGATCGTCCGCTTCAGGCTGAGCACGCCCACCATGTTGTGCGGCTGCGGCTGCGCACCCAGCTCGCCGGTCTTCGCAAACTCGTCCCAGAAGTGCAGCGGCGCATTCCACCAGCGGCCCGCGGGCCATCCCTCCCAGTGCGAAACCGCCGCGCCCGCATCCACGCGCGCGGCCACCACCAGCTCGCCCATCATCGGATCGTCCGCGGCCAGCGCGGAGTTGCTCATCACCAAGCCGGCGATTCCATTTCCTTCGCGGAACTCGTTGCGCCGTCCTTCATCCGACTTCTGCCGCGCGTCGTCGTCCTTCTCTTCTTTCGTCGTCACCGGATTCTCAATCGAAAACGCAATGCCCACCGTGGCTGGCTCATGGCCGGGATTGGTCACCCGATAGCGCAGAATCGCCACCGGCAGTCCCGAGTCGTCCGGCTCATGCGGAATAAACGGCGAGAACGCATCCAGTTCCACCTTCACCGGCAGCGTGCGGTCTTCGAATTCGATGTGCGCCAGCGGATACTCGCCGGTAAACGTCGCCGACTCCAGGCGGCTCAGCCCCGCAACGTTGCCCGAGCCCAGGCCGTCTTGTCCTTCGTAGGGAGGCAGAATGCGCGACTCCAGCACCCGCGCCACCGGCTTGCTGCCGCCCGCCTGCGCCCAGATGGCCGGGAACGCATACA
>JARLGE010000220.1 GCA_031296215.1 Occallatibacter sp.
GATCAGCCCGAAGCTGCCCGAGCTGAGGTCCAGTTTGGGATCGGCAAGGTTGGTGTGGTTCAGCACGTTGGTAAACGTGCCTTCCGCCTTCACCTTGAAGCGCTCGGTGATGGCAAAGGTCTTGCTCAACCCCGACGATAGGTTGAACAGGCCCGGACCCTCCACGGAGCCCACCGGCGCGTTGCCAAAGCGGCCAATCGGCAGCGGATGCGCGCTCAGCGGCGTGTTGGTCCCAGGGTAGAAGCCAGCGCCCGTGCCGCAAGGGTTGCCCAGCGTCCAGGAGGGGTCACCGGGGCAGGTAAATGCGCTTCCGTTTGTCCAGTTGAAGCGGTTCTGCCCTGTCGGCTTCACGCTCTGGCCGGGAACCCAGTCCGCGTGCTGGCTGCGATGCCCGCCATCGAAGCTGCCGGTGCCGTCGCCATAGTTTCCATTCGAACCGGACCCCGTGCCGGAAGGGTCACCTTGCCCACTCGGAAAGTAAGCAGTCAGGAACGGACCGGTTTGCACGGTGAGGATGGACGACAGGCGCCAGCCGCCCACCACTAGGTCGGCCGCGCGCGGCATCTGGCCGCCCAGCAGCTTGCCCCGGCCCACCGGAAGGTCGTAGAGCACCGTCGTGTTCCAGCGCACCCTCCGCGTCCCGCCCACATTGCCGAAGTCCGCATGACGGTCCAGGATCGAAGTGGAGCGCGCACCGCCGCCCTCCCCGGCAAATCCCGAATTGTTCGGCCCCTGGTTGTCGGCCAGATTTTTGGCCCACGTGAATCCCGATTGGTATTCCAGGCCCTGCTGCAACCGATGGCTGGCCTCCACCTGCATCGAGTGGTAGCTGTTGTTGGCGCCGGTGGCGCGGGTATTGATACGCCCCCAGTTGGGGAACAGACGGTTACTGATCGAATTGTTGAAGGAGGCGACGGTGTTCGAGAACGGCAGCGAATTCTCATCCGGCGCCCACACCAGTTGATGCGTCTCTGACCCAATGTAGGAGATCCGCGCCGCATAGCCTGATCCGAAGTCGTGATCGATGCTCAGAGACCACTGCTCCGTGTAGGGGTCCTTCCAGTTGGCGCTGTTGGCGGTGCCGAAGTAGTCGGAGCCATAAGCCGGGGCTGAGCCGGCGCCGCCCGATCCGGCGTAGACTTGCGGCCACTGGTAGCCGATGGCGTGGCTGGCCGAGTTATAGGTGTTGGAGAACTGCTGGGTGTAAGCCTGCACCGTGCCGGTCAGCGAGTAGAAGCTGGAGCCCAGCATGTTGATGTTGTAAAGGCCGGCGCCGCCGCGAATTGCCCACTTGTCGTTGCCGAAGGGCCGGTAAGCAAAGCCAAACCTGGGCATGAACCGCAGGTGCGGATACTTCTTCAATCCCGTCGGATAACCGGCTGCCTGGTTGCCCTCCACCTGCATGCAAGGAGCGCCGTTCACCGTCGCCGAGTTGGTCGCGGTCACGCCGTCCGGATCGCAGGCGTTGGCGCTGGCCAGAAAGCTCTGCGCCAGCAGCGACTGCTTCCCGGTGGGATAGAGAACGCGGCCGGCCCCGGACACGCTGGGATCGAAGTTGCCGATGTCGCCACCCTTGTCGTAGTAACCCGGATGCAGTTCGTAGCGCACGCCGTAGGAGAGCGTCAGTTGCTGGCTCACCCGCCACTCGTCCTGCCCGTAGAAGTGGTAGTGCCCCGAGACGCCGTCGTTGTCCTGCGAAACTACGTCGTAAAACGTTTGGTTGGGAATGCCCAGCAGGAAGTCCGCAAAGTCCACCCCTGTGAACATGCCGGTGCTGCTGCTGGTGTTGAACTGGTACGTCCCGTAATTGTCCGAGCCGTTGAAGCCCAGCGGCGTCACCGCCTCCAGCGTTTGAACGTCGGTGCCGAACTTCACCGTGTGGTTGCCCTTGTTCCAGATCAGCACGTCGCTGTAGTCGAAGGTGTTCGACTTGTTCAGGCCGGTCAGACGGTCGGCATTCAGGCTCTGAATGTTGTTGAAGTCCATCTCCGGGATGCCGTTGTAGAACAGGTTCTGTAGTCCCTGCCAGCCCTGCGCCGTCGTCCACGCGTTGCCGTTGAAGCTGTCCGACGAGCCGGTGGTCACCCGCGTGTACCCGAACCCGCCCTCGTTGATCAGGTTGGGCTTGATGCTCCAGTTGGTATCGATCTTCAAAACCCGGTTCTGGTTGGTGTCCGTTTGTGAGGGCACACTCAGAACCTCCGGCGAATTGATGGGGAAGTCCTTCCACGTGAATTTGCCCCACACCAGGAACTTCTGATTCGAGCCGAAGTACTGGTCGCCCCGGATATCGAACTGGTCCGAGTGGCGGCTTGCATTCACATTCTCCTGCCAGTTGGCCACGCCGTTGTCGGTGTACGCCGTCGGATCCCCGATGTTCGGACCAGTCGCCGGGTAGAACTGCTTGAGCGTGTTCGATGCAATCTGGCTGATCGCGCTCGATGGGATCGAAGTGCCGTAGCTGCCGCCGGTGAAGGGGTTGGTCAGGCCCTCAAAGCCGCTCGCCGTGTACTTGGAGAAATCGCCCTGCATCATCCCCGTGCTGGGAACAACCTCGAAGAGTGTCTGCTGGTTCGGGAAACGCCAGCCCTCGTAGACGCCGAAGAAGAAGCTCTTGTTGTGGCCGTCGTAAACGTGAGGGATTGCCACCGGGCCGCCGATGCTGCCGCCAAAGGTTGCGCCGTGCGAGAGCGGCTTGGTCGTGGTCGTGGGATAGGTATAGGGAATGGCGTTCCACTTGTTGTCCTGGTAATACCAGAAACCGCTGCCGTGCAGCGTGTTCGAACCGCCCTTGGTGGTCACCACGATCTGGCCTGGGTCGCCGAACTCCGCATTGGCCAGCACCCCGTCGGCGCGAATCTCCGCAATCGACTCGGTCGACGGAAAAGAGTCGCTCATATACGTCCCGCCGGTCGAGCTCTTCACCGTCACCCCGTCGACGGTTACGTCCACCTGGTAGGGCAGCGCCCCTTGCAGCGAAACACCGGAGCTGTCGCCGTCCTGCTGCACGCCGGGCAGTGCGCTGAAGATGTTGGCCGCGCTGGTCCCGTTCGTGCTCGCCCGCGTGTTCACTGGCAGGTTATTGGCGTCGTCGCTGGTAAAGTCGCCGCTGATGGTCGGCGAATCGGTCTCGATCGCGCTCACCATGTCGCCGGTCACCTGCACCTCCTGCTGCACGGCGCCGATGGCCAGCTTCACGTCCACGCGCAGTTCCTGGCGTACCTCCAGAGCCACCCCCGATGCCTTCCACTTCTCAAAGGTCGGAGCCGACACCTCCACTGCATACCGGCCGGCCTTCACGTCCTGAAAGTGGTAATCCCCCACTCCGTTGGACTTGGTGCTGCGAACCGTGCCCTCATCCGTGTTGCTAAGCGTGACCAATGCGCCGGGAACCACGGCCCCCGCCGTGTCCTTCACCGAGCCGATGATGGAGCCCTGCGTGGCCTGCGCGCGAGCCTCGGTCGAGGCCAGTGCAAGCACCAGCAACAGGCTGAGCGCCATGAGCGGCATGCTCAGCAGGAATCGCGAGGAAGAATGTGTTTGTCTCAACATGGATCACTGTCTCCAAGGTGGTGCATCTGTTAGTTGCGTTGAAGTCAAACAGACAAAGATGAAACAAGCAGGTCTCCCGGTGCATCGAGGCTGGACTGAAACGGGAGCGTGTTGGGTTGAGAAAGAATGCAGCGTCGGAAAGATTCGGGTTGACTTCAGGCCGAGTGGACTTGTCACCTGCTCAAAAAAGAGAGCGAGCAGAGAGCCTATGCGATCGATCAGCATCCCCGCCGGTCTCAGTTTTTTGAGTTGGCAACGGTTCCAGCTTACGGGTCTTCGGTTACAGTTGGTTGAATTCAGCCGGCCGGGGTTGGGGAAAGGCCGGAGCTTTGACGTTCAAATTACCGCATTATTTGCCCGAATGTCCAGCTTTTTATCCTCTTGTGGGCTGCCATTTTTCGCCGGGAATGCCCCAAAGCCGCCATGAGTCGTTCATCCGCGCAACTCCACCCGTTCCGCCAAGGAGCAGCGGAGTGCCCTGCGCCTGGATCGTGAATTCTCGATGAAAACTTGAGATCGGCCCGGAGGGCGCGGCGTTCCTCCCCCTCAGTCGGCGTCCTTCGGCCTGTGCAGCCTGGCGCCTGACTTCTCAATCTCCTTGCGAATGGCGTCGGCGTCGTCCACATCGTGCAACTCTGCCGCCTCTTCCTTCGTCTTGGGCTTGGCAAACCGCGCCTTCGCCCGATCGAAGACCCGCTTGTCCGCCGCCTGCGCCTCAAACGGCTCCAGACGCGGCGCGCTGTCGAAGATCCCCGTCATCTCCCCGGACAGCGCATCCTCCAGGTTCATCGGTCCCAGCCCTAACAGTTCATCGATTGTCCGCACAATCGAGCCCATGCTGGTGTGCTCGTGGCTCACAGCGCCCGGCTTCACCCAGGGGCTGGCCACCAGCAGAATGCTGCGATGCGCATCCACGTGATCCACCCCGCCCTGCGCATCGTCCTCGGTCACAAAGAATGCCGAGTCCTTCCAGACGGAAGTCTTCGACAGAAACTCGACAATCCGCCCCAGCGCCAAATCGTTATCCGCAACATACGAAGCGCGGTAAGGGTAGCCATCTGCTGGCCGCGGCTCGGCCGTATGGTCGTTGGGCAGCCGAATCACGATCAGCGCCGGAACCTTCCCCGCCGCCAGCTTCCGTTTGAAATCCCGCTCGAATTCCGTGGCTCGGAACTGGTCCGGAATCCCCAGGTTGAAGGTCGGAAACCGCCGGTCGCTCGACTCGAAGACCGGCTTCGGCAGCGGCGAGTTGAGAAACAGACGCTGCCCCTCCGGCTCTGACCCCTTCATCTCGTCGTTGCCCTCAATCTCCAGCCCCTCGCCATAATTCAGGATGCCCTTGCCGCTGGCGGCCACGTGCTCCCACAGCGAGCCGAATTGCGGCTCATCTTCGGGCATGGGTGCGTCCGCTCCGCCAAACAGCGCCCTGCGCCCCGCCTGTTCCGCGCCGGGGTCCGACCGCCGCCGTCCCCCGTACCCCGAAGTCCAGGCGGTGTTGAAGAACGCCGTTGGATTGATCCCCATCACCCAGCGATGCCCGTCCGCCGAAACG
Source organism: Occallatibacter sp. (assembly GCA_031296215.1). Classification (GTDB taxonomy): domain Bacteria; phylum Acidobacteriota; class Terriglobia; order Terriglobales; family Acidobacteriaceae; genus Telmatobacter. Next base: position 5,105 of record JARLGE010000220.1, read on the forward strand.
TCGCTGTCCACATAGAAGTTGTCGCTCATCGCGAACCGCCCAAGCAGCGCATGCAGGTTGGGCGTCACCTTCACGTGCGTCGCCTCTTTCTGCTCCTCGGCCCAGCCATCCAGCCCGTACCGCGCCAGCGAAGCGTCCCCATTCGCCCCCGCCACATCGCCCAGCACCTCGTCGTAGGTCCGGTTCTCCCGCACCACCAGGAAGCAGTGCTTCAGCAGCGGCAGCGTCGCCCGGTTCGCAATCGCCGCCGTGTTGGCCGCAATCACCGTCTGCGTCAGCTCGTCGGCCGCCGCCAGCCCCTCCAGCCGAATCGCGCTCACGCTCCCCATCTCCAGCGACCCCACATACGTCGGCGCGTTCGGGTCGTGCAGCTTGCCCCCATTCGGCCCCGCTCCCTTGCCCTTCGTATTCACCACATAAAGCGTCTGCCCATCCGGCGCAAACTCGACCGCCGACGGATTCCACCCCACGGGAATGTGCTCGATCACCTGCATCGAAGCCGCATCGATCACGCCCACCGCATCGATTCCCGACTCCGCCACGTAGACCCGCCCGTCGCGAATCGCCAGCCCGCTCGGCATCACCCCCCGCAGCGGCCGGCCCGCCCCATCCTTGAATCGCTCTCCGGTAAACGGCGAAAGCTCCGTCTGCGCCAGCACCTTCGCCCCATCCGCGCTGATCTTCGCCACCGCATCCTCGTGGGCCAGCGATACAAACACCGCGTCATCCCCGGCCGCGACGCCCGTCGGCGCAGCCCCGCCCACTGTCTCGCCCTTGGCCTCGGTGATCCTCGCCCCCAGCCGCAGCCTGGCCGTCACCGCCGGATGCTCCCGGTCGCGAACATCGTAGGTCCACAGCGAGCTGCCCCGGTCCGAGTTCTCGTCCCCCAGTCCGGCGATCCGCTTGCCCTCCACCACCGTCCCCTCGCGCGCTTGCTTCGATGGGTATCCAAACGGCGGAAAGCGCAGCCCCGTCCCCAGCGGATCCTTCTCGCTCGCGCCCGGAATCGTGGTGTACTCGAAGAGGCCCGTGTTGGTCACGTAGAGCCGCGCCCCATCCGGCGAAAGCGTCAACCCAAACGGATAATTCCCCGTAGGAACCTCGGCAATCCGCTTCAGCGTCGCCGCATCCAGGATCACCACTCTCCAGTTTCCTTGGTCCAGCGCATAGATCGTCTTGCCGTCTGGCGAGACCTCGAGTGTCGCCGCAAAGCTCCCGTGAGCCACCCGCCCCGCGCCGCCGTCGTTCGCACCCGAGCCCGGCCCAGCCACCAACCCATCCAGCGAGACCTCGCCCGCCTTCGACCAATCGCTGCTCCGGTAAGCCCGAACCCTGCCTGAGTCGCCCGTTGCCACATACAAGAGCACTCCATCCGCCGAGTACGCCAGCCCCGCATGAACCTCAATCGCCGGATCGTTCTCTTCCCCCGCCGGCATCCGCCGCACCGCCGGCTCCGCGCCAGTCGGCCCGTCAACCACATTCAGAGCAAAAGGAAA
>JARLGE010000221.1 GCA_031296215.1 Occallatibacter sp.
AAATCATCCGCGTATGGAAAACACATAGAATCAGTTATTTATGGAGATTGATGGGGATTGAAGGCTTGACAGCGACAGGCCGGTGGGTATGATTGGCAGGTTTTGGCCGCTGGGTCAGCCTCTTGTCTTGTCTCGAATCTGCACTATTTCTGGTGCAGAACGGCCCCGTTTGGAAGCTTAAGCTTCCCGTAAGTGCTTTGTTTTCTTATGCGGCGAGGGTGATTTTTAGCTAAGTCCCTTGTTTTCAACAAACCGATGGGGGGGTGGGGTCAGAGCTGCTTCTTCCGCCCTGCTTCCGTCTGACCGGCTTCTCAAGACCATTGTCCGCCGAGGAACCGTAATTGTACGCAAATCACTGCGCCCCCTGCGGACAGCTTGCGCTCCAGGAGACTTGTGCGTGCCCCCGGGAGGCTCCGGCGCTGAGCCCTCAGGAGTTCAGCCTCTGCTTACGAGACCTGGGCAACCGGGCTCAGGTGCTTCTTAGTACTACAGCTGTATTTCGCTGAATTCCTGAAAGACCCGCAAAGGCCCGGGCCTAAAGGCCGCGTCAATTCGCCATCTTTCAGGGGGTTAAAACCCCCTGCTCCCTCCGGAGTCTTCGATTTACAACTGTAGTATTAGCAGCCTGTGGTGAAAGTTCAAATCACTCAAAAACTTCCCTCGGGGGCTAAAGCCGGCCTTTTATTTTCAGCTACTTGCGGAACGACCAAAGTCGTGCCCTTTCAAATGCCGACTTTCACCAGCGGCTGTAAGGGCAAATCTTCGGCCACAAATCTCATAGTCTCCGCTCGCGACGCGGGCGATGGCCTCCGAGTAGGCAATGTGCTCCTCGGCCAGAATGCGCTCGGCCAGGGAATGAGCGTCGTCTGTCTCCAACACGGGAATGGCGCGCTGCAGGACGATGACGCCATGGTCGAGGTGTTCATCGACGAAGTGCACGGTGCAGCCAGCCACTTGGACGCCGTAGTCGAAGGCCTGCTGCTGGGCGTCGAGGCCGGGGAAGGCGGGGAGCAGGGAGGGGTGAATGTTGAGGATGCGATTGGGGAATGCGGCGATGAACTCGGGGGAAAGCAGGCGCATGTAGCCGGCCAGGCAGACCAGGTCGGCGCGGTGTTGGCGCAGGCAGGCGAGGACATCGGCGTCGTGCTCGGCGCGGGGGCGGCGCTTGGAGACAAAGACGGCTGTGGGCAGGCCGAGTTCGGCGGCAGCGGTGAGGCCGGGGGCGTTGGCGACGTTGGAGATGACGACGGCGATTGCGACGTTGGGCAGGCGGCCGGCGCGGATGGACTGGGCGATGGCCAGGAAGTTGGAGCCGCGGCCGGAAAGCAGAATGCCGAGGCGGAGTCCTTGCCGGACGGGCGGACGGCCTTCGGCCATGGGGCTCGGGGGATTCGAGGGGGTCTGGTTTTGATTGGAAGCTCTCAGAAGTCCGCACCTCCGGGGCTAAAGCCCACGTTCATTCTATTGCGTTTGCGGCACGACTGAAGTCGTGCCCTGACACTTCTAGCCTTCCTTGAGGAGTTTTTCCGCAGCCTGAAAAGGTCCCTGCTCCTTCCGTTATGTGTACTGCACGCGGCGGTCGCCTTTGGCGATACGGCCGACGACGTAGAATTTTTCTTCGGCGCGCTCGAGCACGGTCTTGGCGCGGGTGAACTTGGCGGCGGGAATGACGGCGATGAGGCCGATGCCCATGTTGAAGGTGCGCATCATCTCGTCCTGTGGAACCTGGCCCAGGGTGCGCAGATGCTCGAAGATAGGCAGCACCGGCCAGGAGCCGATTTCGACCTGGGCTCCGGTGTTCTTGGGCAGGATGCGGGGCAGGTTCCCGGTGATTCCGCCGCCGGTGATGTGGGCCATGCCGACGGTGACGCCTGCTGTGACAAGCTTCTGAATCACCGAGAGATAGCTGCGGTGGGTTTTCATCAGCGCCGCGCCGGCCTTGTCTTTGATGGCGGAGACAAACTGGGTGGGCTTGTAGCCGGCCACTTCAAAGAGCAGCTTGCGGGCGAGGGAATATCCGTTGGTGTGCAGGCCGGTGGAGGGCAGTCCGATGAGCACGTCGCCGGGCTTGATGGCGACGCCGGTGACCATCTTGTCGCGGTCGACCGCGCCGACGATGAAGCCGGCCAGGTCGTACTCGCCGTCGGCATAGAAGCCGGGCATCTGCGCGGTCTCGCCGCCGATGAGGACGCAGCCGCTGGCCTTGCAGGCTTCGGCCAGGCCGGTGACGACCGACTCGGTGACTTCGGGGTCGAGGCGGCCGGTGGCCAGGTAATCCAGGAAGAACAGCGGGATGGCGCCCTGGACGGCGATGTCGTTGACGCAGTGGTTGACCAGGTCCGCGCCCACGGTGTGGTGCATGCCCAGTTCGAAGGCCACTTTGAGCTTGGTGCCCACGCCGTCGGCCGAGCTGACCAGGATGGGGTTTTTCCAGCGCTGCAGGTCGAGGCGGAAGAGCGCCCCAAAGCCGCCGATGCCGCCCAGGACGTTGCGGTTAAAGGTCTTCTGCGCCAGGTACTTGATGCGTTCCTTGGCGCGGTCGCCGCTCAAGATGTCAACGCCCGCGTCGGCGTAAGTCACGGATTTGGATTTGGGTTCGTCTAGCACGTGTGAAGGCTTTCTCGGATGGATTCTGCGGCGGAACTGCCGGAAGGATCTTCCGTCCGGAAAGGAAGATTCTAGCAGGAATCGCGGGTCGCGGCAGTGCTTTAGAGGAAGCGTTCGCGCTCCCGGGCTGTGGGAATCGGGCAGGAGTCGAGGCGTCCCCAGATGCGATAGCGGGAGCGGGCGACGAGGCGGTAGGCGAGGTCGCGCAGGGGGCGGGGAACCCAGCGGAGCAGGGCTGCGGCCACCGGCCAGGGGGATGGCAGCTCGGCGAGCAGGGCCAGGACGGCGTTTGACCGATCGAGCAAGCACTCGGTGGTTCGTCCTGCATCCTTGACGACAAGGATGGAGCTGGGGGCGGCGGATGCAGCCGGATCGGCCAGGACGTGCCGCGCCAGCAGGGCCGTCACGCTGGGCGACTCGGAGGGCACAAAGCGGAGCTGGTCGCGGCGGTCGCGGACCAGGAACCAGCGGATGGACCGGTTGCACAGCCCGCAGTGGCCGTCGAAGATGACCAGCAGCCGGCCGCCGATTCCTTCCATTTCGCTCACACGTATCGAGATGAAAGCATAAGCGGGGGTGATTCAATTTGGCCGGTTTCGGTTCGTTCCCGCCGCAAACATCCACCTTCTATACTGAATCCATCATGAGTTCGCCGATCGCTCGACAGAACCGCACCCGCTCCCAGGCCCTCCAACAGCGCGCAGAGCGCTTTTTTCCCGGCGGGGTGAACTCGCCGGTGCGGGCGTTCAAAGCGGTGGGCGGCGCGCCGCCGTTTGTGGAGAGCGCCCAGGGCGCATGGCTGACCGACGCCGACGGCAACCGCTCTATCGACTACTTCGGCTCCTGGGGGCCGATGATCCTGGGGCACGCGTTTCCGCCGGTGGTGGAGGCGATTGAACGGGCGGCGCGGGCCTCGGCCAGCTTCGGCGCGTCCACGGCCGCCGAGGCCGACCTGGCCGAGCTAGTGACTCAGTGCTTTCCGGCGATTGAGAAGCTGCGCTTTGTGAGCTCGGGGACGGAGGCGACCATGTCGGCCATCCGGCTGGCGCGCGCGGCCACCGGACGCAAGATCGTTGTGAAGTTCGAGGGCTGCTACCACGGCCATTCTGACGGGCTGCTGGTGAAGGCGGGGTCGGGGGTGGCGACGTTTGGCATTCCCGGCTCGGCCGGCGTGCCGGAGGAGATTGCGGGGCTCACGCTGGCGCTGCCTTACAACGATCTGGACGCGGTGGAAGCGGCGTTTGCGGCGCATCCGGGGGCCATCGCCGCGGTGATTCTTGAGCCGATCGTGGGCAACGCGGGTTGCATTGCGCCGGCGCCCGCCACGGCGGGCAGGCCTGGGTACCTGGCCGGGTTGCGGGCGATCACTACACGCGAAGGCGCTCTGCTTATTGCCGACGAGGTGATGAGCGGCTTTCGGGTGGCGCTGGGCGGGGCGCTGGAGCTGTACGGGATCGATGCCGACCTGGTGACGCTGGGCAAGATTGTGGGCGGAGGGCTGCCGGTGGGCGTCTTCGGCGGGAAGCTCCGTTTCATGGATATGCTCGCGCCTTTGGGACCGGTCTACCAAGCGGGAACTTTGAGCGGGAATCCGCTGGCGATGGCGGCGGGGATTGCGACTGTCGGCTACCTTCAGGAGCACAGAGCAGAGGTCTATCCTAAGCTTGAGGCGACAGCCAAGGCCGTGGCTGAGGGAGTGGCCGCCGAGGCCGCGCGGGCGGGCGTTCCGCTGACGCTGAACCGCGTCGGCTCCATGTGGACCTGGTTCTTTACGCGGGGGCCGGTGACCGACTACGGACAGGCCGCGCTCAGCGATACGGCAGCCTTCGGGCGGTTTCACCGGGCGATGCTTGACCAGGGCGTGTGGCTGCCGCCCTCGCAGTTTGAGGCGGCGTTCCTGGGGACGGCGCATGGGGAAGAAGAAGTGGCCGCCACGATTGCAGCGGCGCAGACGGCGTTCCAGGCCGTCGTCGCCGGTTAGGGCTGCGCAACGGGCTGCTTGCTCCACGCATCCAGCGTGACGAAGCGATGGGTTGCCGCATAGCGCGCCAGCAACTGCCCCGCGGCCGTGACGGAGGGGTTGCGGTCTGCGCCCAACTGGCGGTGGTTGCCGTCGTGGAGCACAATGTTCGCGGCTCGTCCGCGCCGCTCCAGCCGGTCGATGAAACCGCTCAGGCGACCGGCGATGGCGTCGGCTGAGGGCTCGGCCCAGTCGTTGGTCATGGCGTTCCACAGCACCGGAACCATCCCCAGTCTTCTTGCCTCACGGAGCACGTGGGGCCGGCGGCCGCCAAAGGGCGGGCGGAAGTAGCGGATGGGCGCTCCGGCAATCTGCGCGAGGGTTTCGCTGGTACGGGCCAGCTCTTCGTCGACGCGGCGGGCTGCGGCGCGGGCCAGGTTGGGATGGGACCAGGAGTGATTGCCGATCAAGTGCCCGGCGGCCAGGATGCGCCGGACCAGCGCCGGCTCCCGATGGGCAAAGCCGCCGATGAGAAAGAAGGTGGCACGGACGTCGTGGCTGGCCAGCGTGTCGAGCAGACG
>JARLGE010000032.1 GCA_031296215.1 Occallatibacter sp.
CCGCTAACTTGCTAACTCGCCAACCCCGCGAAGCGGGGGCCAACTTGCCGCATTTGTTCTGAAATCCCCCTGCCCAGGCTGAGCAGGAAGGGCCTATTCCCCCAGCATGATCCGCTGGATCGCCGATGCGCGTCCGCTCGCCGCATCGCAAGTCACCAGCGCCGCGCACATTTTGGGGTTTCCCTTGGCCGCCTCGAACTTGCCCGGCATCCCGGTCAGGAACTTGTGCAGCACCAGTTCCTTTTCCACGCCGATCACGCTGTCGTAGGGCCCGCTCATGCCCACGTCGGTCTGGTAGGCCGTCCCGCCGGGCAGCACCCGCTCGTCGGCGGTAGGGATGTGGGTGTGCGTGCCCAGCACCGCGGTCACGCGGCCGTCCAGATGCCAGCCCATGGCCACCTTCTCGCTGGTCGCCTCGGCGTGAAAATCCACCACAATCACCTTCGCCTGGATGCCGGCCAGAATGTCGTTGATGGCGTGGAAGGGATCGTTGGTCGCGTTCATGAACACCCGTCCGCCCAGATTAATCACCGCGTAGGCCACGCCGCTCTCGGTGCTCCCTTCGAAGACGCCATGTCCCGCGAGGCCGGGCTGGAAGTTGGCCGGCCGCAGCACTCGCCGCGCCCGCGCTTGACTCTGTTCCGGCGCCGAATTCATGTAGTCGATCAGCTCGCGCTTGTCCCACACGTGGTTGCCGGTGGTCAGCACGTCCGCGCCAACGTCGAACAGGTCCTCGGCTATCTGCGGCGTCAACCCGAAGCCGCCCGCCGCGTTCTCCGCATTGATTACGGTCAGATCGACGCTGTTGGCCTTGCGCACGTGGCCTATGTGTTCGCGCACGATCTTGCGTCCCGCGCTGCCGAATATGTCGCCGACAAAAAGAATGTTCAAGGCTTATCGATGCTCCTGGGTGGGTTGGGTAAGGGTCTAAGAATTAGAAGATTCCGCCTTGTGCCCTGTCCCTTCAGCTTTCTGCCAAGCAAAGGTTGCTGCGAAATGGGCGTCCATTGTTACCTACTCGTCGGGCAAAAGATCGCTTGACCGTAGGTCGTCGCTTTTCAAGTAATTGGGCCCAGGGTCTTCATGGAGGAATGAAAGGTCCTCTGACCTCATATCGTCGCTTCTAAGGACTTCTGGCCCCGAGTCCTTAGCAGCTGACTCCTGATCCCTGATCCCTGATCCCTGATCCCTGTTTCTCATCAGCGGAAACAAAATGACATCCCGAATCGACTTCGACCCCGTCAGCAGCATCACCAGCCGGTCCACGCCCAGGCCCTCGCCGCCGGTCGGAGGCAGCCCGTAGGCCAGCGCCCGCACGTAGTCCTCGTCCATCTGGTGCGCCTCGTCGTCGCCGCGCTCGCGCTCGCCAATCTGCTGGCGGAAGCGCTTCTCCTGCTCCACCGGATCGTTCAGCTCGCTGAAGGCGTTGCCCAGCTCGAAGCCGCCCGCAAAAAACTCGAACCGCTCCACGTGGGCCGGATCGCCGGGCTTGGCCTTCGACAGCGGCGAAACTTCCACCGGATAGTCGTAGATGATGGTCGGCTGAATCAGAAACGGCTCCACCACCGCCTCGAACAGGTTGTAGATCGACTTGCCCACCGGCGCGCCCTTCATGCTGTCGTAGTAAACCGCCGTGAGAGCCCCGTGAATGGTCTTCAGTTCCGCAATCCGTTCCGGCGTCTGGTGCGCTGTCTGGCTCAGCGCCCCTTCCAGCGAATCCATCGCCGCATGAAGCCGCGCCTGCAGCACCGCCGCGGACTCGAACGCCGCGTGGGCCGGCTTCGCCCCCGCTTCCTCCGGCCAGAACTCGCGGATGGCCTCGCGCATGGTCAGCCGCCGCCACCTGGCCAGATCGATCTCCACGCCGTTGTACTCGGTCACCGTGGTCCCATTCACCTCCCGCGCTACAAACTCAACCAGCTCCTCGGTAATCTGCATCAGGTCGTGGTAGTTGGCGTAGGCTTGGTAAAACTCCAGCATGGTGAACTCGGGATTGTGCTGGGTGCTCACGCCCTCGTTGCGGAAGTTGCGATTGATCTCGTAGACCCGATCCAGCCCCCCCACCACCAGCCGCTTCAAGTAGAGCTCCGGTGCGATGCGCAGAAACAGATCCAGGTCGAGCGCGTTGTGATGCGTCCTGAAAGGCCGCGCCGCCGCCCCGGTCGCCGCGGCGACCATCATCGGCGTCTCCACCTCGAGATATCCGCGCTCGTCGAAGAACTGCCGCAACGCCTTCAGCGTTTTGGCCCGCTTGACGAAGACTTCCCGGCTTTCCAGATTCGCAAACAGGTCCACGTAGCGCTGCCGGTAGCGCAGCTCCACGTCGGCCAGCCCATGAAACTTCTCCGGCAGGGCCAGCATCGCCTTGGATAAAAATGTCAGCCGCTCCACGTGCACCGTCAGCTCGCCGGTGCGGGTGCGGAACAGGTAGCCCGCCACGCCGATGTGGTCGCCCAGGTCGAGCAGCTTGTAGAGCGCAAACCCCAGCTCGCCCACCGCGTCCAGGCGCACGTAAATCTGCAAGCGCTCGCCGCCCTGTTGCAGCGTGGCAAACCCCGCCTTGCCCTGCGCGCGGATGGCCATGATGCGCCCCGCCACGGCCACCGTCACGCGGCTGGCTTCGAGCTCCTCCGCCGTCGCCTCGCCCCAGCTCTCCCGCACCATGGGCACGGTGTGCGAGGCAGGGAACTGGTTGGGATAAGCCGCCTGCCCCAGCTTCTCGATCTCTTCCAGCTTTGCCTTGCGCAAATCGAAAAGACTGCGCTCAAACTCCGAATCGAACACGTGTATTTCCTTCCGCTCCAGGGCAATAAGCCCAAAAGGGAAGTATACCCGCTCCCCGCCTCGCCCCGCGCTTGGCCCTGTATGCTGAGGAGGACCGCCATGCCCTTCACCCGCCCCATCCCGGACCGCAAGCCGCCAGCGAAGACAAGCGGTGGCATGGCCGCCGTGATTCAGGCGGAAACCCTGATGCAGATCGCCTTCGTGCTGCCCTCGGCCGCCGTCATAGGCTGGCTTTTGGGCGCATGGGCCGACAGCCGCTTTCACCAGTCTTGGATAGGGCTTGCCGGGTTGGTCTTTGGGTTCATTGCGGGGATGGTCTATGTGATTAAGCTGGCCCTCTCCACGGAGAAAAACACCCGTGCGGATACCAAGGCCGGCGACGGTCCCGGAAAGGGAACGCCCAACCCCAAACCATGACTGAAGAATCCAATCCTGTTCCAGACATTACCCAGGAGGCGGTCGAAGCCCTGCTCCAGCGGGCCATCCGCAACACGCTGATTCTGGGGCTCATTCCGGCGGCTGTCGTGCTGTTTGCCTCCGCCTGGCGCGATGCCGCCATGCTGGCCACCGGCACTTTCATCTCTGCCGCCAGCATCTTCGAGTGGCTCCGCCTGACCCGCGTGATCTATGCCAAATTGAACAACCAGAAGACGCCCCGCAGCGCTCCCGCGGTGGTGGTGTTCTTTGTGCTCCGCCTCACCGTCTACGCGGGCGTCATTTATGGTAGCCTAAAGTGTTTCCAGGGTTCGGTCATTGCGCTTCTCTGCGGCCTGGGCCTGGCGGCTTTGGCCGTGGGCTGGGAAGCGGTTCGGTTGCTCCGCGACTGACCAATCTAGCGATGAACCTTGTTGCTGTACCTCGGAAACAGAAAGATTCAAGTCTCGATGCCGGAAACTTTCATCCTTGTCCGCCTGCTCAACAGCCTCTTGATGGACGTTGAGGTGAGGGCTTTTCAATTGATCGGCGCCAACCCGGCCGAGGCCGCTGAAAAGGCCGTCAAGGTCAATCAGACGCTGGGCTGGGAGCTGGTGGTGGGCGGCGGCCTCATCCTCTTCTTCCTTCTCGTGCGCCTGACCCTATCCGTGGAAAAGCCGAACTCGGCGCAGCAGATCGCCGAGTTGATTCACACCCAAATCGGCGACCTGGCGGAACAGATCATCGGTCACGGGTCCGAGCGATACCAGTCCTGGGTGATCTGCATCTTTCTCTTCGTTCTCCTGAATAATCTGCTGGGACTGATCCCCGGTATCCCGGCTCCCACAACTTCGCCGTGGGTGCCGTTGGGCCTCGCCGTGCCCACCTTCCTGTTCTATAACTTCCAGGGAGTTCGCGAGCAAGGGATCATTGGCTATGCGAAGCACTTTTGCGGGCCTATTTGGTGGGTCGCATGGCTGATCCTGCCCATCGAAATTGTCTCCCACCTGGCGCGCATTATGTCCCTCACCATCCGTCTTTACGCCAACATGTTTGCCAGCGACATGGTCACGCTCGGTTTCTTCTCGCTGATCCCGGTGGGCGTCCCGGCCATCTTTCTGGGCCTGCACGTCTTCGTTTCGATCATCCAGGCCTTCGTCTTCATGCTGCTGACGATGATCTACCTCTCCCTGGCGGTCGCCAAGGAGCACTAAGGCAGTTGTGCCACAACCCTCGTCCCAGACGAGAAAAAGAATTCGCCGGAGTGGGCTTCCGCTCCGGACAACCGAAAGGCCGCAAGCGTGAGGGGGTCAGCACGGTGAGCCTCAACCACCCACTGGCGGCCAAATCCAAAGGAAGCAGGAGGAATATGCGCAAACTTCAATATGTGTTCATGGCCCTGGCGGCGCTTTGCTTCGCCATGCCGGCCTTCGCGGATGGCGGTTCGACCGCTATCAGTCTGGTGCCCATCGGCGCCGGCATCGGCATGGCCCTGGCGGCAGGACTCTGCGGCCTCGGTCAGGGCAAGGCAACCGCTTCGGCCTGCGAAGCGCTGGCCCGCAACCCCGGCGCTCGTGGCGGCCTGATGATCTTCCTGGTCCTCGGCCTGGCCCTCATCGAGTCCCTCACCCTGTTCACCCTGGTCATCATCCTGATCAAAGTGAAGTAAGACCCGCTTCAAGCGCGGAAAAAGCGGCCCCACCCTTGCGGTGGGGCCGCTTTGTCTTTCGGCTACGCAGCCGCTAGCGCCCCGCCTGTGCTCCCGCGGCCGGCAGCGCCCGCAGCATCTGGATGGCCTGCTTGTAGCTCAAATCCGCCGGCAGCGCCACAAACTCCGTGTAGTCCTGCACGGAGTCGGAATTCTTCGTCTTGAACAGCACCCGCCCGTTCATCTTGAGCTTCAGGTGCACGATCCGCCACTGCCGCCCGCCCACATCGGCCTGCTCGATCTCGACCGATCCGCCCTTGTCCAATTCGGCGAGACCCAGGGCGATGTTCTTGTCCTGTTGCAGGCTGCCCGCCAGGCGCACCACGCGCTCCTCGGCCGCGTCGATCCAGATCTCCCCCGCTATGGCCGTCAGCACCCCCGTCTCCAGGTCCGGCGGGTCGAAGCGCGGGTTGGGCTTGAAGCTGAACTTTTCCACCGTCGTGCCCGCCGCTGTCGCCGTGCCGGCAAAATCGTATAGGAACGCCGAGGGCAGTACGCGCAGCACCTTCATGGCCCGCGCCGCGTCGCTGTCCTCGCTCTGCTTGCGGTGCTGCTGCAGGCCGGGGTTGGCCTCCAGGGCATTCAGGCGCTCCTGCTCCTTCTGCTCGTCTTCCGCGCTCAGCGGCTGGCCGTTGATCTCCAGCAACCGCGCCACATCTCCCTCGCGCGTCTCCACAATCGCCTTGGTCGAGCTCAGCCGCGGGCTGGTTTTGTGCAGCCGGTAGCGCATGGGATGGGCGGCGTGGCTCAGTTCCTGGGCCGCCGCGGATTCGGTGGCCAGCGCCCGCTCTACCAGCGCCTGGGCCTGCCCCGGCGTCAGGCCAGCCGACGTCGATACGGCCGGCGCCGGCTGACCCTGCAGCGAGAGTCCGGCCCACGCCATCAGAATGAAAAGAGCGAAATGGATGCGCACTGCATCCAGTCTACCGGCCATTCATCCCCCTTGCCCAGCGTTTCGAATGTCCGAATTGCTCCCCGCCCCGGCCGCCGTCCGCTCGCCGGCATTGAAGCCGGGCGGTCCGGTTGCGTATAGTGCGCTCAGGGGCCATTTTCAGCTCCTGGAAGGGATTTGACCATGGCAGTGGAGAATACTCCGGCGCGCATTGGCAAGAGCGTTGTAATTTGCGGTGAGGTGAAGGGCAGCGAAGACCTGGTCGTGGATGGGCGCGTGGAGGGGACCGTCACTCTCAACGAGAGCCGTTTGACCATCGGCCCCAACGCCAATGTGGCCGCCGATCTGGCCGCCAAAGACGTCTTGATTCTGGGTCACGTGCACGGCAACGTGGTGGCCAGCGGGCGCGTGGAGCTGCGCGCCGGCTGCGTCATGGAGGGCGACATCAAGGCTTTGCGGCTGGCCGTCGAAGACAACGCGGTCTTCCGCGGCCGGGTAGACCTCTCCCAGGGCGCAGCCAAGGGCACGGATGCCGCTCTGGCGCCGCAGCCGGGCACAAGCTACTGAAGGCAGGCTCGATCTCGAGTCTCTCAAACCGTTTGCTGTTTGATCGCAAGGGGACTTCAAGTTGCTAGGCCGTTGGTTCGACAAGAAGCAGGACAGCGGCGCCCCCGCGCCCGTCAGCGGGATCACGGGGCCGCGCGTGCCGCGCCACACCGGCGGCTGGTCGCTGCGGCGCAAGCGTCTCGAAGCCGAGCCCGGTCTGCGCGTCATCGATGTCGGCTACACCTCGCCCGCCAACATCAATTACCTCACCGCCCTCGGGCATAGCGTCTTCCTTGCCGACCTGGTCTATGAAGCCTGTGCCAACGACTGGAAAACCGGGACCGACGAGGAGGGCAACCCGATTTGGAACGTCTCGGGATTCCTCGACCAGTCCCTCAACTTCTCCGGCCGCACCTTCGACGTCGTCTTCCTGTGGACCGCTCTCGACTATCTCCCCGAGGCCCTGGTCGCGCCGGTGGTCGCGCGCCTCGGCGATGCCATGAATCCCGGCGGCGAGGTCCTGGCCTTCTTCCACACCCGCGCCCACGGCGACGAGACGGTCCACTGCCGCTACCACCTCACCACCGGCGACGACGTCGAGGCGCAGCACGCCCCGCCTTTCCCCATTCAACGCGCCTTCACCAACCGCAGCATCGAAAAGCTCTTTGCCGGCTGGTCAGGCCACCGCCAGTTTCTCGCCAAGGACAGCGTCTCGGAAGTGATCATGACGCGCTAACCCGCTGGAGGATTCGAGTTATGAGTTCATTGCAAGGAACGCGCATAACCTGGCTGGGCCACTCGACCGTGCTGGTCACTACCGCCAAGGGCACTACCCTGCTGATCGATCCGTTCATCGCCTTCAATCCCAAGTACCCCAAGGATTTTGCGCTGCCGGAGAAGATCGACTACATTCTCCTCACCCACGGCCACATGGACCACATGGCAGACACCGTGCCTGTGGCGGCAAAACACGGCTCAACCGTGGTAGCCATCTACGAGCTGGCCGACTATGTGGCGGGCAAGGGAGTGGCTCACACCGTCGGCATGAACCTGGGTGGAACCGTGCAGCTGCACGACGTGGCCGTCACCATGGTCGAGGCCAAGCACTCCGCCGGCGTCCAGGACGACAAAGGGACACACTACGCGGGCGTTGCGGCCGGCTACGTACTGACCATCGCCGGCGGTCCGGTTCTTTACCATGCCGGCGACACCGCCGTCTTCTCCGACATGCAGTTGATCCGCGAACTCTACCGGCCCCTGGTCGTCCTGCTTCCCATCGGCGGCCACTTCACTATGGGACCCAAAGAGGCGGCTGTGGCGGTGCGGTTTCTGGCCCCGCAGACAGTTCTTCCCCTGCACTTCGGAACCTTCCCGCCGCTGACCGGCACGCCGGAGCAACTGGCGGCGCTCGTAGATCCCTCCGTCGAGGTGGTGTCCTGGACGCCGGGAGATACCATTTAGGTCCCTGACCGGCTGATGCCCCGCGAAGACGGGTGCACTAAGTTCCGGTTTTGAGCAACAAACCGGCATTGGCCGGCTGAGATTCTAAACAACTTACAGGCAAGTTGCTTAGGAGACCTGGGAAACTGCCGCAAAGCCTGCCATCCGGAGTGACCCTAGCGAAGCGAAGAAACTGCTTCTCCGCGGGGGCCAACGAAAAGTGGCCAGCTCAGCAGCCGGCCCTGCTGTTTGTTCCCATGCCGCTCAGCTCGTGGCTGCCGCTTTCTTCTGCTCCGCCCAGCGGCGCCTCACAGCTTCAGCGATGCGTTTCCGTCCTTCGGGAGTTAGATTCCTCTTCTTCTTCTTGACAGTCTTCTTGGCTGCCGGCGCGCTCGCGGCCTTCTTTGGCGCAGGCGCCGCTTTGCCGGCAAGCAAGGCGCGCGCACGCTGCAACTGTGCGATCTCTTCATCGATTTGTGCCACAATCTCGTTGACTCCCACAATCCCTCCTGTAAGTGGCTCGCGTTCCCAGTCAACTAACTCAGCCAAGCTCGCCCGTGCGGCCACTTTTTCTATGTTAGACAATACGCAGCCGATGACTCTTTGACAAACAAAAAAGATTGAAAACAGCGGAAAGCCCGAGTTTGTTTAGTTAGAACCTGCCTCGCCGGCAAAAGGTCGAGGCTATCGCCGGTGTTAGGCGGAAGCTATACCCCGCAGTGACTTCGGATGGACGTGTCTGGGTAAGGCCCGGTCGCAAGCTTGAAGAAGCTGACGCAGGACGCTAACCAGCATTTCTCACGGGCCGCCGAAAACCGCAGCGCAGGTCTCCTGACCGGCTGTTCTGAGGGCCTGCCGGCCCTCAGAGTCCTCCCCGGACATTGAATTCTGGGCCGTCGCGCTGTCGATGAGAAACGCGGGCCAAGGTCATCGCAGACGCAATGTTTACTGAAAGTTAACTCAATCAAGGAAACGCCGGCGATTCAGGAACCTTGCGGAGGCCGGGGAGGAAGCGTCGGCGGCCGGGAAGCTGGCGTGCTTCCGGCAGCTTCCCGGCCGCCCAGCCGCAGGCTGGAAGGGCTCTCCGCTGCGCGGTAGTTGCGCAGATCGCGCAGAATCTCCACCTTCTCCCGCGCATACTGGCCGGCGAGCCGCGACAGCGCATACGTGATGATGTCGCTGTGGTGCAGGTCCGCCACGGAGGGATCGCGGCGCATGTTCAGCCACAGCCGGTGCACCAGTTGAACGTCGTCCGGGCTCAGGTTGGGCGCGTGCGGCCCAATGTAAAACACCTTCACCTGGCCGTCCGGATCGACCACATAGAAATTGAATTGCCGCTTCGGCTCGGGCAGCGCTTCCCAGGCCTGGCCCATGTGAAAGGCCTGGTCCTCGGCCGTCATCTTCGACGAGATGCTGGAGATGACCGAGTCCACCTCCAGGTTGTTCGCCCCCTGCACCAGCGCGGCAAACACGTCGCCCGCCGGCACCACCAGCAGCGAAACCTTCTTGCCGAAGCTCTCCGCCACGGAGACGGCCTTGGTGAACACCATCTGCTCGTGCTCGCTGAAGCTGGTTTCCTCGGCGCTCAAAAACTCCGGCCCGCCCACGCCCATCATCCTCACGCTGATGACCACAACGTCCCGGTCTTCGGTGCTGGTGTGGGAGAGGGTCCACTTCAACGCCAGCGGATTGGACGGATCGCGCATGGTCACCATCACTCCGCCGGGCCGGATGGCCGCGGACTCCCGGCTGATGGTGTCCTGGTGCTCCAGTTGAAAGTGATCCCGCATCTGCCGCGCGGTGATGGCATGTCTACGCAGGTTCTGGCGCTCGGAGACGTAGAAGATGATGAAGAAAGCCGCGGCAAAGATGATGCCGCTGACCGTGGCGATCGATTTGGTGAACAGGTTCACGATGGCCGTGGACAGCAGGACCAGGAACACGGACAGCAGGCCCACCGGAATCTCGGTCTTGCCGATGCGGATATTCGGCGGCACCTTCCAGCCCCGCTCGCCGTGGTACTTCCAGCGCA
>JARLGE010000222.1 GCA_031296215.1 Occallatibacter sp.
ACAGCCCTTCTCAGCCGGAAAGCGGCGCGGCTTCCCTCTAGCTTTACAGCAAAGGCGCTAACTCAGGCTTCTTGTTTCTTGACCAATTCCGCATCGATTCGCGATCTCCACTGAGTCTCTGACGGCAAGAATCAAGTACCGCCAGGCACCGCGCAAAGTGCTCATAATCTGTGCGATCTGTCGAATCGAGCCGCTGCCCGCAGGCGACTCCTGCGCCTGAGCGGGGAACTGGCAATGCTTACCATAAGTTTCATATTGGAACCATTGAGAACTGGGATTCCTCCTATGATATAAACACAAAGAATTCTGGAGATTCTTACTGAAGTTATTTGGCCAGGCCAATCAACTTATCGGAGATTCCGTGGGCTTCTCCCGCCCGCGCTGGCCGGGGGCGTTGGAGTACAGCAGCCGCGAGGATGATTCGGCTCCTCGGCATCGCGCTTGCGCCTTCCGCTTTCTCGCGTGCGACCCTCGTTGACGCAGCGTCGCGGCTTCTGTGGATTCTTCAACAATTCCAGAGCAAATCCCATTCTGCTTACCTGTGCGGCATAACTCCCAATCTGGGCAACCAGGCCACGCTGTCCGACGCGATTCTCTTCCTTCCCACTTTTTTACGCTGCTACGCTCCTCGCAGATGTTTTCTCGGCGAACGCTTCTGTGTACACCGAATTGCAGCCCTTCGATCCACTCAGGTTGGCCGGTCGAGAGACTAGTGCTGAAGATACGGGCCACGGCGGAGCACAAGAAACCAACGGAGCCCGGGATGCCAATTGGGGCGTGCCCAGTTAGCCCAGATCGCGGTTCTGTCAGCTGAGAATCAGTCTTGTCTTGGAGGTACTTTGTGAAGACCAAGCCGAATGTTTCCGGGAGTTATCAGGAAGCTACGCCGCATAGGCCCGCACCGTCCAGCGACTCAAGCAGAGGCGATACACTCAACCTGGAGTTGTTGGCCGATAAGCCCCGGTTTAACTCTCATTTATCCGCATTCTTGCTTGGAAAGCATCTGAGTCCCTGGTCGCGGTCGCGTGCCAAGCGCAGCTTCGATTGTGTTTGCGTTCTGTCCGTGCTGCCCCTGCTTATTCCCATGTTGCTGGCGATCGGGCTCGCGGTGCTATCGACCTCTTCCGGGCCCGTGCTCTTCCTGCAAAGGCGCATGGGACGCCACGGCCGCAACTTCACCATTTTGAAGTTCCGCACCATGATCCACGATGCAGACAGAGCCCATCATCCGGTGACGACCTCGCGCAACCAGCTGTTTACACCGATAGGCCCTTTCCTGCGCCGCTGGAAATTGGATGAACTGCCCCAGTTGCTGAATGTGCTGGCGGGCCACATGAGCCTGGTCGGACCCCGGCCCAAGCTGCCCATCCATGCCATCTCCGGCCTGCCCTGCCGCGCCGGGATTACAGGCGCGGCCACCCTTGCCTTTGCGCGCGAGGAGGAGACCCTCGATCGTGTCCCCGGGCATCGTCTGGAGTTCTTTTACCACTCGGTGGTTTTGCCGGCCAAGCATCGGCTTGACGCGAAGTACATGGCGCAGGCCACGTTTCTCTCCGACCTGCGGATTCTCTTCGAAAGTGTTTTCCGCCGCTGGGACAACTCGACGTTGGAAGACCTCTATGACGCTTGGGCTTTCGAGCAGAGAGAAGCCAGAGTTCTGTCAATCGTCCCCGATCCTGTCCCTGGATTCGTGCATGCGCCCCTTGTGGCCCACCTGGAGCGCCCAGCTTCCAGCGGACAGATTCAGGCGATCTAGCAGGCTGAGCCTGCCAGCCGAAAATCGGAAAGAGCCTGCGCGTGCCGGCCAGCCGCGATTCGCCGTGCGGTTCGGTCCGCTGACTCTTTGACCCGCTAGATCTCCCACCGCAGCAAGGCTGCGCCCACCGTGAAGCCCGCCCCCACCGCGGCCAGCAACACCAGGTCGCCTTTGTTCAGCTTGCCTTCTTCGATGGCCGTCTCCATGGCCAGCGGAATCGTTCCGGACGACGTGTTGCCGTACTTCTCGATATTGATAATCACGCGCTCCGGCGCCATCCCCAGCCGGTCCGCCGTCGCCGTAATGATCCGCTTGTTGGCCTGGTGCGGAATAAAGCAGCCCAGGTCGGCGCCAGTCACGCCGTTGCGTTCCAGAACTTTGGCCGTGGCCTCGGCCATCTTGCGCACGGCAAATTTGTACACCGCCGGCCCGTCCTGGAAGATGTAGTGCATCTTCTTGTCGACCGTCTCGTGGCTGGAGGGATTCAAACTTCCGCCGCCCTTCAGATTCAACGCCACCCCGCCCGCCCCATCGATCTCGTGCTCGAAATCGATGAACCCGATCTCGCCCTCTTCGGCAGGCTCAATCAGGACCGCTCCACCGCCGTCGCCGAACAGCACGCACGTAGTTCTGTCGGTGTAGTCGGTCATGCGGGTGTTGGCGTCCGCCCCGCACACCATAACCATCTTTTGCGCGCCGCTCTCCACCAGCTTCACGCCCGCCTGCAGCGCGAAGACGAAGCCCGAGCACCCGGCCGAAACGTCAAACCCCCACGCCCCCTTGGCGCCGATCTTGTGCTGCACCAGGCAGGCCGTCGAGGGGAACATCATGTCCGGCGTCACCGTGCCCACGATGATGACTTCGACCTCGCTGGCTTCAATGCCCCGCGCCGCCAGGCATTTCCGGGCCGCCTCGGTGCAGATATCGCTCACGCCCTGGCCCTTGGCCAGCACGTGCCGCTCGCGAATCCCCGTCCGCTCCATGATCCACTGGTCGTTGGTTTCCACCATCTTTTCGAGGTCTTGGTTGGTCAGAATCTGGGGCGGGACGTAGGTGCCGAGCGCCGTGATCTTGGCGCGCCTGCCCACGATAGGGCGTACGGTGAGGCTCAATGCACTTCTCCTTGCGAAGGGAAAGCCGGTCAATCTCTTCCTGATCCCTGACCCCTGATCCCTGTAATAAAAAAGCGCCGGGTGACCTACTGCGCCCGTACTAGCCCGTTACCGTTGCTTCCTTCCGGACCTGGCGGGATTGGCGGGATTTCGTCGCGTAGGACCCGGCACTGATCCATTTTACCACCCCCCAAGCAGCCCTGCGGACCCGCCCTAACCACCCCTCTCGTTCCGCCGTCCAAGCAGTGCGGTATTCTTTCTCCGGCAGGAAAACCCTGTCGAAGGAGTCAACCAAATGAGCTCCCGTCTTATCGGCCTCTTAGCCGTCATCGCCCTCGCGGTTTCCCCCGCTCTGGCGCAGCTTCCGCCGCTCGGCGGCCAGCCCACCCCGCTTCCCGCGCCCCCGGCGCCCGGCCTTCCTCCGCTGGGTGGCGCCGCCGGTCTGCCTCCGCTCGGCGCGGCCCCCGCCGGCAACCTCAGCGTTGAGGCCGTCAACGCCGACCTCAAAACTGCCCGCGCCGCCAACCTCGAAAAGCGCTTTGCCGACGCCGAAACTCTGATGCTCAAAGACACCGCCGCCAAGCCCGACCAACCCTATCTCTGGATCGAGTTAGGCCTCGCCCAGTTGGGGGAGAAGAAGTACACCGAAGCCGAATCCAGTTTCAATGCGGCTCTTAGCGGCGGCGACACTGCCCAGACAAAAGCTCCCGCCGGCGGTTTTTATGTCGAAGGAAAGGGAACCGCGGCACATCAGTCCATCACATCGTCCGCGCCCCCTCCAAATCCCAAAAGCAAGCCCGAGATTGAAGGCATCGCCCTGAGCAGCCTGGGCGAAGTCTACATCCGCACCAACCGCATCCCCGACGCCCAGGCCGCCTTCGACAAGGCCGCCGGCGCCTACCCCGCCCAGGCCCCGCTCTACTACGGCAACGAAACGGTCTTCTTCTTCCAGATCGGCAACGCCACCGCCCAGCTCGACGCCGCCAACAAAGCCATCGCCATCGACCCCAACCGCGCCCGCAACTACTACTTCAAGGCCCAGGCCCTCACCACCCAGGCCCAAGTCGATCCCAAAACGCAAAAGCTCATCCTGCCGGCCGGGTGTCTTGAGGCCTACCAGAAGTATTTGGAACTCGACCCCAACGGCCAGTTCGCCCCCGACACCAAAGCCATCATCGCCGCCGCCGGCGCATCGCTCAAACCCGTCTTCAAGAAGTAGGTAAACACAGGTTTTTGCCTATCAAGAGCTGTCATCCTGAGGGACCGGAGCGAAGGAATTCGAAGGACCTGCGGCTGCTCCTCACTCTGTAAGCGCACAATAGCACCGCGCCCAGTCCTTTCCGCTTTGCTCTGCGGAAAGGGTGGAAAACACGGACCTCAGCGTCAAAATCCCATCCCCGGTACAATAGTGGGGTGACCAAGAATTCCGCACCCACGGCCCCTTCCGTGGGCTTTCTATCGTTAGGCTGCCCCAAAAACCTCGTCGACTCCGAGGTCATGATGGGCCTGCTCGACCGCGCCGGCGCGCGCCTTACCGCCCACCCCGAAGAGGCCGAAATCCTCGTCGTCAACACCTGCTCGTTCATCGACACCGCCAAGCAGGAGTCGGTCGACACCATCCTCGAAATGGCCCGCTTCAAGTTGGCCGGAACGGCCAAAAAGCTCATCGTCGCCGGCTGCCTGGTCGAGCGCTACCGCGACGAAATCATGAAGAGCATTCCCGAAGTCGACGCCGTAGTCGGCACCGGCGAACTTGAGTGCATCCTCCAAGCCGCCGGCCTTTCCATGCCCGCCGCGCCCGCTTCGCTGTCGCCCTTCAACATCCTCACCGGCGCTCAGGCTGCCGAGATTCGCCCCGGCCTCGAATCCCGCGCCGCCACGCACAAATCCGATATTTCCTACAGGCCCGAAGGCGACCACCGCGAACAACAGGGCCGCTTCCGCCGCGACGACTGGCATGGCGCAACCCATCTGCTGCCCACCTACCT
Organism: Occallatibacter sp.; assembly: GCA_031296215.1. GTDB lineage: Bacteria > Acidobacteriota > Terriglobia > Terriglobales > Acidobacteriaceae > Telmatobacter. Next base: position 4,857 of record JARLGE010000222.1, read on the forward strand.
CTACGACGAATCCACCCCGCGCTTCTTGACGACCCCCAAGTCCTCCGCCTACATCAAGATCGCCGAAGGCTGCGACCACCCCTGCACTTTCTGCGTCATCCCCAACCTGCGCGGCAAATTCCGCTCCCGCCGCTTCGAATCCGTCGTCGCCGAAGCCCGCCAACTCGTCGCCCGCGGCGTCCAGGAGATCACCCTCATCGGGCAGGACACCACCTGTTACGGCGAAGACCTCCGCCTCAAGGACGGTCTCGCCACCCTGCTCGAAGCCCTCGCCGCCATCCCCAACCTCCGCTGGCTCCGCTTCCTCTACGCCTATCCAAACCGCATCACTGGCAAGCTCCTCGACACCATCGCGAAACACGACAACATCTGCAAGTATCTCGATGTCCCTTTGCAGCACGCGTCCCCTGCGGTCTTGAAGACAATGAAACGCGGCGCCGGCGCGGACATCTTTCTGAAGACCCTGGAGAAGGTCCGCGCCGCCGTGCCCGGCATCGCCCTCCGCACATCCTTTATTGTAGGTTTTCCAGGTGAATCGCTCCGCGACTTTGAACTCTTGGAGCAGTTCATCAGCGAAGCAAAGTTCGACTGGCTGGGCGTCTTCAGCTATTCGCATGAAGAGGGATCTGGGGCATATTCGCTCACCGAGCAGGTGCCCAAACGCACCGTCGAAGCCCGCAAGCGCCGCCTGATGAAGCTCCAGCAATCCATCAGTAAGCGCGCCAAGCAGCAATGGGTCGGCCGCGAGCTGGTCGTCCTGGCCGAAGGCGAAAGCGACGAGACCCCGCTCCTCTGGGAAGGCCGCACCCAGTTCCACGCCCCCGAGATCGACGGCAAAGTCTACATCAACGACTTCGCCAACCTGGGCCCGCACGTCACCGCGTTAGAACCCGGCTGCTTTTACAAGGCCGAAATCACCGAAGCCCACGAGTACGACGTCGTCGCCCGCATCCTCGCGCCCGCAATGTAGCCCTGTGCCCCATCCATTCCGTCCGCCGCGGCGGATTGCGGAATGGGTGGGAAACTCGTCCGCGCGCTATTCGACCTCCTATCGACCGGACCCGAGATAAAATGAACTAGCACGATGGCTCCCAAGAAAAAATCCGCCAAGCTTCTTCGCTGCCCCACCTGCGGCGAACTGGTCCGCTTCAACGACGAGGACTTCCCCTTCTGCAGTGACCGCTGCCGCAAGATCGACCTCGGCAAGTGGGCCTCCGGCGTCTACAAGATCAGCTCACCTATCCTCGACCCGGAAGTCCTCGAAGACCTGGGCGCATTCGGCGGCGGCCACTCAAACAGCGGCGACTCCCATGAAAACTGACCTGCCCCACAAGCGAGCCGCCTGGGCGTGGACGATCGCCACCTTCTTCGGCGCCGGCTTCGGCAAGCCAGGCCCTGGCACCTGGGGCTCGGTCGCCACGGTCTTGCTCTGGGCCACCTACGCCTGGGCCCTCCATCCCACCCCGCACGCGCTCCTCATCGCCCTCGCCGCCGTCATCGTCCTCTCTCTCGCCCTCGGCGTGCCCGCCGCCACCATCGTCGCCCGCGAGTCCGGCCGCAAAGACCCCCAGTTCGTGGTCATCGACGAGGTTGCCGGCCAGGCCATCGCCCTGCTCTTCAGCCCCGTGGATCTCCGCCACGCTCTCATCGCTCTCCTTCTCTTTCGTCTCTTCGACATCGTCAAGCCGTTTCCCTGTCGCCAGCTCGAGAACCTGCCCGAAGGCTGGGGCATCGTCCTCGATGACGTGGCCGCCGGCCTGTATGCTTTGGGTGTAGCATCCTTGTTACGCGTTTTTCTCGGTGTCTGAACGCAAAAAGGTTCAAAATGCCCCGCGCCCGCGCACAATCCGCACCGGAAGTCCTCTCCGATCCCCGCATCGACGACATCGTTCCCGCCGCCGCCCTTCCGCTCGGCGAAGTCGAGCTCATCGGCGAGCATCTTGGTCCCCTGGCCTTCGGTCCCCCTGCCGTCCTGGTCGACGGCCACTCGGCCCACGTGCTCATGAGCCGGCCCACAAGGCTCGCCCTGCTCGTCCCCGAAGAAGCCTCCACCGGCCTCATCGAAGTGCGCAGCCCCTCTGGAGCCAGCAACACCGCGCCGCTGCGGGTGGCCCACCAGCTCTCCGACGGCCTGCACCCCGTGACCAGCCCCGCCGTCAGCCGCTCCGGCATGGTCTACGCCACCATCAGCGGCCCCAGGGGCCAGCAGACACCCGTGTCCATTGTTCGAGTAAGCCCCGACGGCCGCGGCACGCCCTTCGTCACCGGCATCCTCAACGCCACCGGCCTGGCCTTCTCGGCCGACGGCGATCTGTTCGTCACTTCGCGCGCCGAGGGCAACGTCTACCGTATCGATCAGTCCGGCGAGTTCAACGTCTACGCCGAAGGCATGGGAGTGGCCTGCGGCGCTGCCTTCGACGCACAAGGCAACCTCTTCGTCGGCGACCGCAGCGGCACCATCTTCAAAATCGACCCCGAGCGCAAGATCTTCGTCTACGCCACGCTCGAGTCCAGCCCCGCCGCCTATCACCTGGCCGTCAACGCCGAGGGCGTTCTTTTCGTCACCGCCCCCTCGCTCAACTCCAACGACGCCATCTGGGCCGTCAACACCCACGGCGAGGCCAGCGTCTTCTATCGCGGCCTCGGCCGTCCCCAGGGCCTGGCGCTCTCCAAAGATGGCGACGTCTACGTCTGCGCCTGCCTCCAAGGCCGCCGCGGCCTGGTCCGCGTCACGGCTGACGGCCAGGCCTCCCTGGTCCTCGCCGGCCCCAACCTGGTCGGCGTCGCCTTCTCCCCCCTCGGCACCACCATCCTGGCCACCAACGACGCCGTCTACGATGTTGACCTGGGCGTCGAAGGCCTCTGGCTCTTTTAGCTCCCGGTAACTGACCCCTGACCCCTGAACCCTGACCCCTGAACCCTGTCTCTCTATGAAATCCGAAATCATCGCCGTCGGCTCCGAGATGCTCACCCCCTTCCGCCAGGACACCAATTCCCTCTTCCTGACGGAAAAGCTCAACGAAATCGGCGTCACCGTCGCCTTCAAGACCATCGTCGGCGACCGCAGGCGCGACCTGGTCGGCGCCATCCGCACCGCCCTGGCGCGCATCGACATCCTGGTCCTCATGGGCGGCCTGGGGCCCACCGAAGACGACCTCACCCGCGAGGCCGTGGCCGAAGCGCTCTCCCTCAAGCTCCGCCGCGACGGCCCTCTGGTCGCGGCCCTCGCCGCTCGCGCCGCCCAGTGGCGCATCCCCATGCCCGCCAACAACCTCAAGCAGGCCGATGTCCTCGAAGGCGCAACCGTCCTGCCCAACCCCAACGGCAGCGCCCCCGGCCAGTGGCTCGACACCTCTTTCGAGAAACACCGCAAGCTCATCCTGCTCATCCCCGGCCCGCCCGCCGAGTGCAAACCCCTGTTCGTTGAAGAATGCCTGCCCCGCCTGCGCCCGATCGTCCCCCCGCGGTCCATTGCCAAGCGCACCCTCCGCGCCGCCATGATACCCGAGTCCCAGGCCGACAAGCTGCTGGCCCCCATCTACACCACTTAC
>JARLGE010000033.1 GCA_031296215.1 Occallatibacter sp.
CGCCGTGTCCAGCTTGCCGTAGTGTTCCTTCATGAACTCTTCCGCGCGGATGTGCCGCGCATTCATGCTGCTCTCAGGATCATTGGGATCGAATCCCGGCGTGTCGTCGCGAATCAGCGCCGGGTCCGCGGCAAAGTTCGACGAAACAAAATAGCCGTCCTTCTTTTTCGTCAGCGGCGTCTGGTGCAGTCCCAGCTCCAGGTAGCCGATCTCGCCTGTCTTGCGGTCCCCGATCAGCCACGAGTTGGCATAGCCGCCGTTGTTTCCCTGGCGCATGATTGCCGCATATTCATCGATGGTCGTCGCATACTGCATTGCCTTGCGCGAGCGGTCGAACTCCGGAATCCCGTTCACGTCGAAGCCCTTGGCCATGGGCAGCGTGGTCTCGGTAATCATCAGCCCGGCCGCGTTCACGCCGAAGTCGTCCTGGCTGGTAATTACGCCAGGCAGCCCATCCATCAGCAGGTGCTGTCCGCTTGCAGGCGCAATGTCGAACACCACCGTCCAGCGCTCCCCATCCGCATAGGACGACCAGTTGCTGTGTGCCATCACGATCTTGCCGTCCTTGGTCGCCGACCCCGTCGCCACAAACGCGCTGCACTTGCCCGGCGCAACCGCGGCCGGCGGATTCGGCCTGCCTTCCTTTTTATTCAGCGTTGGCAGATAGTAGTTGCTCAGCTCGATATCGCCGTTCAGCGCCACAATATCCCACAGGTCCACCGCCGATCCCTGCGCCCAGAGCCCCTCGACGATGCCCTTCAGCTCCTCCTGATACTCCGGCTCGATGCGCCCCCACAACACAGTCTGGGCCGAGTCGCGAAAAAAGCTCCACGGGCGCTTGTCGTCGTGCGGCGCCGTCACCTGGTACACATGAACGTTGTCCTCGATCTCCTTGGTCAGCAGGTACCCGTGCTGGAATCCCACCTGCTCCGGCGTCCCCTCCAGATGCACATAGGTCCATCCGCCCTCAGTGAACTTGTAGGCGCCCAGCAGCCGTGGGTCGGCTGCGGCAGCCGGGGAGGCGCTGGTTTCGGCGCTCTTCTGGGAATCCTGTTCAAGCTTGGAGGTTGCCCCGCCGGTCGCGGCGGCGGACAACAGCGAGGCAGTCGAGACGAGAGGGATGAGACAGGCCAGCAATAAGCGGGACAGCAAACGATCCATCGGGTATCCTCCGGGAATGCCCTGAAGATACCACGATGGATCTCGTTTTCGCCACAGCGGAACCAGAGTTGCTGTACCCGGAGGCGACCCTCCTAAGTGGCTTTCTCCTCAAGAAAAAGCCACCTCCGCCGTTCCTGCATAGGGCAGGTTCACTCTGTTTTGCTTGAAGCGCTTAGCGCTTCTTTCCAGCCTTCGCGGCGGGCTTGTTCGCCTTGGCCGGCTTTGCCGCCTTCTTGGCTGGCTTTGCGGCCTTCTTCACTGCTTTTGCCGCTGGCTTCGCCGCCTTTGCAGCCGGCTTGGCAGTAGCCTTCTTCTTGGCCGGAGCAGCCTTCTTTTTCGCGGCGGGCTTGGCCGCCGCCTTGCCCTTGACTGGCTTGGCTGCAAGCGGCGGCGTCTTGCTGGCTTGCGGAGGTTTAGCGCCCGGGGCTAGCGCGCCTTTCGGCCCGGCCTTCCCTTGAGAGGCCTGCGGTGGCTTGACGCCGGGCGTCAGCGCCCCTTTCGGCTTCGCCGCCTTGGGTTTTGCAGAGGTTTGGGCAGGCTTGACAGCAGGCGTAAGAGCCTCGGCCGCCATCGCTTCAAGATGCTGCGGAGGCTTCACCCCTTCGGCCCTGGGCTCTGATGTCAAAGCGGGTGACCCCGCCACAGTTGTGCTCATCTTGTTTTCCTTTCTGTTTTCGGGCTCTTTTGCGTTCGTTTTCAATGCGGGGGGAAGCTTTTGGGCCGGAAGAACCGTCTCCGGCGCGGACTTCGCCTTGACAGCAGGAGCGGAGGGCTTTGGGGGTGCGGCCGGCTCCTGCTTGGCAGCCTTCCCCGCGGCAGACGCTTTCCCCGCCCGCTTTACCGGCTCGGGCTCGCCCTCGTCAGCATCCAGATCGTCCTCCAGGGATTCACCTTCGTCTACCAGGTCGGCATCCACGCCCAGGTCCGCCTTCGGCAGGCTCAGACCCAGGTCGATCTCGTCGTCATCGCCGCCCAGGTCGTCCAGGTCCTCATCCTCGGCCAGCGCGTCTTCGGCCTCGTCGTCATCGTAGGTCCGCTCCTTCAGCTTGGCCTCGCCGCGCTTGGCCCGAGGACGCTTCACGGTGACCTGGGGCGGCGGCGCAGGCGGCGAATGCGGCTCGAGGAAGGCGCGCAACTCCTCCGGCGTCGTAAGCCTGCCGTCAATCAGTTCCAGGAAGACGCCAAGCACAATCTGCTTGTACGCGGCCAGCTCAGGCGTTATCCGCATCTCCTGCATCAAGGCGTGCGGGAGCTTCTGGCGAGCTTCCGGCCAGACCCTTAGGAAGTTGTTAAACCGCTCCTGAACAGCTTTGTCCTTGCTTGTAAAACCAAGCCATAGAATCGCTTCTGGATCGTAGGTGGTAAAAAGCCTGAATCCCGCCGAGGCCGTCGCGTGCTCTTTCGAAAGCAGCGCCTTGGCGAACTTCGCCGCCACCGCGTCCAGCGAGTTCCACTCCTCCACAAATCCCGGCCGCAGCATCTGCTTCTTCAGGGCCGCCAGGTCCTTGGGGACCAGCTTTGCGGTTAGCAATTGCATCTGTGCCGCCGACATGTCGGCATGAACTCCCTGCATCAGCAGCTCCACGGCCAGCGTATGCAGCGCCTTCAGCTTCTCCTCGTCCGCCTTGGCCGCCGTCCAGGTCGGGAACAGGACCTTCATCCAACCCTCGTCCTCTAGTGCCCGCAGAACCTTCAGCCCCTCGTCCTCATGGCCAATCTGCTCCAGCTCCCGGCGTCGCGCCTCATCGGAAAGGTGATCGATGACCCCTTCGCCTTTGGCATTCTCATAGCGAGTCCGCGAGCGCGGGTCCAACTCCCACCCCAGCCGCGCACTGTAGCGGGTCGCACGAATCAGCAGCGACGGGTCCTCCAGAAATCCATAGTTCGAAACCAGCCGCAGCGTCCGCGCCTCAATGTCCGCCGCCCCGTTCAGCGGATCCATCAGCAACCCGAACGATCCTTCGTTGAGCGAGATGGCCATGGCATTGACGGTAAAGTCCCGCCGCCGCAAATCTTCCTGGATGGAAGCCACATGGTAAACAGGCTTTTCCGGCTTGGCGTAGTCAATCCGGTGGGTACCCACCACATCCACCCGGACAGTGCCCGGAAAACACAGATAGAGGGTGCGGGCGGTCTCGCTCTCGCCCCAGGTACTTCCACCAAGCTTCTCTACTATTTTCTTTAATTTGAGGGCATTTCCGTGAACTGCCACTTCAAGTTCCCGGACGGCGTGCCCACTGGTCAGGTCGCGCACCGCGTCCCCGGTCAGGAACAGGATCATTCCTGCCTCGCGGGCCGCCTCGCGTAACTGGCGCAGCGCGTTCTGCTGATCGGCCGAAAGCCGGTTTTCCAAAAGGTAAATGTAGTCAGGCATTGCGTTCCCTGCTTTCGCCGTCCCTGGCATTGCTCCGTTTCCGCGCTTCCAAGTTACTCATGGTGTTACCCTTACAGCGCGAACGGAGGAGGCAGCAAAGCAGTACATTAACACAAACACAGGCAGTTGGCTAGCGTCTATTGCACCTCGGCTGCAGCTTTTTCCCGGCATTGACCCAGCCCGGTTATCCCGTCCGGCCCGCCGGGAGCCACACGCCCCAGGAACCCAGGTTCCCTCACCTCACCAACCAAGGCCCGTCCGTGGAAGCCTCAATTCATGCGACAATCCAGAACAATGGCTTCTCTCCGCAAACCCGTGATTGTGCGCAAGTTCTCCAGGGACTGGTGCCCCGGCTACGCGGCAGTCAGCTTCGGCCAGGACGCGCCCGAACTGGAGATCCTCGACCTGGGTGGCAAGATCCTGCGCATCGCCTGGGAGCAGGTCAAGTGGGTCTGCTACGTCCGCGACTTCCCTGCCGCCTCATCGGGCTCGGACAGCTCCAACCCCGAGCGCCTCCTCCACAAGCGCTTCTCCACCCGTCCCCGCACCGCTGGCGTCTGGCTCCGCCTCACCCTCAACGACGGCGAAGAGTTCGAAGGCCTGGCCGCCAATGACCGCTCCCTGCTCGAGGGCGTCGGCCTCATGCTCACACCGCCTGACACCCGCTCCAACACCCAGCGCATCTACGTCCCCCGCGCCGCCATCCAGAGCTTGGAAGTGGCCGGCCTCATCGGCGCAGCCTCCCGGCGCGGCCCCGCCGCCCGCCGCGCCCCCACCGACCAGCCCAACCTCTTTCCCCCCGACTCCGACACAGCCTAGCCCCCGCCCCTTCCGGTACAATCGGTTCGATGAAGCTAGGCGAGTTGGCAACGCACTTGGGAGCGGAGCTCCGTGGAGACCCCGAGCTGGAAGTGACCGGCGTGAAAGGGATCGAGGAGGCCGGCGCCACGGAGGTGACCTTTGTGGCCAACCCCCGCTACACCGCCCTGGCCCGCACCACCCGCGCCGCCGCCGTCCTGGTCGAGCCCGGCTTCCAGCAGATCGCCGCCGCAACCCTCCGTCTCCCGAATCCCTATCTGGCTTTCTCTCGGGCCCTGGCCCTCTTCTACCAGCCGCCCGCCTACGCCCCCGGCATTCATCCCACCGCCGTCATCGATCCCACCGCCGAGATCGGTGCGGGCGCCCACATCGGTGCCTATGTTGTTATCGGCCCCAACGTCCGCCTCGGCGACCACGCCACCCTGCTGCCCCATGTCGTTCTCTACCCCGGCGTCCAGGCCGGCGACCACCTGTTTGCCCACGCCCACTCCGTAGTCCGCGAAAACTGTGTCCTCGGCGACCACGTAACCCTCGAAAACGGCGCAATCGTCGGCTCCGACGGCTTCGGCTTCGCCAAGAACGAGCAGGGCCGCTGGGAAAAGATCCCCCAATCCGGCCCCGTCCGGCTGGGCAACCGCGTCGACGTCCAGGCCAACGCATGCATCGACCGCGCCACCGTCGGTTCCACCGAGATCGGCGACGGCAGCAAGGTCGACAACCTGGTCCAGGTGGGCCATGGCTCCAAAGTGGGCGAGAACACCCTGCTCTGCGCTCAGACTGGGCTGGCAGGCTCCTCTGTTATCGGCAATAACGTCATCCTGGCCGGCCAGACCGGAATCGCCGGCCACTGCACCGTCGGCGACGGCGTCATCCTCACCGCCCAATCCGCCGTCAGCCACGATGTCCCCCCCGGCAAGGTGATCTCCGGCTCGCCCGGCTTCGACAACCGCGTCTGGCTGCGCGCCGTCACCATCTTCCAACGCCTGCCGGAGCTGCTGAAGCGCCTTGACCGGGTGGAAAAGAAGCTCGCCGCTCAAACCTCTTCTGAGGGCGATCCTCCGGGGAAAGGTGGTCCCGATTGAAGGTCTCCACCCTGAGTCTACAGGCTTCGGAAAAGCTCGTTCGAGCCGCAATTTGCGAGAGTCTTGTATCAGGGCACGGCTTCAGCCGTGCCGCAAGTGCCGCCGAATCAACCTGGGCTTCAGCCCCTGCGGAAACTCTTCCCCGATCTCGATTCACGGACAGGCCCTCTTCCGAAGCCTGTATGACTCCGCTCTACTCCACTGGCTCTGCGCCGGGACCAAAGTCCCCGCCCACCGGGCGGGCGAGCTTTTCCGCGGCTTGTTTTCTGGCCGCAATTTTGTCTTTCGCTGTCGCCTTGGCGGCGGGCTGCCACTCCTACCACGTCGACGCCACCGTCGAGAATCGCACCGGGGCGCCCATCAAGCTGCTCGAGGTCGACTATCCCAGCGCCAGCTTTGGAGACAACTCCCTGGCTGCCGGCGAGGCCTTCCACTATCGCATTCAACTGCGAGGCTCCGCTCCGCTCAAGGTCCAGTACACCACCGCCGATGAACACCAGGTGCTGATCACCGGTCCCTCGGTCTCCGAACGCCAGGAAGGCTCTCTCCAGATCGTGCTGCTCCCCGGCGGCAAGGCCGAGTTCCGTCCCAGCCTCACCCCGGCGCCCTGACTTGCCCACCACAAACTGCATCCGCAAATGGCGGCAATTCCGTAAGAAATCAGCGCTTTCCCACTATTCTGCCCGAAATTCCCTCCGATGAATGGCACAGGGGGAGTCCAGGTGCTTGGGAGAACTTTATCCAACGGCAGTCGCCTCTGGCTGCGCTGGTTGAGGAGGCGGTTGCCCTCCCTGCGCGTGACCGGATGTTTCCTTTCTGTCGCGTTCGCCAGCGCAGTCATTCCAGGCATTGAAAAATGGGACCCGGCCAATAACCTGCTGTGGGTGGCCAACGGGCTTCTTCTCGCCTACCTGCTGGTGGCGCCGCGCTGGCGCTGGCCTGCATATCTGTTCGCAGGATTTCTGGCCCTCTTCATCCGCGCCCTGATCTTCCCCGCCCAGTGGAATGTAATCCTCCTGTATAACCTTCTTGATTTGATCGAAATCGGCGCCGCGGCTCTGCTCCTGCGTCCTCGCTCCGCGGAGCTTCCCTCCTTCACCGAGCGCTCCTATTTCATCCGCTTTCTTGGATTCGGGGTGTTGCTTGCGCCAGCCCTGGCCGGCGCGGTCTTTGCCACAACGCTGCAATTCTGGAAGGTTGATGCGCAGCCCCATCCGTTTCTCAACTGGATAGCTTCCGACAGCCTGGGCATTGCCATCTGCACGCCTGCCTTTGTGGCTGTCTTCCGCGCACGGCTGAAAAAGACCTTGCGTTGGTCTCCTCAGTGGTATTACCCCGCCCTTCTGTTCGCAGTGACCGTGGCGGCCTTCGCCCAGAACGCAGTCCCCCTGGTCTACTTCATTTACCCGCTGCTGGTCATCGTCCTGGTTCGTCTTGGCCTGGGATACGCCTCGCTATGCACGCTCTTCGTGGCCGCCATCGCCGGCTGGTGGACCATTCACGGCAGGGGACCGTTTGCCCACCTGAACCCGATGTATCCTTCATCGCCCGCCTTGCACCTTCAACTCGCCATTGCCTCCGCGGTGTTGTTGATTTACTCTGTCTCGCTCGTCCTCGAGCACCGAAGCGCCATCGAACGGCGTCTGGAAAAGATCGTCTCACTGCATGCCCTGGTCACCGAAAACTCCCGCGATGTGATCCTCCTCGCCGATTTCCACGGCAACCGCAGCTACATCTCATCCGCTGGCGGAAGGTTCGGATACACTGCGGAAGAGTTCGCAAGCCACAACAGCATCGACTTGATCCATCCTGACGACAGGCCCATTGGGCAAGAAGCCGTGCGCAAGCTGCTTCTCGGCGCCGAGGGTGACCTCATTCAAACCCGCATCAGAAACCGGGATGGAAACTATGTCTGGGTCGAGTCCAGCCTTCGCCTCATCCGCGATCCCAAGACCGGCGCACCAACCGGAATCCTGAACATGGCGCGCGACATCTCCGAGCGCAAGGAAACCGAGAAGAAGCTCCAGGATGCTTACAAGGCGGTCGAGGCCCTTGCCGCGACGGATGCGCTGACCGGAATCGCCAATCGCCGCCGCTTCGATCAGGTTCTGAGCAGCGAGTGGCGCCGCAGTCTCCGCACCCGCTCCCCGCTCTCTCTGCTGATGATCGATGCCGACCTGTTCAAGTCGTACAACGACACCTTTGGCCATCCTCGTGGAGACAGTTGCCTGAAGCAGATTGCCGAGGCTGCTCAGGATGTTGTGGCCAGACCAGGCGATCTCGTGGCGCGCTTCGGCGGAGAGGAATTCGCCGTTGTGCTGCCCAACACCGGCAGCGACGGCGCTCTGCTGCTGGCGAGCGAAATCTGCGATTCCATGCGCGGACGCCGCCTGCCTCACCCCGGCAGCGCCGCCGGCGTCGTTACCGTGTCCGTTGGGTGCGCCACGCTGGTTCCCAGCTTTGGGCAGCACGCAGTCAACCTCATCGAGCTTGCCGACAACGCGCTTTACCGGGCCAAACACCGCGGCCGCGATCGGGCCGTTGCCGCGGGCGACTGCGAAGAGCAGTTGCGCGAACCGGCAGCCGAAAGGCCCGACCATGTTTCCATTGCCAGATCGGCTTGAGACCCTGCTCTGCTCGTTCTCAAGCTAAGTTCAACAACCACAACTGGGAGTTGAGCTTCCAGCAATATGCCGCGCTAGTGGCATCAAGAAGATGTTTTTGACTCCGCTAACCCGCTTCCAGCAGCGGCAGTTGGACTGGACCGCAAAGAGGATCGGGACTTCACCTGCGATGCCGTCTTCCCATGCTGCGGAAAGCAGCCGGGAGCCACGGAGCCAAGAGGCTGCAACGCTTTCAAGCGGATCGAGGCAAAAGCATTCGAAGGGATCGGCAAGTTGGATTCGGAAGGAATCAAGAACTCGAAGAGCGCCAAATCAGTCCCCGAATGGTCAGCCCCATTGAAGCCGCCTTCGATCATTTGCTGAGCCCAGGGGTGTCTGCACCACTTAGGTGGCGCAGGGAGTGGTTACGCCGACAGCTTGTTCAACAGGTCGATCTTCACATCCCCTTCTGGAAGGACGGCGCGAATCTCCAGCGCCCCGAGCGCGAAAGTTCGATGACCGCTAAGATTGTCTTGAGCAATCAAGTTTGCCGGCGAAAGAAACATCAGGTTTCCGAGCCAAAGGCGGAGCATCCAATTGACGAAGAAAGAAAAAGATCGGGAGCCACTCAAGGGCCCTCTGCTTGACCCGGACGGCCCGGATCTGGGCGACGGCTTTCTGACCCCTTGCAGCGAGCCGAATCCCCGTTTTGTCGAGCGGCTCCCAGCCGAAGAAGAGGCCGCACGTGATGACGAAGCGCAACGCCTTCACCGCGCGCAGCACCCCCGCATCGGCGTCCTCGCCATCCAGGGCGACTATGCCGCCCACGCCGAAGCCTTGGCCGAGGCCGGCGCCGAGCCGTGCGAAGTCCGCAAAAAGGACCAGCTCCACGGCCTTGACGGGCTCATTCTTCCCGGCGGCGAATCAACTACGATCCTGAGATTCCTGGATAAGCTGCACTTTTTCGGAACCTTGAAGGACTTTTGCAGCGTCAAGCCGGTCTTCGGCACCTGCGCCGGCGCCATTCTGCTGGCTCGCGAAGTGCGCAACCCGGCGCAGCGGAGTCTTGGCCTGCTCGACGCCGTCGCCGAGCGCAACGCCTACGGCCGCCAGATCGACTCCGCCATCCTCACCGCCGAAACGGCTCTCCCCGGCGGTCCGCTGGAGATGGTCTTCATCCGCGCCCCGCGCCTCCTCGATCCTGGCCCGTCAGTCCAGATACTGGCCCAGCGCGACGGCTCTCCGGTGCTGGTGCGGCAGGGCAGCCTGATGGCCGCCACCTTTCACCCCGAACTCTCCCGGGACCGCCGCGTCCACCGGCTGTTCGTTGAGTCCGTCATCGCCGCCATGCAAGAATAGTTTCGGGCTCCCGAGCACTCGAGCCCGCGTTTCCCGGAATCAAAACAACCCCGTCCAAATTGCCTGGCCTCCCCATCGATTCCGGATGCGTCCAACCCAAAGTGAGTGTAATCTCATCCTCACAGAGGACTGCCTATGCCCTCCACCTTTACCCCCACCCCTTCGGAGACGGAACGGAAAGAGCCGGGAATCGGCGGGAAACCTCCTGTCGACCGGCGGCCCACCGGCGGGGGCGGCGGCGGAGGCGACGACGAATGGAAAAAGGACCGCCGTGGCCCCCGCGAGCTGTTGCACAAGGTGCGTTTTTTCGTGCTCTCTGCCCTCGCCGCCGACATGTTCTTCTTCGCCGTTCTGGTCCTGTTCTTCTTCGCCCGCCAGGCCGGCCTGCGCATGGACCCGCGTACGCACGAGTTCACCGGCGACTGGCGTCCGGTTCTTCTTCCGCGCATCCTCTACTGGAATACGGCTGTGCTGCTTCTGAGCAGCCTGACCATGGAGAGAGCGCGGCAGCGCATCTTTCGCGAGATCGATGTCCTCGAAGAATGGCTGGGCCTGGGCCGCCCCGCCCTGCGCAGCACGCTGCCCTGGCTGGGCGCCACGCTGGTGCTGGGCACACTCTTTCTCGCCGGCCAGGCCATGGCCTGGCGGCAGTTGACGGTCCAGGGCTTCGCCTTCGACCGCTTCTCCACTCCGGCCAGCTACTTCTTCTACATGATCACCGGCCTGCACGCCGCACACCTGGTCGTCGGCCTGCTGGCGCTGGTCTTCTGCCTTGGGTTTCTGGGCTTCTTCCAGCGCGTCGAGCACCGCCAGGTCGCCGTGGACGCAAGCGCCTGGTTCTGGCACACCATGAGCCTGGCCTGGCTGCTGCTGGCGGCCGTGCTGGCCTTTGGTCAGTGATATACGCGCTTTCGCGCAAGATCCCCCCCGGAGCGCGCGCGCGGACATCCCGGAGCCAATCGGAAATGACTCTCTGGGTGGTCTTGCGAAGCAGCCTACGCTGCGCGAAGATGCAGCATTGACCGCAGCCGCTCGCCCAGCGTCACTGCTTCCGGACACTCGAAATACACCTGGCGATTCAACGCCATGAGCAATTGCACAGCCTCCAGATCGGGGCTGCTCAGAGGGATTCCGGCCTGGCGATGGACGAACTCATCGGTAAGATATTCGATGGCGTGGCCGAGAATCTCCAGCGCGTGCCCCGCCTGGGATGTAATGCGGCGGCGGCGGTTGACCAGGATACAGCCAGTGGCGGCTGCCGGCGCAGAGACGGGCATGTGGAAGTTGGCGGGCATCGCGGTAGCCATGATCTTGATCCTCACTCTCTTTTTCGGCTATCGCGGGGAAGTATTCAGATGACCGACGTACCGTGACCCGAAATGAACTCAAACTGTGTGCGATTCCCTTTCTGCAATCGCTGTGATATAGCTCACCGTTGCCAGACATGCGCCTCTGTTATATCCAACTGCAATGCAGCCAACTTTGAGAAACAGCACGCTGGGCGCCCCGCGAGGGGGAAACCCCAAGTGACGATCAACCGGCACAGTGCAGGCCCGTCTATCTCCGGTTACAGCACACCCATCCCTCTTTCGAGGCCGCGGCCCTGGCCTTCAAATCTCGCAAATTCCTGTGTTTCGCCCGGCCGCGGGGTGCGCCGCACCGGTCCCGGCAGCCTCCTGGGCAGATTCGCCTGCAATTTCAACACGGACAAGCGAGCAAAATCATCTGCAATCTCGCCCTACAGCAATCCTGCCTGCGCCGATTCCCGTCGGGAGCCTCGTTCGGCAGCCTCTGGCCTCCGCCCGCGCCTTGACGGGATGAGGCTGAAAACCTAAGCTCAAACCAGCGTCCTGTTCGCTACGCTGTTGATTCCGAACGAAGCAGGCGCAATTCTTGCGGATTCTTTCAGACTGGGAGGCGACCATCCCGTATTCCTGGCAATATCTCCCGCTCTTCATGCAGATTCTGGCCGTCATTTTGCTCGGCCTGGGCATGGTAGTCGCCTCCTGGTTTGTGGGCCGTCATCGCAACACCACCACCAAGCTGGCCGCCTACGAGTGCGGCATCGTCGCCGTCGGCGACGCCCGCGGCCGATTCAGCGTGCGCTTCTACCTGGTGGCCGTGCTCTTCATCCTGTTCGACGTGGAAGCGGTGTTCATGATGCCCTGGGCGGTGGTCTACCGCAGGCTGCCCGAACTGGCCCACGTCTCCCGCTTGTTCGGCTTCTGGGAGATGCTGGTTTACCTGGGCTTCGTGGCCGTCGGCCTTTACTACATCGTGCGCAAAGGCATCCTCAACTGGAGCCAGGACAGGGCGGACCTTTAACCATGAGCGAATCGCAGAAACTGATGGGCAAGGCCGCGGTGATGGAAGCCTTTGCAGGTCACCCCGCCCTCAAGGCTATAGCCGCCTGGAATCCCGATGCGGTGATCGACGCCAAGTTCGACTTCGGCGAGCTGACCTTGACCATCTCGGCCGAAGAGATCCGCGCCGCCTGCGCCACCATGCAATCGGCCGGCTACAACTTCTTTGAAGACCTGACCGCCGTCGACTGGTTCCCTTCCTCGCCGCGCTTTCAGTTGAGCTACCACCTGGTCTCGCACTCCTATAAGGAGCGCATCCGGCTCCGCGTTTTGCTCGACGAAGCCGACCCGGCCATCGACTCCATCACGCCCGTCTGGGCTGGAGCAAACTATTACGAGCGCGAAGTTTTCGATTTGTTCGGCATCCGCTTCGACGAGCACCCCAACCTGCGCCGCATCATGCTGCCCGAGGATTGGAAGGGCCATCCCCTGCGCAAGGACTACCCGGTGGAGGGCTATCGCTAAATGAGCAATCCCGCAGGCATGCCCGTCCTTGAGCCGGCCGAAGGCGCCCACGACCAGCACATGGTCATTAACATGGGCCCGCAGCACCCCGCCACCCACGGCGTCCTCCGCCTGGTGCTCGAGATCGACGGCGAAATCATCGTTCGCATCTATCCCGAGATCGGCTATCTGCACACCGGCATCGAGAAGACCTGCGAGGCCAAGTTCTATCACCAGGTGGTTCCGCTCACCGACCGCATTAACTATCTCGACCCCCTGGCCAATAATTTGTGCTACGCCCTGGCCGTCGAGAAATTCCTCTCGCTGGAGATTCCTCCCAAGGCCCAGTGGATGCGCGTGCTGCTGGCCGAACTGAGCCGCCTCAACTCCCACCTCATCTGGCTGGGCACCCACGCCATGGACATCGGTGCCCTCACCGTATTTCTTTATACCTTCCGCGAGCGCGAAGACATTCTCCGCCTCTTTGAAGCCGTCGCCGGCCAGCGCATGATGACCAGCTACATCCGCATCGGCGGCCTGGCCCTTGAACCGCCGCTCGACTTCCTCGA
This sequence comes from Occallatibacter sp., assembly GCA_031296215.1. Classification (GTDB taxonomy): domain Bacteria; phylum Acidobacteriota; class Terriglobia; order Terriglobales; family Acidobacteriaceae; genus Telmatobacter. Next base: position 12,775 of record JARLGE010000033.1, read on the forward strand.
CCGCGTGCAGGCCTTCATCCGCACCTTCCCGGAAAAGATCGACGAGTACTCGAACCTCCTCACCGGCAACCCCATCTTCCGCAATCGCCTCAAGGGCGTGGGCCATCTCTCTGCCGCCGATGCCGTTGCTCTGGGCGTCACCGGGCCGCCGATGCGAGCCTCGGGAGTTGACTTCGATCTGCGCCGCGACATGCCCTACTCCAGCTACGAAAAGTTTCAGTTCCAGGTGCCCGTCTCGAACGACTGCGATTGCTGGGCGCGGTACGAAGTCCGCCTCATCGAAATGCGCGAGAGTGTGAAGATCATCCAGCAGGCGTTGGATGGCATGCCCGAGGGTACGGTGAAGGCTGACGCGCCCAAGATCGTCCTGCCCGACCGGGAAAAGATGAAGACCCAGATGGAGGCGTTGATCCATCACTTCAAGATCGTGACAGAGGGCTTCACCGTACCGGCCGGCGAGGTCTTCCAAGGCATCGAATGCGGCCACGGCCAGATGGGCTACTACATCGTCTCCGACGGAACGGCCAAGCCGTATCGTGTGCACATGCGCTATCCGTCGTTTCCAACGTTGCAGGCGCTCGAAGTCATGTGCAAGGGACGGATGCTGGCCGACCTGGTAGCCGTCATCGGCTCCATCGACATTGTGTTAGGGGAGATTGACCGCTAGGCACTGAGGGATTCGAGATTAGGGATTAGGGAACAGGGGTTAGGGATTAGCGACAAACGTGCCAGGGCACGACTTCAGTCGTGCCGAGAAACG